>NZ_JACJSH010000004.1:0-285518 GCF_014698055.1 Nostoc sp. FACHB-133
GAGGTAATTAAAATTAAGTTTGCACGAGCTGACTGCGCCAATTGCCCCAGCCTGCATCTGTGTACTCGCACCAAAGAAAAGCGACGGTTGGTTACACTTCGGAAAGAAGCACAGTACAAAGCATTGCAAGCTGCACGAAAACAAGCAATGACTGACGAGTATAAAGCAGACTATGCTCGACGGGCTGGAATTGAAGCTACTCTCTCTGAAAGCATTCGCGCTCATGGACTCCGCCATGCTCGATATATTGGATTAGCGAAAACTCATCTGCAACATTTGATGATAGCAACGGCAATTAACTTCAAGCGCATCTTTCACTGGCTGTCCGGTGTTCCACAAGCGACCACGCGAACTTCGCAATTTGCAAAGCTTATGGCTCAGTCGGTAGGTTAAGCAATATTTCGCCAGCAGTATCAAGTTTCAAGCAGAACCAAACACTGGCACAACTGGCAAGCTAGTTGATCAAGTCAGAGATTTAGGTGGTACTTATCTCACAGATGACGTAGAAGGACTGACCATTTATTACGGCAAAAATGGCAAAGGCTACTTATTAGCATCTAGCCAAGGTGACAATACCTTTGTTGCCTACACGCGTGAAGGTAACAACGAATACGTGGGTAATTTTGCTGTTGGTAACAATGGGGCGATTGACAGTGTACAAGAGTCAGATGGTGCAGATGTAATTAATGTACCACTGGGGCCTAACTTCCCATTTGGTTTATTTGTGACTCAAGATGGCTCTAATGAACCTGCCAAAATAGTTAGCGATGAAGGTGAAGAGGAAAATGTCAGTTCTAACTTTAAGCTGGTGCGTTGGGAAAATATAGCCAATGCCTTCCCCAATTCTTTAAATATCGACACCACTAGTTACGATCCCCGCAATCCTGTTGCCCAACCCAAGCTAACTATTTATGAATTTGCAAACCTACCGAAGTTAGACACGACTTCTAAAGGTCAAGATATTTTGTTAGGTGGTTTTTCTGGGCTGTATTTCCAAGGGTTTGCAGCAAATGGCAACCTAAAATTTGTCACTAACACAGATCGGGGCCCCAATGGAGAACCTGATGGTGTCAAAAGACCATTTTTATTACCCAATTTCCAGCCAGAAATAGTTAGCTTTGAACTCAACTGCACCACAGGCGAAATCACCATTACCAACAGAACAAAGCTATTTCGCCAAGACGGAACAACGCCATTAACGGGATTGCCTAACTTGCAAGCTGTAGGAAACGGTTTAGCCTATACAGATGAAATTGCTGTTGACTTAGACAATAATGTTTTAGCTAACGATCCTTTAGGTGCTGACTTAGAAGGAATTGTAATTGCAGAAAATGGAGATTACTGGATGGTAGATGAATACCGTCCGGCAATTTACCACTTTGATGTTAATGGTAAGCTGATTGACCGTTTTATCCCTCAAGGAACTGCCACTGCACCCAACCCAGATCAACCAGCTGGAACTTTTGGCACTGAGGTTTTACCAGCAGTTTATGCCCAACGCCGCAATAACCGGGGGTTTGAAGCTGTAGCACTGGAAGGTAATAAATTATATGCCTTTATCCAGAGTCCAATTGATAGTCCAGATGTCGCCAATGATGCGACTTCCAAAGCTTCTCTCAACCTGCGAATTCTGGAGTTTGATATTGTCACCAAGCAGGTAACAGGAGAGTATTTATATCGCCTAGAAGGTCTACCGGGAACTGATAAAATTGGCGATGCAGTCTCCTTGGGCAATAGCAAATTTGCAGTAGTTGAACGAGATGACAATGGTACATCTGCTGGCAATAAACTGATTTACCAAATTGATTTAGCCGGGGCGACTAACATTAACAACCCTGCTAACTTTACCTTGCCAACTGGTAAAACTATTGAACAACTTACCTCTGCGGAGTTAACTACTGCCAATATTAACCCTGTCAGCAAGAGCTTGATTGCTAATGCTGCTCAGTTGGGTTACACCGGGGTGGAAAAATTAGAAGGTCTGGCACTGGTAGCACCCAACACCCTAGCCTTGATTAACGACAACGACTTCAACATTACGGGTAATACGGCTGCTGAAAAACTCGGCATTCTCGAACTACCTAATAATCTGACAACTGCACAGCCTACTTTCCCCGATAGCTTTGGTTCTAGCAATAACGATAATGTTACAGTTCAGCCAGAAAAAACATTCTTTGCAGGTGACGGAGCAGATTTTGTAGAGGGTACTGAAGGCAACACAATCGATGCTGGGAAAGGTGATGACACTGTGCTTATAGGCAGTAGCTCTTCAGTATCCGGGGGAGACGGTGACGATCAAGTTGTAATTGGTCAAAATGGCCCGGCTGAAAATACTAATGCTGATGGTGGCAATGGTGATGATGTTATTACCGTGCTGGAAGCCAGTGGTAGTAATAATTTGTTTGGGGCGGAAGGTGATGATAGTCTCACAGTAATTGAAGGTTCTCGTCAATCATTATTTGGTGGCTCAGGTAACGACAGCCTCAAAAGTGGCGGTAGCAATAACCGTCTTTATGGTGGTTCCGGTGATGATAAACTCTTTTCTAATGTCAATGACTCCCTGTTTGGTGGCGATCGCAATGATGTACTATTTGCTGGTCAAGGTGGTGGTAATCGCCTCAGTGGTGGTACTGGTGCTGACCAATTCTGGATTGCTAACGCCAGTTTGCCAACTAGCAAGAACATTGTGACTGATTTTGCGATCGGCATTGATAAAATCGGGCTGGGTGGTATTGATGTTACTCAGTTTAATGCCCTGACACTATTACAACAGGGTAATGATACTATCGTAAAAATCGGAAATACTGAGTTAGTTTCATTGACAGGAATTACATCAAATATTCTCACAGCAAATGACTTTATTTTCTCTGTCAGTGTTGTAGGTTAATTTGTTTGCCTGTTGTAATTGTTACAGCTTCATTACACAGCAAAAGTTAATGAAGCTGTACTCAATCATTATTGCAAAAGCAATTAAAGAGAAGGGTTATAAAGCAATACAGTTCAGATAAGACCAAAACACTTGTAGAGACGGCGATTTATCGCGTCTCAAAACCCACGATTTTGTACAAGTAGAAGTAGCCCTTAACCCAAGCGTATTGGTTATAAAGAAATTATTATTTGACGAAAGTTACAAAAGATACATCATCTCAATGTATAAAAAATAATTTTTCATGCCATCAAAAATATAGACATATTTGTTAATTGCATATTAGGTACAAGATTGCAATACAAGATTTCTTAACCAGTCCACAATTTATTCACAACTTTTGCTATGTATCTTAATTAATATGCGATTGGCATTGTTAATTAAGATACTAAAAAGCTCTAGGGGAATGGCAATTGTAGTGGTGGTTGAGATTTAATAATTCAGACTCAAAAAGCTGACAAGTCAATTACATTTTTTCAGCCTAAAACTATTAGTTTTTCCTCACCATATTACTTTTTTATTTCACTAGAGCGAAGACCATCTCAACAATTAAACACAGGGAGATTCTCTTTCATGGCTAAGAATGTCATCATAATGATTGGGGATGGTATGGGCTGGGAAATGGCTCGTGCTGCGTCCATCTACAAAGAGATTCAAAATGGTAAGACAGGTGCTAACCTAAGTGATTTTTATACACAAGGTAAAGGTCAAGGACTCAACTTTCAAACACTCCAAGGCTACGGTTTAGCAACCACCTACGGGACAACGATCGCTGGTAGTAATGGAGTTTTTAGCACTGGTAATTCGGCTCTTGACGGGACTAATCCCATCACAGGAGAAAGCCCAGTTCGCTCTGGTTTCACCTTTGATCCAACTTCTAACCCAGGCAATACCCCAACAGGTGGCGCAAAAGTCAGTGATGGTGCTGTTGGGAACCTAGTAGGTTATGACCCTAGCAGAGGTGGCGTTAACCCTTGGACTCCGGGTAATGATCCTGAATATATTAAGTACAGTTATCCTGACTCTGCAAACACCGCAACAACTCTGTACACTGGCGTTAAAAGCTACAATAACGCTGTTGGCGTTGATATTTTCGAGAATCCTTTAGAAACAATTCTCAAAACTGCGAACGAAGTTGGTAAATCTACTGGTTTAGTAACTTCAGTTCCCATTGATCATGCAACACCTGCCGCTGCTGCTGCCAACGTTAATCGTCGCAGCAAGTATGATGCTGACTATCCGGCATTAGACAACATCCTGCAACAGCAACTCCGTGTCTATCAACCGACGGTATTACTTGGTGGTGGACACCCACTCTCTGCTCCTGGAGATTTACTACCAAACGGGGTTGAGCCGAATACGAGCAATGAATTCATTCGTCAATCTACTTATACAGAACTTAGCACTAAACCCACAAACAACCTCTACGATTACACCTTTTTAGAGCGGGGTGAGAACGCCGCCCAGAAACTTGCTGAAACTGCGGCGACAATCGATCCAGAAAAAGGCGATCGCCTCTTCGGTCTGTACGGTGCGCGTGGTCAAAATGGTAACTTGCCTGTCAGTTCTGCCAACGGTGACTACAGCACCACTGGTTTAGATATGTTCAGCGTTTTCGCTAACCAAGGTGATAACGCCAAAGTGGACACTACACGTCCACTGCTGCCTGGAGAGACGGATGCATCTTTCATTGCCAAAGAGGTTAACGAAAACCCAACGCTCAATGACTTGACAAATGCTGCATTAGATGTATTGGCTAAAGACCCTGATGGTTTCTGGTTAATGGTTGAAGGTGGCGATATCGATTGGTCTGCCCATGATAACAACATAGACAACTTGATCGGCACCACGTTGGACTTCGATAAGGCAGTTGGATCTACGATTGACTGGATCAATAACAATGGTGGTTGGGATGAAAACCTACTAATTGTTACAGCTGACCACGATCACTACCTGACTCTCGACGGTGATTTTCCAACTTTAGTACAAAATCAAGGTGCTGAAGCATTAACTAATTTGGATACTCCAGCAGAAGTTGGGCACTACTGGGGATCTGATCCCACTGTCAAGTATGGTTGGGGAACTCACACCAACCGTCCGGTACCTGTTTACTACCAAGGTGCTGGTTCTGAAGTGTTAAATAGCTTAGTAGGTAAAGGTTATAACGCCTACGGTTCTGATATTCCTGGAATTGCGGGTTTAAACGATCAAACCCACATCTATCAGACGATGTTTGCTTCAATAGTGCCAAAAGTTGAGTTAGTAGGTTTTGCTTCTTTACCTGCTGATACCTTTAGTGATGGCCCAGCTTCTGGTGCAGAAATTTCAGCCAATGGTAGAACCGGGCCTTTCCCCGGACAGCCAATACAAGGCTTTAGCGGTGTCCAATTTGCTAACAGTAACTCTTTGTACTTCTTGTCAGATAACGGTTACGGTAGCAAAGATAATAGCGAAGATTTTCTGCTAAGAATCAATCGTGTAGACCCGAATTTTAAGGGAACAGAGAATGGAGACGGCAGCGTTAAAGTTTTAGACTACATTCAACTGTCTGACCCTAACAACAAAGTTCCTTTCCAAATTGTGAATGAGGGAACTACTGGAAGATTACTGACTGGTGCAGACTTTGATGTAGAATCATTCGTCTTTGATAAAGACGGGACAATTTGGGTTGGAGAAGAGTTTGGCCCCTACCTGCTGCATTTTGATGCCAGTGGTAAGTTATTAGAGGCTCCGATCGCTACACCCGACCAATTCAAAACATTAGATGGAGAAGCACCTAAAGTTATTGGTCACAGAGGTGCAAGTGGCTATCGTCCAGAACATACCTTAGAGTCTTATAAGCAAGCAATTGAGCGAGGTGCTGACTTTATTGAGCCTGACTTAGTAGTTACAAAAGATGGTGTGCTAATTGCTCGTCATGAGCCAGCTTTAGCAGTTTTGAACGCTGATGGCACTGTCAATTTCAGCAACACAACCACAGATGTCTACAAACATCCAGAGTTTGCCGATCGCAAGAAAACGGTAAGTTTAGATGGCAACACAATTACAGGTTGGTTTGCTGAAGACTTCACCTTAGCTGAAATCAAAACTTTACGCGCAGAAGAACGTCTACCTTTTAGAGATCACTCCTTTGATGGTCAATTTGAAATTCCTACCCTCACAGAAATCATCAACTTGGTTAAGCAAGTAGAAGCCGACACAGGTAAAAAGATTGGCATCTATCCTGAAACTAAGCATCCAACCTATTTGGCCGATGAAGCTACTTATGTCGGCACCACGGACAAAATCAACAGAAACATCAGCCAGTTATTAATTGATACGCTCAAGGCAAATAACTTCACTGATCCAAGTCGGATCTTCATCCAGTCCTTTGAAGTGGGCAACCTCAAGGAACTACATGATACCATCATGCCTGCGGCTGGAGTGGATATTCCCCTAGTTCAATTGCTAGATGCAAGTGACATTGATATCAACGGCAAAATCATCGAAAGTCAGCCTTATGATTTGAAAGTCAGTGGTGACACTCGCACCTATGGCGACTTGCGAACTCCAGAAGGCTTGGCTGAAGTTGCCACTTATGCTGATGGCCTTGGTCCTTGGAAGCGGATGATTGTTAGCGTCAAAGGTACTGATGCTAATGGTGATGGCAAAGCTGATGATGTGAATGGGGATGGAGCAGTTAATGATGCTGATAAGACTACATTACCTCCTTCAACCTTAATTCAAGATGCTCACAACGCAGGGTTGCAGGTTCATCCTTACACCTTCCGGGCGGAAGATCAGTATTTAGCAGCAGATTACAAAGGAAAGCTAGAGCTAGAAATTCAGCAGTTCTATCAATTAGGTGTAGACGCACTATTTAGTGATTTCCCAGATATCGCGGATGAAGTACGGGATCAACTCAGAGATGATCCTCAGTATAATGTGGTGCGATCGCCACAAAATCCTGATGTGCTTTCAGGAGATGCCTTTGCTAACTTGGGTGGCTCCAAAGGTTTTGAAGGTGGAGCAATTAACGCCAGCAAAACCAAGCTCTATATGCTGCTAGAGGGTACAGTTCAAGGCGATACTCCTGGTGCTTTGCGGATTAACGAATTTGACCTTGCTAGCCACAAGTACACTGATAAAAAACTATACTATAGATTGGATAATCCGTCAAATGCGATCGGGGATTTAGCAGTCATTAACGATAATGAGTATCTAGTCATTGAGCGGGATAATGGTCAAGGAGCCTCAGCTAAATTCAAGCGGATCTACAAAATTGACTTGTCTAAAGCAGATTCTAATGGTTATGTAGCCAAAGAAGAAGTTGCAGACTTGTTAAATATCCAAGACCCCAAGGACCTGAATGGGGATGGTAAGACCACATTCGACTTCCCATTTGTCACAATTGAAAACGTTTTAGTTGTTGACAAAAACACCATTTTGGTTGCTAATGACAACAATTATCCCTTCTCTACAGGTCGTCCTGGAAATGATCCTCAAAATCCAGTCATAGATAACAATGAAATTCTACTGCTGAAGTTGGAGAAGCCCCTTAACCTTGCTCCTGGTTTAGGTCAACCTCAAACTGAAGAAATTAACTTTGGCTCTACTACCAGCGATGATATTACCGTTGAGCCAAATCAAACCCTATTCACAGGTGACGGAGCAGACTTTGTAGAAGGTACTAAAGGGAACACAATCCAGACTGGAAACGGTGAAGACACGGTACTAGCTGGCAGCGACTCTTCAGTATCCACAGGAGATGGTAACGATCAGATATTTATTGGTCAAAATGGCCCGGCTCAAAATACCAGTGCTGATGGTGGCAATGGTAATGATGTTATTACCGTAGTGGAAGCTAGTGGTAGTAATAATTTACTTGGAGCGGCAGGTGATGATAGTCTTACCGTAATTGAAGGTTCTCGTCAATCATTATTTGGTGGCTCAGGTAATGACACCCTCATTAGTGGCGGTAGCAATAACCGTCTCTACGGTGGTTCTGGCGATGACAAACTCTTCTCCAGTGTGAATGATTCCTTGTCTGGTGGCGATGGTGACGATGTGCTATTTGCTGGTCAACAGGGCGGTAATCGCTTAACTGGTGGTACTGGTGCTGACCAATTCTGGATTGCTAACGCCAGTCTGCCAACTAGCAAGAACATTGTGACTGATTTTGCGATCGCCATT
This sequence comes from Nostoc sp. FACHB-133, assembly GCF_014698055.1. NCBI lineage: Bacteria > Bacillati > Cyanobacteriota > Cyanophyceae > Nostocales > Nostocaceae > Nostoc > Nostoc sp. FACHB-133. Next base: position 8,099 of record NZ_JACJSH010000004.1, read on the forward strand.
GATAAAATCGGACTGGGCGGTATTGGTGTTACTCAATTCAGTGCTTTAACACTATTGCAACAGGGTAGCGATACTTTGGTGAAAGCCGGAAATACAGAGTTGGCTTCATTAGTTGGAATTACATCAACAAACCTCACAGCAAATGATTTCGTTTTTTCTGCTAGTGTCGTTTAGCTCAAGAATGATTACAGCTTAGGTTCAATGTTCAAAATGAATTAAGCTGTAGCGATTTTGCTAACTCTAAAGAGTGATATTGCAATCATATTTTGATTTGCTCTCTATCTAAAGGATTAGATCCCCGACTTCTTGAGGAGTTGGGGATTTTTTTGTCCAAAATCTTAACTTGTTTATAACTTTCCTTAAACATTGAACAACTATCTTTTGAGACAGTAACCAAAGTTAAGTTCATTTAATTGTCTGCACTATTTTGTGTGGACACTAAGCATTTTGTCGCCAAATACTATTTAGGTTTCTGTAGCCAAGAATTTTTTGCTTGGGTTGAGCGTAATTAATCGCTCATACAGATACACAATTGCTGCGATTAATCGTAGCTCACAATACTTAAGGAATAGTAAGCATGGCTGATACAAATGGCAATGGTAGAAATGTCATTATTTTTGTTGCGGATGGATTGCGTAACGGTTCTGTAAACCCTATTGATACCCCAACTTTATATAGTGTCCGTCAGCAGGGAGTTAGTTTCGCCAATAGCCATTCATTATTTCCCACATTTACCACCCCGAATGCTTCTGCGATCGCAACTGGGCATTATCTTGGCGATACAGGTGATTTTAGCAACACCATCTACACTGGTTTTCCTAGCCCTAATGCTAATGGTAGTGTCACCCCGTTCATTGAAAGCGATCCTGTTCTGGGGGATATAGATGAAAAGTTCCCCGGTAACAACTTTTTAGATGAAGAGTCACTCTTAGCTTACGCGCGATCGCAGGGTTTCAACACAGCAGCAGTTGGTAAACTAGGCCCAGTTGCCATCCAAGATGTCACACAAGTTAACCGAGAAGGTGGTACTACAGGTACTATTCCTACTCCTGATACAATTATTATTGATGACACTACAAATGGTGCAACCCCGCCGCCTACAGCCGCAGGTTCACCTTCTGCTGTTCCACTCGATCCAGATATTGTCGCTCGTTTACAAGCGGCTGGTCTAGATGTAAAACCGACAACGCGAGTCCAGCCAGCTGGTAACAATACAACTCCAGGGACTCTAAATGCCAATGTCGCTCAACAACAATATTTTGCAGATGCCACTACCAAAGTAATTTTACCCAAGTTTCAGGAAGATGGTAAACCATTTGCATTGGTTTACTGGTCAAGAGATCCCGATGGTAGTCAACATAATCAGGGTGATAGCTTAAACACCTTGACACCAGGCATTAATGGCTCTACTTCCAAAGCTGGGGTCAAAAATGCTGATAATAATTTAAAGCAGCTTCTTGACTATCTTAAAAGCACTGGCTTAGACAAGACTACTGATGTCTTTATTACTGCTGACCACGGTTTTTCTACCATCAGCAAACAAGCTATTGATAGCCAAGGCACAAAAACTACAAGTTATGCTGCCACCCAAACTTATGCGGGTGTAAATCCGGGATTTCTACCAGCAGGTTTTGTTGCAATTGATTTGGCTCACGATCTCGGTCTACCCTTATACGATCCTAACCCTACAACCCTTCCCCCAGACCTCAACCAGATCCAGTATGCAACTGTTGATGCTACAAAAGGCCAACGTCCTATTTCTGGGAATGGTGTAATTGGTGGTACAGGTGAGGTAATTAATGGCCAACTTGACCCAGGTACAAAGATAGTTGTAGCTGCCAATGGTGGATCTGACCTGATTTATCTGCCCAATGGCAATGCTGACTTAGCCAAACAGGTAGTAAATTTGCTTTCGCAAAAAGATTACATCAGTGGGATTTTTGTAGACGATGCTTATGGAGACATCCCAGGCGCTTTACCACTAAGTGCGATCGGGCTAAAAGGTGATGCTAAAACACCAGTTCCATCTATAGTTATCAACTTCAAAACCTTTAGCACCGACCCAAGCAACCCAAACAACCCTCAAGCTCAAGTAGAAATTGCTGATACAACTTTGCAGCAAGGACAGGGGATGCATGGCAGCTTTGGTCGAGGTGATACCTTCAATAACATGGAGGCTATTGGCCCCGACTTTAAACAAGGCTATGTGGACTACGCACCTGTTAGTAATGCTGATGTAACGCCTACACTTGCTCGAATTTTAGAGTTAGATATTCCCAGTAATGGCGATTTGAAAGGTCGTGCTATTACAGAAGCATTGGTGGGAAGCCTAGATGTAGTTCCCTCCACTAAAGAAGTCTTGACTTCGGAAGAAACTGCTAATGGCCAAGCAACAATTCTGGATTTTCAGAGTGTAGGCAATACCCAGTACTTTACAGCCGCAGGGTTTGATGGTCGCACTGTTGGACTAACAACACTAGACCTTCAATTTGGTTCTACCAGTAGTGATGATGTCACCCTCAAGCCGAATCAAACTTTATTTGCAGGTGACGGCGCAGACTTTGTAGAAGGTACTAAAGATAACACAATCGTGACTGGGACTGGTGAAGATACGGTACTAGTCGGCAGTGGCTCTTCAGTATCCACAGGAGATGGTAACGATCAAGTTTTTATTGGCATAAATGGCCCTGCTAGTAACACTAGTGCCGATGGTGGCAATGGTAATGACGAAGTTGCTGTAGTGGAAGCCAATGGTAGTAATAATTTGTTTGGAGGCGCAGGTGCTGATACTCTCACAGTCGTTGAAGGTTCGCGTCAACTGTCCTTCGGTGGCTCTGGTAACGATACCCTCAAGAGTAACGGTAGCAATAACCGCCTCTACGGTGGTTCTGGCGATGACAAACTCTTCTCTAGTGTGAATGATTCCCTGTTTGGTGGCGATGGTGATGATGTGCTATTTGCTGGTCAACAGGGCGGTAATCGCTTAACTGGTGGTACTGGTGCTGACCAATTTTGGATTGCTAACGCCAGTCTGCCAACTAGCAAGAACATTGTGACTGATTTTGCGATCGCCATTGATAAAATCGGACTGGGCGGTATTGGTGTTACTCAATTTAGTGCTTTAACACTATTGCAACAGGGTAGCGATACTTTGGTGAAAGCCGGAAATACAGAGTTGGCTTCATTGGTTGGAGTTACATCGACTAGCCTCACAGCAAATGACTTCGTTTTCTCAGCTAGTGTAATTTAACCTAAAGATGATTACGATTACAGCTTTAAATTCAACAATTAAGCTGTAGTAAGTTGGCTATTGCGGGGGAGTAATACTCCCTCGCCTTTGATATCCTGTTTTATCCTGTGATTCTTAAAGCTGTTCTAGTTATGCTCGCCCTAATCATCCAAGTTAAATGTAGAACAGCTTAATATTTTACAATATACATGACACGAATACTTAGAGAGGGACGTACATCTATACGCCCCTACAACCGACTAATGCCTTACAAAGATTTATGCCAATTGTATAAGTCCTAACTGTTTTGTACTATAAAATATTGAAAGTATTAAGTATTAATAAGTAGAATTAGGGCACAAAAAATTTTGATGGTCATAGCCTGGAGTTCAACCTACCTCCAAAAGGATTCCATTGCTTGCTTATCGGCTGGTAAAATCGCTGTCTTGCTTGCCCATCAAGGCATTGATTCTTCTTATCCTCTCAAATAAGCTAACGTACAGTTAATACTCTCATTGCAAATCACCTCTAAAGTTTTAATTTTCAATGAAGATGTATTGAAAATAACTCAGATTTTGAGGAAATAGGTCAAAATAAAAAAACTAAATCTAAGAGTCAGTGCCTTTCCATATAAACATTATAGGATTGCGGCATGATTTCTTGTCAAATTAGTCTTGAAATATAATTTAAAAATTAGAAATATGGCTAAAAAAGGTAATTAAAAATACTAGTGTTTAAACAAATCTTGCGTGGTGTTGGAGCTATATTTATTTTTCAGACATCATAAGTTATCGTTACTTATTTATCTCGAAACAATATCGTAGTCAACTTACATAGGTTACTGGCTTATCCAAAAATCTATATCTATATAAAAGTATCTCTCAATATGAATTTTAGAACAAACCTTAGTATTTTTTACTCAGTAATAATTCTGATTTTGTATAGTTTAGTAGTAACATTAGCTGCAACGTTAAACTTGACATTTGTTGAGTTAAAAATGCAGCACTACTTAAAAACTACAAGTTTTGCAAAAAGATTTATTTTTTGCGGAAATAAAATATGAAAGCAATAACTGATTCATTAGCTAAAAATAAAAATCAATTTTTGGTAACTGAGTGTCAAACATCATTATCATCAGATAATAACTTAGAACGATATAATTTAACATTACCTATCTTGAAAGAATCCGAAAAAGACCTACTGATCGAGTGGAATAAGACTCAAACAGATTATCCTCAGCAAGCGTGTATTCATCAGTTGTTTGAAGCACAGGTTGAGAAAACACCTGATGCTGTAGCATTAATATTTAATAATCAGCATCTCACCTATAGAGATTTAAATAGTCGTGCTAATCAACTGGCACAATATCTACAAACACTAGGTATAGGAGCAGAAACTCTTGTAGGTATCTGCATAGAGCGCTCCTTAGAAATGGTTGTAGCACTTTTAGCTATTCTCAAAGCAGGTGGAGCTTATGTACCACTAGATCCAGGGTATCCACGAGAACGTTTAGCTTTTATGCTATTAGATACCCAGGTATCTATACTATTAACTCAAAAAGAACTAGTTGCTAAATTACCTACTCATACAGCATTTGTAATTTGCCTAGATGTAGATTGGCATATAATCGCCCAAAATAAAAAAGAGAACCTAAGCACTAACGTCACTGCTGAAAATTTGGCTTATGTCATGTATACATCAGGTTCTACAGGTACACCCAAAGGGGTTAGTGTTATCCATCGTGGTGTAGTTAGATTGGTCAAAGAAACTAATTATGCTCACCTCACGGCTGAAGAAATAATTCTGCAACTTGCTCCTATTTCCTTCGATGCTTCAACTTTTGAAATTTGGGGTTGCTTACTTAACGGTGGGCAACTAATAATTTGCCCTCCTCATACACCATCATTAGAAGAATTAGGGCAGATTATTCAACAATATCAAGTCACTACTCTTTGGCTGACAGCCGGCTTATTCCATCTCATAGTGGATGAAAAAATTGATGCGTTAAAATCTTTGCGTCAACTTTTAGCGGGTGGCGATGTCTTATCTGTTCCCCATGTGCAGAAGTTTCTCCAAACAGTAGAGAACTGTCGGCTAATTAATGGTTATGGGCCAACTGAGAATACAACTTTTACCTGCTGCCATCTTATAACAGCGCCACTGCAACCAGGTGTATCTATTCCTATTGGTCGCCCAATTGCTAATACCCAAGTTTATATATTAGACAACAACTTTCAAGCAGTAGCAATTGGAGAAATTGGCGAATTGTACATTGCTGGAGATGGATTAGCTAGAGGGTATTTGAATCGCCCCGAATTGACTGCCGAAAAATTTATTTCTCACTCATTTCATAGCAATTTAGCAACCCGCCTTTACAAAACTGGAGATTTAGCTCGTTATCTTCCAGATGGCAATATCGAGTTCTTAGGTCGGATTGACAATCAAGTAAAAATTCGCGGTTTCCGAATTGAACTAGGGGAAATTGAGCGGGAGATTGCACAACATCCTGATGTTCGGGAAATTGTTGTTTTAGCTCGTCAGGATGAAACAGGTGAAAAGCAGTTGACTGCTTATATTGTTCCTCACTATAACAGTAGATATACACACAATAATTTACGTAGTTTTTTACAGCAGCAACTACCTCATTACATGGTGCCATCGGCATTTGTGATGTTAGAGTCACTGCCTTTGACTGCAAATGGCAAAGTAGATAGACATAAATTGCCAGCACCAAGTAGAGAACGTCCGCAACTGGAACAAGCTTATATTGCTCCCCAAACCGATTTAGAGCGTCTGCTTGCAGGTATTTTATCCGAACTGCTCAAAATCGATCGCGTTGGGATTGATGATAATTTCTTTGATTTAGGAGGAACTTCAATATCAATTCTGCAAGTTGCTGGGCGAGTCAAACAGGAACTTGGTATTGAACTACCTGCTGTAAAGCTATTTCAGTATTCAACGATTGGCTCTTTAGCAAAATATTTGCATTCAAACCAGAACAGCCAACCGTCTCATGACAAGCTGCAAAATCGCGCTCAACGCCAACAAGCAGCCCAAGCTCGTCGCCGTAATCAGCAACAAGGTGTTTAAGCAATGGTAAATATGCAAACCTCAGATAACCAAGATCCTATTGATGGTGTTGCCATTATCGGCATGGTAGGAAGATTTCCTGGCGCTGGCAATGTTGATGAGTTTTGGCGCAATCTGTGTGAGGGATTAGAGTCAACGACTTTTTTTCAAGATGAAGAATTAGATCTCAGCATTGACCCGAACCTTTGCAAAGATCCCAGTTATGTAAAAGCTAGAGGAATCATTCCTGGGGGAGAAACTTTTGATGCTGCCTTCTTTGGCATTAATCCAATGGAAGCTGTGGTTATGGACCCACAAGCCAGAGTTTTTCTAGAGTTGGTTTATGAAGCTCTAGAAAATGCTGGTTATGAATCAGAATCTTTCGATGGTTTGATTGGTTTATACGCTGGTTGTGGTCAAAATACTTATTTTGCCAACCATATTTCTGGACGTATGGAAATTGTCGATCGCATCGGCGAGTTCCAGACGATGTTAGCAAATGAAAAAGACTTTTTAACCACCCGTGCTGCTTACAAGCTCAACCTTAAAGGTCCGGCTGTCAGTGTTAATACAGCTTGCTCTACTTCTTTAGTAGCAATTATTCAAGCTTGTCAAGCCTTAAGCAGCTATCAGTGCGATATGGCTTTAGCTGGTGGTGTATCCATGACTACACCCCAAAATAGCGGTTATATGGCTCAAGAAGGCAGTATGCTGTCTGGAGATGGTCATTGTCGTCCCTTTGATGCCAGCGCTCAGGGCACAATGTTCAACAATGGTGCAGGAATAGTTGTCCTCAAGCGTTTAGAAGATGCACTCAATGAAGGCGATCGCATCTATGCCGTAATTCGTGGTTCAGGTATTAATAATGATGGCGCTGATAAAGTAAGCTTTACGGCTCCCAGCGTAGACGGACAAGCAGAAGCCGTTGCAATGGCGCAAGCTTATGCCAACTTCCACCCAGAAACCATCTCTTATATTGAAGCTCACGGCACAGCTACACCTTTAGGCGACCCCATTGAAATTGAAGCGCTGACGCAAGCATTTCGTGTGCATACAGATGCCAAACAATTTTGTGCGATCGGCTCTCTGAAAAGCAATGTCGGACATTTAGTTGCGGCTGCTGGGGTAGCAGGATTAATTAAAACTGTTCTTGCCCTCCATTATAAAAAGATTCCACCTAGCTTAAATTTTGAGGCTCCCAATCCCAAGATTGACTTTGCCAACAGCCCCTTCTATGTAAATACCAAACTAGCTGAATGGCCAGAAGGTGAAACTCCGCGACGAGCCGGTGTAAGTTCTTTTGGTGTCGGTGGGACTAATGCTCATATTGTGCTGGAAGAAGCGCCACAAATTCAAAATTCTGGATCTTCTCGTCCACAGCAGCTATTGTTGCTCTCGGCAAAAACTAGTACAGCCTTAGAAGCTGCAACAGCAAATTTGCAGCAACATCTCCAGTACAATGCTGAAATTAACTTAGCCGATGTAGCTTATACCCTACAGCGAGGGCGCAAAGCCTTAAATTATCGACGTAGTGTAGTTTGTCACGACATCACAGATGCGATCGCGGCCTTACAATCTTTAGATCCCAATCAAGTAAATACCCGTCATACAGAAATCCGTAATCCAGCCGTTGCCTTCATGTTCCCCGGACAAGGGTCGCAATATGTGGATATGGGACTGAATCTCTACAACCGCGAACCTGTGTTTCAGGAGGTAGTAGATGAATGTGCAGAAATCCTTAAACCATTACTGGGCGGTGATTTACGAAAAATTATATATCCCGCGCCAAGCGATCGCGAAACTGCGGCTATTGCCCTAAAGCAAACCTGCTTTACTCAACCAGCATTATTCGTCGTTGAATACGCTTTAGCGCAACTGTGGCAAAGTTGGGGAGTCAAGCCCCAAGCGATGATTGGTCACAGCATTGGCGAATTTGTCGCCGCCTGTATTGCGGGTGTATTCACCTTAGAAGATGCACTGATGTTGGTTGCAAATCGCGGTCGCTTCATGTGGGACTTACCAGAAGGGGCTATGCTCTCAGTGCGCTTACCAGCTAAAGAGGTAGAGCCGCGATTGAGTGCAGAATTAGCGATCGCCGCAATTAACGGTCCTTCCCTGTGTGTAGTTTCTGGACCAACAGAGGCGATCGCGGCTCTGCAAAAACAACTAGAAAGCGAAGAAGTTGTCTGTCGCCGTTTACACACCTCCCACGCTTTCCATTCCCCAATGATGGATGACATCATAGCCCCCTTTGCAGAGGTAGTTAGGAAAGTTAAATTATCACCTCCTCAAATTCCCTTTGTTTCCACAGTTACCGCCGACTGGATTACAGCCCAGCAAGCAACTGATCCGATGTATTGGGCTACACATCTACGTCAGACTGTGCGATTTGCACAGGGCATACAAACCTTATGGCAGCAACCAGAACGCGTATTGTTAGAAGTTGGGCCGCGAATTACAACTACGACCTTAGCCCGCCAACAAGCAAAAGATATTAAACAACAGATAGCGATCGCTTCTCTGGGCGATAACGCTGAGAACGAAGCCGAATGGACAGCGTTACTCAAGGCAGTAGGACAACTGTGGTTAGCAGGAGTATCTATTGACTGGAGCAACTTCTATCAAAGGGAAACGCGACAACGAATTCCTCTTCCTACCTATCCCTTTGAACGCCAACGCTTCTGGATTGATCCTTTACCTCATCCCAATCGCACAGCAACTCCCAAACCTTCAAATCCCCAGTTAGAAAAGACCCAAGATATGACAAAATCTCCTCAGCAAAAGCTTATTCCTCTGCTAAAAGAAATTATTGAAGAAACATCAGGATTGGAAATCGCTAGTGTTGACGATTCGACAACATTTTTAGAAATGGGATTAGATTCTTTATCACTGACTCAAGTGGGGCTAGCGTTAAAGAAAAAATTTCAAGTAAAGGTAACACTTAGGCAGTTACTAGAAATTTACCCCAATTTAGGAACACTGGCTGACTTTATCAATCCAGCTTTGTCTCCCGAAACTTTATCCGCATTACGATTAACAGAAACCGTTACAGAACCAATTCCCGAAGTACCATTACCAGCACCTGCAACCACATCACCCACTTTGGTAGTGCATGAAGTTCATACAAATGGATCTGCACCTCAGATTTCTACCCAACCTGCTGCATCCAGTTTCTTCGAAAATGTGATTAATCAGCAGCTACAAATCATGAGTCAGCAATTGGCACTATTGGGTAACAACAGTCAACCTGTAACAATCCCAGTTGTACCTGCGGCGACACCTCAAAATAATGGTGTCAAACCACAAAACGCCGTATCTATCCCAGCGACTCAAACGAGCAAAGAATCACCTGCATCGGTAGACACGGAATTAAATGGCGCTAAAAAGGCATTTGGTGCGGCTGCTCGAATTGAAAAAACCCAGACTAAAACTCTGACAACGCAACAACGCACTCATCTAGACAAAATTATTCAAAGATACACACAACGGACTAAAAAATCCAAAGAATATACTCAATCCCATCGCCCTTATTTGGCAGATCCAAGAACTGTTTCTGGCTTTAACCCGACGATGAAAGAGATGGTTTATCCCATCGTCGCGTCTCGTTCATCGGGTTCTAAACTTTGGGATCTTGATGGCAATGAATATGTCGATTTAAGCAATGGTTTTGGTTTGAATTTGTTTGGTTGGTCGCCACCTTTTATTACCGAAGCAATTGAAGCGCAACTGAAACTGGGTATGGAAATTGGGCCGCAGACTCCCTTAGTTGGAGAAGTGGCAAAGCTGATGTGTGAGTTGACCAACTTTGACCGAGCAGCCTTTTGCAATACAGGTTCGGAAGCGGTTTTGGGAGCGATGCGGATGGCACGCACCATCACAGGGCGTAACTTAATCGCCATCTTTTCTGGAGCTTATCACGGTATTTTGGATGAAGTAATTGTTCGGGGGACAAAAAAACTCCGGTCAATTCCTGCTGCTCCCGGTATCCCACCGGAAATGGTAGAGAACATTTTGGTGGTGGACTACGATTCACCTGAGTCTCTAGAAATTCTTAGAAGTCGGGCTGATGAATTAGCAGCAGTGATGGTTGAATCTGTGCAAAGCCGTCGCCCTGAATACCAGCCCAAGGAATTCCTTCAGCAATTGCGTGATTTCACGGAAGAAGCTGGTATTGCTCTAATTTTTGATGAAATCGTTACCGGATTTAGAATTCATCCAGGTGGCGCTCAGGCACATTTTGGTATCAAAGCTGATATAGCAACCTACGGCAAGATTGTGGGCGGTGGACTACCGATTGGAGTCATTGCTGGAAAATCGCAATATATGGATGCTTTAGATGGTGGATTTTGGCAGTTTGGGGATGACTCAGTTCCAGAAGTTGGCGTGACTTACTTTGCCGGCACTTTTGTCCGCCATCCTTTAGCACTAGCAGCCGCCAAAGCAGTACTTCAACATTTAAAACAGAGTGGCCCCAGCTTGCAGCAAAATCTCAATGCAAGAACCGATAAGTTTGTAGCGGAACTTATGGGCTATTTCCAGAAAGTTCAGGCTCCGTTTACAGCTTATAACTTCGGCTCCCTGTTTATGGTGAAATCTGCACCAGAGTTTCCTTATGGAGACTTACTATTTTATTTACTGCGGGATAAGGGAGTGCATACTTGGGATCACCGTCCTTGCTTTTTGACAACAGCTCATTCCGAAGCCGATCTAGCTTTTGTAATGGCAGCCTTTAAAGAAAGTATTGCCGAAATGCAGTCTGCTGGCTTTTTGTCTGCACCGCCCATAGAAGTAACAAACACTGAAGTTACCAATAACAGCCTACGTAATCGTCCTCCGCAACCTAATGCCAAATTAGGACGAGATCCCCAAGGCAACCCCGCCTGGTATATCCCCGATACCGAGCGACCTGGGAAGTATTTACAAGTTGCAAGTGTTTCCTGAGTACTTTAAAAAATTGGCGTTGCTGATTGAAAGTATGAAGCCATATCAAAAAATGTCAATTCCTACTCCAATTCAGCAACACCAAAAATTAACTGTGTTTGCAAATATTAAATACTCATCGATTAGGGATTTTTATATTAACTGATAATCTACTTAAACCTGGTTCAAGTCAGTCCTAACCAGATCATAGTAGAAATTAAAAGCTAAACTTTTGACAGATTTAATATAGCAAAATAATTATTATAAATAGCGTGGGCAATGCCTACCAAAATCATAATCTGGTGAACAATGTTTAGCATACTTGTATTTCATAAATCCCATGAAACCATCAATATTATCCTAAAAATATCTAACTGTTTATATTCTTGAGATAATTCAATGCCAAAAATATCAATGTATAACCAAATCAATTCGCTCACTGCTTTGCGCGGTATTGCAGCTTTGGTTGTTGTTGTACATCACTTCTCATATTACACTTTACCTAAAACTGGTTCAACTTTATCAGCATATAGCAATTTTTTTCGTAATGGATATTTGTGGGTTGATTTTTTCTTCATTCTGAGTGGTTTTATCATGACCCACGTTTATATTGAAGATTTTTCATTAAAAGTTAATTCATCTAAATATCGTTCATATTTATTGTCGCGTTTTGCCAGAATTTATCCTTTACATGTATTTATTTTATCTCTATTTATCGGATTAGAAACTTTAAAAATATTTTTACTAGATAATTCTGCTTTTACTGGTAAATTTAACTTAACCGCCCTTTTTGCTAATATTTTCCTTCTTCAAGCATTCGACTTAAATTGCCCACCTTTATTTTGGTGCGATACTTATTGGAATGAGCCAGCTTGGTCAATTAGTGTAGAGTTTGTTGTTTATTGCATATTTCCATTTCTCTTATTTTTATTATTACGAAATAAGCAGAAAAATGATTTAAAAATTTATGTTTTTGCTCTCTTCAGTATATTACTACTAATCGCTTTTTCCCGTGGAAATCTAGATAGTATTATTGGCATACCTTCCATAGCTAGGTGCGGGCTAGAGTGCATACTCGGCATTATAACCTATAAAATCTATCGCAGAGGTAATTATAGAAATTATTTTAATCTTAACTTACTAGCAATCATAGCTGTAATTTGGATAATTTTGATTATGAATTACTACTGGACTTATTGGCGTAGTCTTCATGATTGGCTCATTTTGCCAGCTTTTTCTCTCCTAATTTTAGCTGTATCTATAAACAATAATAGTGTAATATCAAAAATTTTAAATTCACGGTTAATGCTGTATTTCGGGACTATATCTTACTCGATTTACATGGTTCATTGGTTTGTTCAAGAATTGTTAAAAACATTATGGATTTATAAATTTCACCATGCTTTTGGTAAAGGATTCACAGAATATGAAGCCTTGACATCTCTAGGAGTATTTCTTATGATTATCATATTGGCTGCATCATTGACATATAGATTTGTAGAGGTTCCAATGCGTAATTATTTAAAGTCTACAATCTTGGCTAAACAATGAATTTAAATGCCAATATTTTGGCAAGAAAAAATTAAATTTTACTTAGAATAAACTGAGAAAATAAGAAAATTTTATGAGCTTACTACCTGTAGATTACCAATCCAGTTTAACTGCGGTTGATTTCGATCCATTTGCAGATGGAGAATTACTTCTAACCGCCCCTGCCACAGAATCACAAAAAGAAATCTGGGCTTCTGTACAAATGGGGGATGCTGCCAATTGTGCTTACAACGAGTCCCAATCTTTGCGGCTAAAAGGCGAACTTGATGTCAAAGTTTTCCAGTCTGCGGTGGAAAAGTTAGTACAACGTCATGAAGCACTCCGAACAACTTTTAGCACCGATGGCAATACACTCTGCATTGTTGCTTCTCGGCAAATTGAAATCCCTATTATTGATCTTTCCAGCTCAGAACCACGGGAAAAACAGGAAAAATTAGCTAGTATCTTGCGACAAGAGGTAGAACAACCTTTTGATTTGGAACATGGGCCGCTATTTCGGGCAAAAATTGTCAAATTGCAGCCGCAGGAGCATCTAGCTACTTTGACAGCACATCATATTATTTGTGATGGTTGGTCTTGGGCAGTGCTGATGCCAGATTTGGGTAAACTTTATTCTGGCTTGCAACAGGGTATTGTTCCTGAATTAGAAGAACCAGACAATTTAAGTGAATATGCGATTTTGCAGGAAGAAGAGGCGGATAGCCCAGAAGCGATCGCCACAGAAAAATATTGGTTGGAACAATTCGCTGACACTGTACCTGTGCTGGATTTCCCCAGCGATCGCCCCCGTCCACCACTCAGAACCTTTAATGCTGCCCGCGAAGATTGGCATTTAAGTCCCGAACTAGTTGCCAACCTCAAACAACTAGGGACAAAACTCGGTTGTAGCTTTATGACTACTATCCTAGGAGGATTTGAGGTTTGGCTGCACCGTCTGACGGGACAAAACGACTTGGTTGTAGGTATTCCAGCCGCCGGACAAGCCGCTTTGGGGCAATATAATCTCGTAGGACACTGTGTAAACTTATTACCATTGCGTAGCCAGATTGATGGCGAAAAATCTTTCAGTGACTATTTGCGATCGCGGCGATCGGCTATCTTAGATGCTTACGATCATCAACAATTTACCTTTGGTAGTCTGGTCAAAAAATTAGTTTTGGCACGAGATTCTAGCCGTATTCCCTTAGTTCCCATCACATTTAATATCGATCAGGGTTTAGACAGTGATAAACTCCCCTTCACTGGGTTAGAAGTAGAATTTTTCTCTAACCCCCGTTCCTTCGAGAATTTTGAACTTTTCATCAATGCTACGGAATTACGTGGTCAGATGACCCTGGAATGTCAGTACAACACTAATTTATTTGACGCTGACACTATTCGCCACAGGATGGCAGAGTTTGAAACTTTGTTATTGGGTATAGTTGCTAACCCCAATCAAAGTATTGCTAAATTGCCAATTTTACCAGCAGTAGAGCAACAATTATTAGCAACATGGAACCAGACACAAACAGACTATCCCCAACATAAATGCATTCATCAGTTATTTGAGGAGCAGGTAGAACGCACCCCTGATGCTGTGGCGTTGGTATTTCAAGAACAACAACTTACTTATCGAGAGTTAGATATTCGCGCCAACCAATTAGCGCAATACCTGCAAACATTAGGAGTAGGTGCAGATGTTCTTGTGGGAATCTGCGTTGATCGCTCCTTAGAAATGGTGGTAGGTCTTTTAGGGATTCTGAAAGCAGGTGGAGCTTACATCCCCCTAGATCCGGGGTATCCGCAAGAACGTTTGGCTTTTATGCTTTCAGATACCCAGATCAAATTACTGTTGACTCAAAAACAGCTAATTGACAAACTACCTGCTCACACAGCAAGTGTAATTTGTTTAGATACTGATTGGGATACTATCAACCAAGCAACACCAGAGAATTTAATTAGTAATGTCAAGGCTGACAACTTGGCTTATGTAATGTACACATCTGGTTCTACAGGTCAGCCCAAAGGTGTTAGTGTTATCCATCAAGGTGTAGTTAGATTAGTCAAAGAAACTAACTATGTAAGCCTTACTAACAAAGAAGTATTTCTGCAAATTAGCCCTATCTCTTTTGATGCTTCAACTTTTGAAATCTGGGGTTGTTTGCTTAATGGTGGAAAACTAATAATATTCCCTCCTCATACGCCATCTTTAGACGAATTAGGACAATTTATTCAGCAATATCAGGTGACAACCTTATGGCTAACGGCGGGTTTATTCCATCTAATAGTCGATGAAAAAATTGATGCTTTAAAACCCTTACGTCAATTGTTAGCAGGTGGTGATGTTTTATCTGTTACCCATGTCCAGAAATTTCTCAACACAGTAGAAAACTGTAAACTAATTAATGGTTACGGGCCGACAGAAAGTACAACTTTTACCTGCTGTTATGACATTACAGCACCACTAAAGCCAGGGGCTTCTATTCCTATTGGTCGCCCCATTGCTAATACCCAAGTTTATATATTAGACTCCCATTTACAACCCGTCCCAATTGGAATCACAGGTGAGTTGTATATTGGTGGCGATGGTTTAGCACGAGAATATTTCAATCGCCCGGATCTTACATCTGAAAGATTTATTGCCAATCCCTTTAGCTCAGATACTCAATCACACTTATATAAAAGCGGAGACTTAGCTCGCTATTTGCCAGATGGAAAGATTGAATACCTGGGTCGGATTGACAATCAGGTAAAAGTGAGCGGTTTCCGCATAGAATTGGGTGAAATTGAAATTGCACTTTTGCAATATCCGGCAATAAAAGAAGCGGTAGTAATTGTTCGAGAAGATGCTCCTGGTGAGAAAGTGCTAGTTGGTTATTTTGTAGCAGAAATTGGCCAAGATAGCCCGCAAATAATCTCCGAGTTACGTCGATTCTTAAAACAGCAGCTTCCTGAGTATATGGTGCCCAAGATTTTTATGGCACTGGAAGCCTTGCCGCTAAATGCTAACGGTAAAGTTGATCGTCGGGCACTACCAAAGCCTGATTCTTTCCGTCCAGAATTGGAAGCAAATTATGTAGCGCCTCGCACTCCCATTGAGCAGCAGATTGCAGATATCTGGACACAGGTTTTAAATGTCAGGCAGGTTGGGATTTACGACAACTTTTTTGAATTGGGTGGATATTCTCTACTAGGAATTCAAGTGGTTTCTCGACTGCGCCAAGCCTTGCAAGTAGAAATTCTTATGTCCAATTTATTTGAGTTGCCAACGGTAGCAGATTTGGCTGAACGAGTGGAAACTCTGCGTTGGGCAACCCAAGGTGTTCAGGCTGTTGATAGTGAAACCGCTGATGATTATGAGGAAGGTGAGCTATGAAAACATTAGATGAACTACTCTCTGAACTACGTCAGCGCGATGTCAAACTTTGGTTAGAGGGCGAACGCTTACGCTATCGGGCAGCAAAAGATAGTCTCACACCAGAATTGCTCACCGAGTTAAAAACTCAAAAAGCCGAAATCATCAACTTTCTCCGACAAATTACTACAGCTGCCAGTTCACAGATTCCCCCAATTGTCGCTTGTGAACGGAATGGCAACTTGCCGCTTTCCTTTGGCCAGCAACGGATATGGTTTCTGCATCAATTTGAACCTAATAGTTCCTCAAATAATATGCCCGTTGTGGTGCGTTTTACGGGGAATCTCAATGTTGCAGTCTTAGAGGAAAGTTTGAGAGAAGTCGTCCGCCGCCATGAAGTTCTGCGGACAACTTTTCCAGCCGTGAATGGAAAACCGACTCAAGTCATCGCCACTGATGTTTCTTTGACGCTGCCAATAATTGACTTGCGGCAAATACCAGATGAACAACGGGAGGCAGAAGCTCTCCTACTGGCAACTAAAGAAGCTCATCAACCTTTTGATCTAGCCAATGGGCCGATTTTGCGGTTACTGCTACTGCGGTTGAGCGATCGCGAGCATCTGCTAATTTGGAATATGCACTGCATAGTTTGTGATGGAGCTTCTTCTGATATATTTTATCAAGACTTCACTACCATCTATAAAGCATTGTCGGCAGGGAAGGCTTCTCCCTTAACTCCTTTACCAGTGCAGTATGCCGATTTTACCAATTGGCAATATCAGTGGCTCCAAGGAGAGGTTTTAGAGTCACAGGTAAACTACTGGAAGCAAAAGCTAGAAGGCAATTTACCGATCATTGAGTTACCTTACGATCATCCGCGTCCTCATGGTGTGCAGACATATCGAGGCGATCGCGCTGCCCTGCTGCTATCAAAGACGCTGAACCATGCCCTGACAGACCTGAGTCAAAAATGGGGTGTTACCCTCTTCATGACTCTACTGACAGTGTTTGAGCTATTGCTCTACCGTTATTCTGGACAAGAAGACCTACTGATTAGCTTTGCAAGTGCAAGTCGGGGACAAGTAGAAACCGAGCGGCTGATTGGATTTTTCTCTAATACTCTTGTAATGCGGGGTAACTTAGCAGGAAATCCCACTTTTCGACAATTGTTAGACCGCGTGCGTAAGGATTGCTTAGAGGCTTATACCCATCAAGACCTACCATTTGAGAGACTAATTGAAGAACTTAGACCAGAACAACAAAGTCGGAACAGTTCGCCTTTATTTCAAGTAAAGTTCTCCCTCAATCCTCCTTGGTCAAATGGCCGTGGGATGGGAGCATTGCAACTACCTGATTTGACTATTACTTCTCTATTTGGTTACATCTATCATGGTAAAACAAAATACGATCTGACATTAGTTTTGCGGGAACAGGATAATGGTCTGGGTATGGTATTTGATTACAATGCCGAGATGTTTGATGCCAGTACCATAGAGCGAATGTTGGGACACTTCAAAACTTTACTCGAAGGTATTGTTGCTAATCCCGATCAGCCGATATCTGAATTACCTCTGTTGACAGCACCTGAGCATCAATTATTGGTTGACTGGAATAGCAAACAGGCTGATTATCCACAGAATACTTGTATTCATCAGTGGTTTGAGGCTCAAGCTAAACGAACTCCAGATAATATTGCAGTAAGTTTTGAAAATCAGCAACTAACCTATCAGGAACTCAACCAGCGTGCAAATCAATTAGCCGACTATTTGCAAACTCTAGGGGTAAAATCGGGGGTACTTGTCGGTCTTTACGTAGAGTCTTCGCTAGAGATGATTGTGGGGCTGTTGGGTATTTTGAAAGCTGGGGGAACTTACGTATCCATAGCTCCGACATCTGGGCAAGATAGTCTGTCTTTCATTTTAAAAGATGCCCAAATATCCTTATTGTTAACCCAAAGCTCATTGGTTGAGAAGTTCTCTGAGCATCAGGTAAAAGTTATCTGTTTGGATAATGATTGGGAAGGTATTGCACTACACACAACAGAAAATCAAGATTACTATACCACAGATCAGACTCTGGCCTGTGTGATGTATGTGTGCGGCGGCAATGGAAAACCCAATGGTATAGCCATTACTCACCGTAATCTCGTCACCCACAGCCTAGCAATCAGTGACACTTGGGAGTTGACCCAGAGCGATCGCCTCCTACTCTTACCTAGTATCACTTGCAATTCTTTTATAGAATCATTATTCCCCACTTGGATTGCTGGTGCTACTGCAATTCTCCAGTCTCAAGAGCTACAATCGACAGCGCAGTTTTTCCCATTCATTGCTCAACAACAGATTACCGTTGTTAATCTACCTACGTATTTTTGGCATCAGTTAGTTAAAGAGCCGTTTCTATCTCCACAAACCTTGCCAGTCAGCTTGCGCTTAGTCGTGGTTGGTGGTGAAAAAGTCTCACGTAATGCTTATTTAACTTGGGTAGAAAAAGTTGGCAAGCAAGTACGTTGGCTTAATAGCTATGGATCGCTAGAAACGACTTTAACCGCCACGGTTTACGATCCGGCAACTGCCACTGAAGCCAGTAACACTCGGTCAGAAATTCCTATAGGAAAAGCGATCGCTAATACCCAAATCTACATTCTCGATCGGCGATTGCAACCCCTACCAATTGGCGTTACTGGCGAAATCTACATTAGTGGTATCGGTGTTGCACAAGACTACTTTAACCGTCCCGAATTAACATCTGAGAAATTTATCCCCAATCCCTTTAGCAGTGAATCTGGGTCATACCTTTACAGAAGTGGCGACTTTGGACGCTACTTAAGTGACGGCAATATTGAGTTTATTGGCCGCCGAGATAATCAGGCTAAAATTCGCGGTTTTCGGATTGAGTTGACAGAAATCGAGACAATTTTAGCTCAATATCCAGGCGTGCAGAATGCTGTGGTGATTGCTAGAGAAGATGTTTCTGGAGATAAACATTTAGTTGCTTATCTTGTTCCCAAACAAGACGAGACAATTGGGAGTGAGCAACTACTGAGTTTTCTCCAGCAAAAGCTACCTGAGCATTTGTTGCCTACCTTTGTCATAGTTGATTCTCTGCCGTTGAATGCTAATGGTCAAGTGGATCGTCAAGCCTTACTTGCTCTCAATCCAACTAATATTGAAAGAGAAAAAATATTTGCTACAGCAGAAAATCCATTACAACTTCAATTAACAGAAATCTGGGAAAATGTTTTAGGAATTCATCCGATTGGAATAACAGATAACTTTTTTGATTTGGGTGGACACTCACTGCTGGCAGTACGTCTATTTTCTCAGATTGAAAAGATAGTGGGTAAAAATCTAGCTCTATCTATCCTTTTGCAAGCCCCAACTATTGAGCAGTTAGCTAATATTGTTGAGCGAGAAATATGCTCAAAACCTGGGATTGCGGCGGTGCCAAGAGCTGATGTCAAATCTGAAACATCAATTCCTTGGTCATCCTTAGTAGCTATTCAGCCCAATGGTTCTAAGCCTCCTTTCTTCTGTGTACATGGTTTGGGTGGAGAAGTTCTACGTTTCCGTGAATTGGCTGTGCATTTAGGATCAGATCAACCATTTTATGGACTACAACCACAAGGGTTAGATGGAAAACAGCTTCCTTATACCCGAATTGAAGACATGGCAGCGCACTACATTAAACAAATCCAGACTATTCAGCCACATGAGCCTTATTTAATCGGTGGATACTCTTCTGGGGGTTTAATCGCTTACGAGATGGCTCGGCAATTGACCATACAAGGTAAGGAAGTAGCTTTGTTAGTTTTATTTGATACCTATGGGTCAAAAAATTCTGGATCTCTATCATTGCAAAAGCCAGCCTCTCGTGATTGGAAGAGTCTTTTAGCAATTTCATCTAACTATCTTATTGAGCAGGTAAAAGGAAATACAGAACGGTTTAAGTATCAAATCAAAGAGATACTCTGGCGGTTTGTCTTTCACTTTCACTTGATTCTTGGTCGCCCCTTACCTTACTCCAACCGGAAATACATGGTGGAAAATGCCACTATACAAGCGCTAAGAAAATATGCTTTACAAGTTTACTCAGGTAAAGCAACCGTATTCCGAACAGAAGATGGTCTTGTAGTTGAACAACGAGAAGCTGATTCCAAAATGGGTTGGGGTAAATTGGCATTAGGGGGGGTGGATATTTATGATATTTCTGGGATTCATAATTCCATTTTTAAAGAACCCCATGTACGAGCTGTGTCTGAAAAAATGAAGTCTTCCATAGATCAAATTATTGCAGAAACCACAGGAAACAAGTAACTCAGTGAGGTAAAAAACTTAAGTCTTTAAGCCAGATATAAAGCTATTTTGACCCTATCAAACTTCTTTCTGAATTGTGTAGTGATAGCTTTCCAACCTCATCTCACTTGCGGGATGGGGTTGTTTTATTTGCGGGTAATAACTTTCACTGGTGGCTTGATATATGTGTAAATACGATCGCTAATAAACTATATGAACACAACAGTTGCAATTAAAAAACTATTAACAGGTTTACTTTACATTCTTGGGCGCTAACGCCTTTTGTTTTGAGGATCTACCAAATGGTGGTGATAAATATTACAACGATATCATTGTACAGCTAAATTTGAGTGTCAGTACTGTCTAATATTAAGCACGAGTAATTACTTAGATAAATCAAATAACCTCATCCCAGTTGCGAGATGAGGTTTTTTTATGCACCGCTATTAACGAGACTCAATATGGATTAAACTAGTGAATTTACTGAAGGCAATTATTGTCTTTCCTTCATAAATTTAATAGTTGATTCCTCTAGGGTCAGTCATAATAAATCTTCACCTTTGATTTTGCAGTTAATTTTTATTAAATTAAGCTACCAAAAAAGTAAGAGATAATTCTTTCATAAATTCGGGTATGGCGCTGTTTAACAAGGAAAGTTCACTATCCTTGGCCATTAGTGATTTTGTCAATCCCTATATTTAAGAAGATGTAAAAAATAATTCAGAAATTTAAAGTTTTTTTTATTACATAATTTTTAACTAGGGTATTTACTTAGGAAGGCATCTGTGATATTTTCATGTTGATTATCATAAATTAAAATATGCGACACTAAATTTAACAACTACCTTTATGTGCTTTGGTTTGATGATAAGTAGAGTATCAATCTTACATATTTGCGATGCTTAAATCTTAAACATTGATTTTAATTTTGTATAAATTATATGTCGTTAACCAAGTGATAACTTGCCCTCGATCTATTTATATTATGCTTTGGTTTGAGAAACGCATAACAATCGTAACCGTGTGATATAAATACAGCTCTAAAATTAGACGAAACTATCCTCTGTACTATTACATATTTAGGCACCTGAATGGTACAGAAGTCTTGCCACTACTAGCATAAAACCAAACACTACCACTGTTAGTAAAAGAGATACTCCCTAATATTTTCGACTTAATTCCTCACTTGTAGTTGTTTTATATGACTTATATTAAGAACACTTTTCCCGAATTTCTTACTACCATAGAAGGGTTTGAACAGTTACCCGATGGAGCGATCGCTAATCTATCAGAACAACTGCAAGCCTGGCGCTATCGTATAGGTCAAAAAATCATTGGTAAAGAAAGTCTCCCGGAACGCATCACCATTATTTATGAGGGACAAGTGCGCCTCTTGGGATATGATCCCCAGACGCAAATGCCAATTACCCTGAAATTGCTGCAACCTGGAGAAATTATCGGCGAAATTAGTTTGTTGCGCGATGTTGCCTGCGAGACTGCGATCGCCTCTACCGAAGTAGTATGTTTAACCTTGAGTGCATCGGCATATTTTAGTTTTCTCGCTTCATACCCAGCTTTTGCCGAAGCCCGCAAGAATCGCAGTTATTTGATAGAAGTTTTTGATATTCTCGCCTCCTATTGGCAAAAGCAAGCGATCGCAACTTTAAATCTCAGAGAACTTACAGAAAAAGCTTTACCACAGGCAAAAATCCATTACTTACCACCAGGAAAAACTGCATTTAACCAACTGGATAGCGCAAGGGTCTGGTTTGTAAGTGGCGGTGGTACAGTCACGAATTTATCACCTGGCGATCGCCTAGAAGCAGACGACGACCGAGACAAGATCCAGGTTATAGGTCAAAACCCTTCAAGGTTGGTTGGTATCCATCCGTCAGATTTGATCTTAGAAGATAGTCATCAAATAGTACTGGCGGTAAATAACACCCAAGTAGATAGCCAAGATGACGATGAATTAGATATCCCTTACGCATCAGACGAAATCGTTCCCCAGACACTCCCCGATACCTCAAAGAGTTCATCAAAACAA
The DNA here is from genome assembly GCF_014698055.1 of Nostoc sp. FACHB-133. Taxonomy (NCBI): domain Bacteria; kingdom Bacillati; phylum Cyanobacteriota; class Cyanophyceae; order Nostocales; family Nostocaceae; genus Nostoc; species Nostoc sp. FACHB-133. Next base: position 30,544 of record NZ_JACJSH010000004.1, read on the forward strand.
AAATACCCGTTTTTTAGTGGTAAGGGAGAATTAAATACAGCCTTCGCCTGCTTCCAAATGATTGCGAAGCACCTAGAAATACCATTTCGTCGAGAAGTGGTTCGCCGCATCTTAACTGAGCAAGTCAAACGTCAGGGTCTTATATCGTTTCAAGTTACTGCTTACCTGGCAGAATTAATCGGACTTAAGGCGCAGTTAATAGAAATACCAGTCTCCTCAGTAACGCGTATCCCTACACCAGCATTGATTCGCTATGGTGATAATTTTGCAGTTTTATATGCGGCAGATGCAAATACCGTAGTTGTTGGTGTGCCATCCAAAGGAATTGTGCGCTGTAAACCTGCTCAATTGGTTGAACAATTAGATGTTGATCCAACCAACTTTCCGCCCCAAGCTAAAGTATTACTGCTCAGTGCTACCAACCAAACACCCCAAGAACGTTTTAGTTTACGGTGGTTTTTGCCATATTTGTCAAAGCACCGTCGAGTGTTAATCGAGGTTTTTATCGCCTCCTTTTTCGTGCAGTTGGCAGCTTTGGCAAATCCTCTGGTAGTTCAGGTAATTATCGACAAAGTTATCACTCAAAATAGTATTGGTACATTACATATTTTGGGGATTTTACTATTAGTAGTCGGATTATTTGAAGCAGTACTGACTACCTTACGAACTTACTTATTTGTCGATACCACTAACCGGATCGATATGGGTTTAGGGTCGCAAATTATCGACCACTTATTACGTTTACCACTGCGTTATTTTGAACGCCGACCGGTGGGTGAACTTTCCACTCGCATCAACGAATTAGAAAATATTCGCCAATTTTTGACTGGTACTGCCTTAACAGTGGGATTAGATGCTCTGTTCTCGGTGGTGTATATCGGTGTAATGCTGATTTACAGTTGGCAACTCACCTTGGTCGGCTTAAGCACGATTCCCGTGTTTATCGTGATCACCTTAATTGCTTCTCCCACCATTAGCAGACAGTTACGTGCCAAAGCTGAACGCAACGCCGAAACTCAATCTTATTTAGTGGAGGTGATGTCAGGAATTCAAACTGTAAAAGCGCAAAATATCGAACTGCGATCGCGCTTTTCTTGGCAAGAGCGTTATGCTCGGTTTGTCGCTGCTGGTTTTAAAACAGTTGTAACTTCTACCCTCGCTAACTCCACCAGTAACTTTCTCAACAAACTCAGCAGCTTACTGGTTTTGTGGGTAGGAGCTTATTTAGTACTGCAACAACAATTAACTTTAGGCGAACTAATTGCCTTTAGAATTATATCGGGTTACGTCACCAGCCCAATATTGCGTTTAGCTCAACTCTGGCAAAGCTTCCAAGAAACAGCCTTATCTCTAGAACGTTTAAGCGATATTGTCGATACGCCACAAGAAGGAGAAACAGACCGCTACAACATACCCTTACCGACGATTAAGGGAGCAGTAAAATATGAAAATGTTTCCTTCCGATTTGGTACGAGTGGTCCTCTGCAACTTTCCAACGTCAACCTCGAATTTCAGCCAGGGAAATTTATTGGCATCGTCGGACAAAGTGGATCGGGTAAAAGTACGATGATGAAATTGCTGCTGAGACTTTACGAAACTGAGTCCGGCAGAATTTTGATTGATGGTTATGATATTGCCAAAGTGGAGCTTTATTCACTGCGACGACAAATTGGCGTAGTTCCCCAAGAAACATTGTTATTTGACGGTAGTGTTCAAGAAAATATTGCTCTGACGAATCCCGATGCGACAACCGAAGAAATTATCGAAGCGGCTCAGGTTGCGTGCGCTCACGAGTTTATTATGAACTTGCCCAACGGTTACAACACGAGGGTGGGAGAACGGGGTTCTGCACTTTCAGGTGGACAACGACAAAGAATTGCGATCGCTCGTTCTGTTTTACAACGACCAAAATTATTAGTTTTAGATGAAGCAACTAGCGCCCTAGACTATCCCACAGAACGGCAAATATGTCTCAATTTAGCCAAAGCATTTAAGGGTGATACAGTATTTTTTATTACCCATAGATTAAACACCGTCAGTAATGCAGACATGATTGTTGTGATGGATAATAGCAGGGTTATAGAACAAGGTAGCCATCAAGAATTAATGGCTACTAAAGGTCATTATTATTATCTGTATCAGCAACAAGATGTGAACTTGTAGTTAGTTATTCTTGGCAGCATAGCATTACATAATTTGAACAGTGTCCACCCAACAACAAATCCAAAATCTAAAATCCAAAACCCAAAATCGTTATGACTCAACTTAATGGGAATCACCACAACGGCAATCAGAAAAACGATAATCAGAAAAATGGAGTCAAGCAAGATTCACCGGTACTTACAAAACAACAAAAAGCTGCTCAAGAGTCTTTAATTAACTCAAGTAGTGAGGAATTTGAGCAAGCAATTGTCTTGCGTCAATCTCCAGTTTGGTCGCGGGCAATTATGGTTACTCTCATGGGGTTAGCCTGCTTTGGAATTGCTTGGGCTTATTTTGCGAAAATTGAGCAAGTAGTACCAGCAACAGGTCAATTAAAGCCGCAAGGAACAGTCAAAGAAGTTCAGGCTCCTGTTAGTGGAGTTGTGAAAACAGTTAATGTTAAAGATGGACAAGAGGTAAAGCCAGGGGATTTGTTGCTGACGTTTGATTCCATAGCCAGTGTTGCCGAATTAAATTCTTTGAATAAAATTCGTGTTGCATTAATTAAAGAAAATCAAATTTATCGTCGATTGATGGGGGCAACTACTGCTGGGGGATCTGAACTGTTGTATTTGCGCGGTAATTTGCCGCAAGAAACTGCTTTTCTGCTGAAAAGTCGGGTAGCGTTAGTAGAAGAAAATGACTTATTACGGACTCAATTAAGAAATTCTGGTCGAGATTCTACTTTAGGAATTGATGAGCAACAACGTCTCCGAGTTGCCAAAAAAGAATTAGATTCTCGTTCTGCTGCGGCGCAGTTGGAAGTAGAGAAAATCAAAAAACAACTAGCTCAAAATAAATTTAAGCTGGAAGATAGTAAAGCGAGTTTAGCCATTCAACAGGGTATTTTAGATAAACTGAAAATATTATCAGAAGAAGGTGGCATTTCTCAACTTCAGTATCTCAACCAACAACAAGAAGTACAAAACCGCACGGCGGAAGTAGCACAACTAGGTGAGGAAGAAAAACGCCTCCAGTTTGATATAGAAAAGGGTCAACAAGAATTAAGCAATACGGTGGCTGTTTCTGATAAAAACGTTTTGGATAAGATAGCTGATAACAAACAGCGTATTGCTGCAATTGATAGCCAATTCATGAAAGTTATCTTAGATAATGAACAGCGTTTGGCAGATGTCAATAGTAAAATATCTCAAACACAGTTAAACGTTAAGTATCAAGAACTTCGTGCGCCTGTAGCTGGAACAGTTTTCGATTTACAAGCAAAAAACCCTGGATTTGTAGCGAACCCGACGACAAAAATGCTGCAAATTGTCCCAAAGGAAAACTATATAGCTGAAGTTTTCATCACTAACAAAGATATCGGTTTTGTGCGAAAAGGTATGAAGGTAGATGTTAGGATTGATTCTTTTCCTTACAGCGAATTTGGCGATATCAAAGGGGAAGTGCTGGGGATAGGATCAGACGCATTACCGCCAGACCAAACACATCAGTTTTATAGATTTCCGGCAAAAATTTCATTGGATAAACAATCTTTAGTAATTAAGGGTAAAAACGTCACATTGCAATCAGGTATGTCAATCAGTGCCAATATAAAAGTACGCGAAGAACGGACTGTACTTAGTTTATTTACTGAGTTGTTTACCAAGCAAATTGATAGTCTTAAAGAGGTACGTTGAAATAATTCGTAATTAGTAATTCGTAATTGGTAATTGGTAATTGGTAATTGGTAATTGGTAATTCGTAATGACGCTCTCTAGGCGGACATGATGTGATGGAGCGATCGCCCTCTGAAGATTATTCTAGAGATAGCGATCGCCAAATATCTAATCTAGTCGCCCCATATTTGCTCTACGCTAATGCGGCTACCTTCTCTAACAAGCCCTGAAAGAGCCTTAAGCCATCACTATTGCCCAGCATTGCGTCAGATGCCCTTTCTGGGTGCGGCATCATCCCCAACACATTGCCCTGACGATTGCAAATCCCGGCAATGTTGTTCAGTGAACCGTTGGGATTCTCGCCTTCATAACGAAACACGACTTGCCCGTTATCTTCAATTTCTGCCAGAGTCGCTTCATCCGCGTAGAATCGTCCCTCACCGTGGGCAATGGGTAAAGTGATAACTTCACTATTGGTATAGGCTTGCGTCCATAAGAGATTGGTACGCTCAACTTTCAAGGGGACGCGATCACAAATAAAATGCAAATCCCGATTTCTGGTTAACATCCCTGGCAAAAGTCCAGCTTCAGTTAATACCTGAAAACCATTGCAAATACCAATGACAAATTTACCCTTTTGAGCGTGTTCAACAACCTGTTGCATCACGGGTGAAAAACGTGCGATCGCACCGCAGCGCAGATAATCCCCGTAACTAAAGCCACCAGGGATGATGACGACATCCAAATCAGCAATGTCTGTTTCTTGATGCCAAACCATGCGAGTTGGTTGTAAGAGCAAATCTCTAGTTACATAAGCAACATCGCGATCGCAATTAGAACCTGGAAAAACAACAACACCAAATTTCATGATTAGGGAATGGGGAATTGGGAATTGGGAATTGGGAATTGGGAATGGAAAATTGGGAATTGGGAATGGGGAGGCAAGGTAGCATAAGGGAAGTTGTAGTAAGTCTTCGCTTTTACCCCAGTCCCCAGTCCCCAGTCCCCAATCCCCAGTCCTTAAAAGACTCCCGTTTGGGTTTCGACTTCAATCAACTCAAAGCGGTAATTTTCAATTACGGGATTTGCTAGCATTTGGTCACAAATGCGATCAAGGTCTTGACGAGCTTTCTTTTCCTCAGTCGAGGTGATGGTGAGTTCAATGTACTTGCCAATCCGCACCTGGTCAACGTTATCGTATCCCAGTTGCTGAAGACCGGATTGTACAGCCACACCAGCAGGGTCTAAGACTGAAGGACGAAGCGTCACAAAAATTTTGGCTAGATACTTGGTTTGCACGGCTTTTGCTGAATGCTGCGATCGCTATACTATAACTTTCTGTTCCAACTGAGTGAAAATAAGATTACGAAGCAGTTAAAGTTAATTGATCAATTAGCCCATCTAACAGCTTCAACTACAGTGGCATATTTAAATAATTGTCTATGAGAGCTATACGCACCCGCAGTCAAGAGCGTATTTTCAACCTGCTGAAAACTATCAAAAAAGGCATTTCTGCCCAGGATATTTACGTAGAACTACGTAATACAAATCAGAGTATGGGTTTAGCAACAGTTTACCGTTCTTTAGAAGCCTTAAAACTCGAAGGCATAGTACAAGTACGGAATTTGGCTAATGGTGAAGCCCTCTATAGCCTAGCCCAGCAAGACAAACATCACCTTACCTGCTTGCAATGTGGTGTCTCAATTCCGATTCATCAATGCCCCGTGCATGATTTAGAAGAGCAGTTAGAATCTAGCCATAAGTTTAAAGTTTTTTACCACACCCTAGAGTTTTTTGGATTATGCAGCCAATGCCAAGTAAATCAAGCTACTGGGACTGGTCAATAATCATACCAATTCTATGAGAGGAATAAAGCGTATTTTACTTCCATCCTCATTATTGACCTTAGTGGTGCTATTTTGAGGAACGACTTCGATAATGCCGATTTTAGCGAAGTTAACCTCTATGGGTGAATTATCAGTAAGAATAGCTGAAAAAGGTTGTCAGTAGATAATTGTGATTGTCTCGTTCCCAGTCTGAGACTGGAAACGAAGTTTGAAAAGGGTTTTAAACTGAAGTTGACACCAATGCCACTTCTCATTCTTAACCAGGACGGTTATTTTCTAATCCTGGTATTTGCTTAGAAAACAAATCGTTAGAGTCAACCTGACCATTTGAGATAACGGAACGCATACCTTCAAAAGCAGCAGGGATAGTACGCGGATCTATAAACAATACCTTGCTGCTATCGCTTTTACCAATTGTCGCACCCATATCCAGATAGCCCAAAGCAAACAGAACTTCTACTGCTTTATTAGCATTGGGATTAGTTTGGAGTTTTTGGGAAATAACTTCTGCTGATTCTGCGATCGCCTGTGCTTTCAAAACTTGCTGCTGACGTTCCGCTTGAGCCTTCAAAATGATCGCTTTTTGTTCAGCTTCCGCTTGCAGAATTGTCGATTTTTGACGAGCTTCCGCATCCAGGAGTTGCGCGTCAGCTTTACCTCTGGCGCTATTGACAGCAGCTTCGCGTTCACCCTCAGAAGTTAAAATTGCTGCCCGTTTGCGTCGTTCTGCCGACATTTGCAATTCCATCGATTCTCGCACTGCCTGAGATGGAATAATATCTCGCAGTTCTACCCGTGTAACTTTCACTCCCCAAGGATCGGTAGCAACGTCCAAATCCCGTAGCAAAAGTTCACTAATGTGAGAACGAGCAGTAAAAGTTTGATCCAACTCCAGTTGCCCCATTTCAGCGCGAATTTGAGTTAGCACCATATTTATCATTGCAGCCTGGAGATTTTCTACCTTGTACCAGGCTTTTTCCATATCCACGATGCGCCAGTAAAACACTGCATCTACCTCAATGCCAACATTGTCGCGGGTGATACACTGTTGTGGAGGAATATCTAAGACTTTTTCGCGGATAGTTTCTTTGTAAACAATTTTATCTATGAAAGGAAAGATCACGTTTAGTCCTGGTTCCAGTTTTTTGTTATAACTACCCAATCTTTCCACCAAAGCTTCATTGCCCTGATTGACGACTTTCACAGATCCCGCGACGGCAGAACCACCAAGGGCTAAAAGTACGAGCAAAAAAAACTGTTCCATTGTGAATCTCCTGATTTTTTAAGTATTAAATGTCAAAGAGAGTAGGAAATGGACGAGATGGGGAAATAAAGAAAATAACCAATGCCCTATTCCCAATTCCCCATTCCCAATAATTAAGAATTCAACAAATTTTCTGGTATCACAATCAAAGTAGTACCCTCTCTCCTAACCACATAAACTCTTTGATGGGGTGCTACAGTAAATTTGTCATCGTCACATCGTGCTTGCCAGGAATTTCCTTCATACAATACCCGCCCTGTTTTACCAGGCAGAATTTCGGTTAAAGTTTCGGCTATGACTGCATCCTGAATTTTCGATTTGCGTCGTCGTGGTTGCAAAAACCGACGAGAAAGCACGATTAGAAATGTGGAAAGTAATAGCCAAACTACAACTTGCAACCATACATTTCCCAAACCCACTCCAGACAGCAGCGCCACCACAAAAGCGCTAATTCCCATCATGAAGGCGACAAACGCCGATGGTAAGAACAGTTCCATGAGACACAAAACTGCTCCCGCCAGAAGCCAGATTAAGGTCAAACTTGGCATAGTGCCATCCTAGACTCTACATTGACGTAAATCCATTTCTACGATTAGATACAGCCAGACGTAAGTTATTTACAGAAAGCAAAACTTGGTCTTTTTACCAATAATTTTGATTACTTTCAGTAACCAGGTGTAGCTAGCGGTACACAAATCCAGTCTATTCTAGCCTTCAAGCCATTGCCAGCTAAATGTAATCGAAATTCATGAGTTGATTGGTTTTTAAATTTATACTTTTATGATTTCTACTCAACTGACAATTTATTGTATAAATCCAGGCTGTAATAGCCCCATTAATCCTATTGGAGATCGTGTTTGTGCAAGTTGCCAAACTCCCTTGGTTCACCGTTATCTTTGGGCTACTGGCTCATTGTCTGCTCAAATTACACCAGGCACAAAAGTAGCAGACAGATATGGAGTAATTACTCGCCAGATTTGGCTGGATACTCAACCAGGACTACCACCAGATGTCCCTGAAGAATTACCGAAGCAAGTAATTCCTTATCTACGGTTATATCAAGAACGGTTACATCTGCCCCAAGCTTATGGGTTTGCTAGTGATGGTGAGGAAGATACAACTGATATCTTGTTATTGGAAAATGTGCCGATAGATGACACAGGAAATATCTATCCAACTATTGTTGAGGCTTGGGAGCAAGCAACGGCGGTACGACAAGTTTATTGGCTGTGGCAAATTCTCCAACTTTGGACACCTTTATCAGAATTAGGACTTAGCCGCAGTTTACTGGTAGTAGACAACTTGAGAGTCCAAGGTTGGTGTGTGCGACTGTTAGAACTCTACCAAACACCAGAAGATGAGAAGCTGAGTTTAAAAAATCTGGGGGAGTGTTGGCAGTTTTGGGTAGCTTCTGCAAAGACATCAGTAGCTAAAGGGTTGCAGAACATAGTCCAGGATATGTGTGAAACGGAAATTGAGTTGGATGATGTTGCTACTCAACTCAATGGTTTATTACTAGCATCTGCGGCAGAATTGCCACTAGTTTTGAAGGTAGCAGGTTCTACAGATATTGGCCCGATTATGGCGCAAAATGAAGACGCTTGCTACCCGAATACTTTGAATGACTTAGATGAGCCTTTATTCTCCCACTTGTCAATTGTTTGCGATGGCATTGGTGGACACGAAGGCGGCGAGGTTGCCAGTAGATTGGCAGTGCAGTCTGTAAAGTTGCAAATTCGAGTTTTACTAGCGGAGGTTACAGAACAAGCTGTACTTGTATCACCAGAGTTATTGCAGGAACAATTAGAAGCAAGCTTACGGGTGGTAAATAATGTGATTTGTGCCCGCAATAACGAACAAAAACGTCAAGGTAAAGAACGTATGGCTACAACCATTGTCATGGCGTTGCAAGTTCCACAACGAGTACAGACAAGTACTGGGTGGCAATCAAATAATACCCATGAACTTTACTTGGCTAATGTTGGCGATAGCCGTGCCTATTGGATTACTCGCAACTATTGTCAGCTACTTACAGTAGATGATGATGTGGCGACGCGAGAAGTCCGCTTTGCCAAAAGTTTGTATCGAAAAGCATTAATAAGAACAGATGCTACTGCCTTAACTCAAGCGTTGGGGACAAGAAATGCAGAATCTTTACGTCTCAAGATTCAGCGATTTATTGTGGAAGAAGATGGCATATTACTACTGTGTTCTGATGGTTTAAGTGATAATAACAGGGTGGAACAATATTGGCAAGATTATGCAATACCCGTGTTAAAAGGCCAGATGACAGTTGAAGATGCTGTCCGCAACTGGATTAACTTGGCAAACGAAAAAAATGGGCGTGATAATACGTCGGTTGTTCTCACTTATTGCCGTGTTTCTCCCGAATACTTAGTACCTGTGACTCCGCCGTTGCCAGAAGAGATTATAGAAGCAGAGATACAAGAAGAACAACAGGAATTAGAGGAACAACAGGAATTAGAGGAATTAGAGGAACAACAGGAATTAGAGGAACAACAGGAATTAATTTCCTTCACAGAAAGTTCGCAAACGTTGCTAGATTTGGATCTAGATTTGGATCTAGATTTACATACTTCAGAGGAATCAGTCACAAGTCCAGAAATTCCACCAACCTTAATTACAAAACCTAATCGGGGTAAACGCTTGGTAATGCTGGGGGGAATGTTTGCGTTGCTTGTAGGGGGTACAAGTTTAGGATTATTTGCTTGGTGGCAAATTAATCCTCAAGGATTCCAGCAAATGTGTCGGCAACTTCCTCAAAAAGTGCAGCAATTGTGTCCACCTGGTAATTAGCTTGCTAATTTGAGAACATTGAAGAAGAATTCAGAAGTCAGGATTCATGAGTCAGAATTAAGATGCTCGTAAGCGTTGCACTATCAGCTTTTTCGGTCACAATCCATTCTGTTAGCGGTAGCGGGGCATTTAGCCCATTCTGAATCCTGACTCCTGAATTCTGTTGCGATAAATAATCGAAAACGCGAAGTATTTTTAAGACGCTTCGCGTTTATATGCTAAAAAGAGTGCCTAATTAATTGTCGTCCTAAGCTGCAACTTTTTCCTCAAATGGCTTAAAAGTTTTTTTGCTAGCGCCGCAAATTGGACATTTCCAATCATCAGGAATTTCTTCAAAAGGTGTACCAGGTGCAATCCCAGAATCGGGATCGCCAGCAACGGGATCGTAAATCATGCTGCATTGTCTACAAATCCATTTCCGAGTTTTAGGATCCTCACCTGCAACTCTGGTTGCTGTTTGTCCTCCGTTTAATACTTCTAAGGCTTCAGTGTAGCGATCGGCATGGTAATTTTCGATGAATTTTAGCAAGCCAAAACGGTGTGCAGCTTCTCGAAATGTGTTGGCATGATCGGTAGATTCTTGAACTTGTTTGAGAAATTCTTCTGCCGCAGGATTGTCGCGATCGCGTTGAGCATCGGCGGCAAACTCTGGATACATTGTAGTATATTCATAAGTCTCGCCTTCAATTGCCAAAGATAAACAGCGAGATATAATTTCCCGCTTTTGTTCATCAGTTAAAGCAGCCGCATTTTCTACCACAAGTTCTGGATGCAGCAATTTAAAATGTGCAAAAGCGTGTTCAGTTTCTTGATCTGCTGTTTCTTTAAAAAGTTTTGCCAAGTCTGGAAACCCAAGTTGACGCGCTACCTCAGCAAAAAACAAATACTTGCGATTTGCCATCGATTCACCACCGAAGGCAGCTTCTAAGTTTTGAAGTGTAGTAAAGTTGGACAAATCCATAATTTCGGGTGACAGGGAAGTGATATTTAGTACGAAAACACAGACTCTACAACCGGATAGATGAGCCGTTATTTGTATAAGCTAGAAACGGTTTATACAAAATTTTTCAGCCCTTTAGCAATCCGTTTTGTTAGCTGCACTGGGACAATTATATTCGAGTAAAAAGCTCGAATGAATCGGAGTAGCAGTCTAATTTTCACCTACCCTAACAGGACTAGCAATGCCCAGGTTACTAGCTGAGGTTTTGAAACGGAGAATATCGCGTTTAGAGGCAATACGCTTGGGTTAAGGGCTACTGGCAAAAATTTTGGGTTTTTGAGACGCGATAAATCGCCGTCTCTACAAGTGTTTTGGTCTTATCTGAACTGGATTAGTTTATGAGGAGAGCTTTAACTATATCAGGCGATTCCACCATTTACACGGATATTTTGCCCTGTGATCCATCTGGCTTCATCGCTAGCGAGAAACGCTACGACATCGGCGATTTCTTGCACATCTCCGAGTTTGCCAAAAGCAGCCATTTGAGCTAAACGATCTATCTGTTCTTGGGTTTTGCCTTCTCGGAATAGCTCTGTATCGGTAGGGCCAGGAGAAATAACATTAACTGCGATCGCTTTTGCACCCAATTCTTTAGCTAATACACGCGTAATTTGTTCAACAGCGCCCTTGGTTCCGACATAGGCGCTATAAGTTGGCAGCATCATCACTGTAGTTGATGACGAAAAGTTGATAATCCGTCCGCCTTCTGATAGGTGTTGCGCGGCTTGTTGGCAAGCAAAAAAAGTACCTTTGACGTTAATAGCAAAAATCGCATCGAAATCTTCTTCACTCACCTGAGTAATTGGTTTATAGAAGGCGATTCCGGCATTGTTGACCAAAATATCGACTTTGCCAAAACGTTCAAGTGTTTGCTCAAACAGGCGTTGGATGTCGGGTACTTTGCTAATATCGGCTTGGATAGCGATCGCTTCTACTCCCAACTTTTCAATTTCTGCAACAACTTCCTGTGCTTTGGCTTCATTACCCGCATAGTTGACGACAATAGATGCGCCGTTACCAGCTAATTTTAGTGCGTAGGCGTAGCCCGTCGAAGACATCGCTCGTCCAATTCCCCGCGATGCACCAGTGATAATTGCAACTTTCCCCGATAAAGATGACATAGATTAATCTAGTTTTATTTTGGAGCAACAAAGTGATTATCTGCTGTTAAAGTACTGTACTAAGGTTAAATTTTGTCATTTGTCATTTGTCCTCCACTTGCCCAATCCTTAGTAGAGACGAGATTAATCGCGTCTCTACCCACTCCCCTTAATTAAGATTCTGGAACGATCGCAACACCATCTCTAAGATTGAGCAACCCTGAGATAATAACTTTATCTTCTGGTCGTAATCCTTCAAGAACTTGGTAATTATTATCTTTGATTTCGCCTAGCTTCACGCGCTTTTGTCGAGCTACTTGTTGAGATACACCTTGGGGAGATGTTTCAGTTTCAACTACATAAACAAAAGTGTCGCCACCTACACGAGTCATTGCTGTTGTGGGGATTAAAATTCCGGGGCGCTGATTCCAAAACACTCTAGCCCTTACCAATTGATCTGCACGTAGCTGACCGTTAGGATTGTCAAAAAGTGCTTTGATTAGTATCCCTTGTGTTTCATTACTAGCAGTAGGTGCAATGAAAAATACCCTACTTCTACCCAGCTTTTGACCTTGTGTATTCATAACTTCCACTGGCATTCCCTTACGCAATTGCGGCCCTTGCTGTAGTGGCACAGAGATGTTGACTTCTAAAGGCCGATTTTGCGTGAGATTAACTAATTGTGTGGAAGTATTAACTAAATCACCTACTTTCACAGCAATGTTGCCAACTGTGCCACTAAAGGGAGCGGTAATTTTGTCAGACTGGATTTGTTGTGTTTGAGTATTTACATTAGCTTGCTGCAACGTTTTTTCAGCCTGCAATATATTGGATCTTTGGGCTTGAATCCTGGAATCAATTGCATCAAGACTGGTTTTAGCATTGGCAAGTCGATCAGCAAACTGATTGCGAGTCTGTCGAGACACGGCTCCTTGTTCAGCTAAAATGGAATACTTTTCGTAGGTTTGCTGATACAGTTGCACATTCGCAACGTAGGATGCTCGTTGGGCTTCTAGAGATTTCAGTACAGTGCGGGCAGTTTCCAGTTGCAATAAAAATGCTTGAGGCGCAGCATTGTTAGGAGCGATCGCTGCTTGTGGTGTACGATCTACTTGGATAATTGCCGCTCCCTCGGCTACTGGATCTCCCGATTTCACAAATATTTGGCTAACTTGGCCCTGAATCCTTGGCTGAAGGATGACTGATCGCTGGGATTTTAGGCTAGCAATAAAATCTGAACTTTCCTCAATTATGCCGCTTTGTACTGTGGATACTTTGACTCTTACCCCTTGAGGTTGAGCGTTAGTAGTTGAAGGCGCTGAATTTTGCGGAGTGAGCAAACGCCAAACAAGGGCTGTTCCGCCCCCTAACAATAGTAGTGCTACTAAAAATAACCAAAGCCACCGCCGTTTTCCAGAAGGTGGCTCAAATGAGGTTTGTGGAGCTTTTTCTCCAAAATCAGTTTGAGGCTCAGGGGATGTCATGGCTTAATGAGGATAAGGAACAAATTAACTAGAATTCAATCAAAATTTCATCTGTTTATCTTGAAATTACTGATTTAGCATGAGGTTTTGTGGCAAATTATGTGTTACCCCATCCAAATATACAGTTTTGATGATTCTGTCTTAATCTACCGAAAGGTTAATCCGTTCCTTATGGATTTAGATCCCCGACTTCTTGAAGAAGTCGGGGATCTGAGCAGGATCTTTGTTCAACTCACTGTAATCACTGTTCCTGCACTCTCATTGGCCAATCTATCCACCGCACATACGGCATAAGTTCCCGCTTGTTGAACGGTAGCGAAGGTTGTGCCAGCAGACAAAATTCGCTGAATTGTCCAAGTATCCCCAGTTTGCCGATAAAGTGTCCAAGAACGAACTGGTTGATTATCTCCAGGCTGCCAACTCAGTTTGCGGTTATTGACTTGTAATCCAATGGGTGGAGGGGGTGGAGTTGTATCTTGCCAAGGCAAAGTTGGCGGTAGCGCAGGTTTGTTATAAAGCAGACTTTGGAATTTATCAGCAATGCCCTGACTATTTTCTGTCAAAACACCGAGATTAAAGAAGATATTGCCCAGTGATAACCGTCCTGCTTGGCTACGACTAATTTTCACCTGCTTTTCAATCTCATCACTCTCTCGACTCTTGTTGCTTGGTTCTGTCAAATTGTTACCAGCATAAACGTGTCTTTGCTTTGTGTTTACCTGTGTCCACCACTGTAGCAATGCTGAATAACTTTGTTGTGTTTGATCTGTGCGCCAGTAAAGTTGAGGTGCAATATAATCAATCCACCCTTCTTCTAACCATTTTTTCGAGTCGGCATACAACACATTGTAAGCATCTAACCCAGTAATGCCAGCAGGTTGTCCGGGGCGATAAATCCCAAAGGGGCTGATACCAAATTTCACATCGGGTTTGGCTGCTTTAATTCCCTGCCAGAGACGCTGTACCATTTTGTTAACATTGTCCCGTCGCCAGTCGCCAAGGTTGAGTGAACCACCAGCTGCTTGATATGCAGCATAAGTTTTGTTATCGGGGAAAGGTTGTCCCTCAATGGGATATGGATAAAAATAATCATCTAAGTGAATGCCATCCACATCGTAGCGCTTCACTACATCGAGAATGACGTTGTAAGCTCTATCTTGAACTATTTTCAGTCCTGGGTCCATCCAGCGTTGAGTTTTCCACAAATAAACGCTTTCTGGATTAGTAGCTGCTATGTGAGGACGGACTGTTTTAGCTGGGTCGGTGGAAGTGCTGGCACGGTAAGGGTTGAACCAAGCATGGAGTTCAATATTACGCTTGTGACATTCTGCGATCGCAAACGCTAAAGGATCGTAAAATGGTTCTGGTGCTTTCCCCTGAGTTCCTGTAATCCAAGCACTCCAAGGCTCTAATTGCGATTCATATAAAGCGTCTCCCTCCGGTCGCACCTGAAAGATAAGGGCATTGAAGTTTAGCGCTTGTAATTTAGTAATAATCTCAGTGAGTTCAGCTTTCTGTTGAGCAACAGAAAGCCCCGCCTTAGAAGGCCAATCACCATTCCACACAGATACTACCCACGCCCCTCGGAATTCCCGACTATGATTTACCCTAACGCTACTGGCTGGTGCGGGTGTGGGTATAGGTGTTGGTATAGGCGTTGGTGTTGGTATAGGCGTTGGTGTTGGTATTGGTGTTGGTGTTGGTATAGGCGTTGGTGTTAGTGTTGGCGGCTGTACTAAGTAACTAGAGGCAATTTTTTCTGCTTTGCCTAAATACACCAAAGCTTGATAAATAATTACTGCTACATCTGCACGAGTAGCTGCAAGATTGGGATTGAGTAATTTGATATTTGGGAAACTAACCACTAATCCAGCACTAGTGGCAATAGCTACCTGATTTCTCCCATACGCAGGAATCTGAATAGAATCTTGATAAATTTGTGGGAGTGTTGAGAGGAGGTCTGGTTTTATCTTGGTGGCAATTTCTAAGCCCGCTACCAAGGAAATTAAAACTTCCGCCCTAGTAATTCGCTCGGCGGGGCGGAAACT
This sequence comes from Nostoc sp. FACHB-133, assembly GCF_014698055.1. Taxonomy (NCBI): domain Bacteria; kingdom Bacillati; phylum Cyanobacteriota; class Cyanophyceae; order Nostocales; family Nostocaceae; genus Nostoc; species Nostoc sp. FACHB-133. The sequence continues at coordinate 45,922 of NZ_JACJSH010000004.1, forward strand.
TTTATCAGGAAACCCGCTAATAAATGCTTTTTCGTAAGCTGTTTGAATGGCAGCTGCTGCCCAATAATTTATGGGTACATCCACAAAAGGTACATATTGCCGCTTCTTGGTAACTGTGCCAAATGCGTTGGCGATGATGGCGGCAAATTCAGCGCGAGTAAGTGAGTTATCGGGGCGATATGTGCCATTCGGCGACCCACTGACAATACCACGTTGGGCTAAGGCTGTAATAAATAAGCGTGCCCAATGGTTTTGAATATCCGAGAAGGGAGTAGCAATAGATACCATCGTAGATTGCAGCTAGCTGGCCTTGATTTTGATTTCCTTAGTTAATTTAGCAATTTTCTTGGCTTAGGCGTAGCCCAACCTAGGCATCGCTGCTGCAATCTCTTAGTAAACTTTGACTATTCAAATTTGGAAATGGGGCATTGCTTTTTCCTATTTCCTATTTCCCATTCCCCATTCCCCATACTCTATCTACTAAGTAGGATTTGCAGCTTGGTCAGGAGGATTTGAGGTAGAACGCGCATTCAATGACAGCATTACGCGTGAAATGCCAGTGAAAATAATGCTGATACCAACTAGTGTGCCAAGAAGCCAGGGCGCATTGAAGGGCCACTGGAACCAAATCATTGCACCTAAGACCAGTGTAATAATGCCATCACCTAGTATCCATGTCCAGTTCTCTTGCGGACGTAACTTGAATGCCAGAATTAACTCGAATGTACCTTCAGCCAGTAAAAAGCTGCCAAGCAACAGAGTCAGTGTGAGAATACCTGTAAAAGGATAAACAAACAGCATTATACCCGTTGCAATATAGAGTCCGCTCAATAGAAGTTTCCAAATAAAACCTCCTTGGTGGCGGGTTTGAGTGGCATAAACTAGTTTTGTAAATCCGGCGAAAATCAAAATTACTGCAATCCAAGTTTCGGCGAATAAGGTCGAGAGGTTAGGTGCTGCGATCGCAATAACCCCCAAAACACTTAGGAGAACACCACTTATCAGCGCTCCATTAACATCCTTGTTAATATTTCTAGAAACGTCACTTGTCATATAAACTTTTCCCTAACTCTACAATTACGTTAGGGAATTTCTCAGTCATAGAATAGAACCCTAAGATAGACTCATGGGTATTAAATTTCAGCAGGAACTAGCTATCATAAGAGTTCTGCAAGACTGCTTAGGCGTTCATAAACAGAGATGAGGCGATCGCCTTCAAGTTCAACAGAAGTATTAGGATAATTCTGAATGGCTCCAAGGAGTGTAACTTCACCATTTTGTTGAATAGATGTACTTAAAGCACTTCGCAACGCTTGCTGATCTAGTTGTCCTGCGGGAGGATGAACTACTTCACCAATTTGGTTAACTAAAATTGGCCCTGCCCAGCTTGACAGTAAGTTATTTAAAAAGGCAGGATCGGCTTTTATTGGGGCTTTCAGTGCCTTACGAGCTACTGCGGGGTCTTGTTGAGCGGCATCCAAATAAGCTTGTAGTGTCGGAGTAGTCTTACCTGTTTCTGTAAACTGACTTAATTCTTGAACAGAAACTTGCCCCTGAAAAGTACCATACTTTAAAACAACTTGCTCGGCAGCATTAGCATTAGTAGTTGAGAGGAGAACAAAAGCACCTACACCTAAAGCTACTGTTTGACTGAGTAACTTAGTAAATTTGCTATTGTTTAATCGATTAAAAATTTGAGAAATCTGCATTTTATCGAACATCCTAATGGTGTGGAGCGTACATAGTGCTAGAGATACATAATTAGGGGTGTACATCTTCTGTACGCCCCTATAGCCAGTTTATTTGTTGCAAAAATCTTTTTTGGAAATGGCGTTATCAAGCTTGTTCATTAGAAGAAGCTAATGAGGTAATATTGACTGATCTTCGTCCAAGGTTGGTGCAGGTATACCCAAATGCTTCCTTGCTGATTCTTCAGCTAGCTTTCGGTCTTGCTCGTTCTCGAACTGACTCTCATCTAACAAATGAGGGTTTTTTGCCGCTTCATCTCGGCTTGGTTTATAGCCATTTTTCCACCTGTACTTCCAGTCCATAATTTGAAAGGCAGATATACTGCGATTTGATTACCTAGTTCTTCATCGTAGGTGCTTAATGGAAGATGACACTCCTACTATAGGTTGAAGAAGCTCATTCTGAGGGTACAAATTTTACATCATCTTAAAGTAAGAATACTCTATAACCTTAATTTTAAAGCAATCAGGAGTTGCGATCGCAAATTTAATAATCCTATTTGATTTACTCTCCACCGAGAGGCTCAGATCCGCGACTTCTTTAATAAGTCGGGGATCTGGGATGGCAAATTTAATAACTATTGTCCTCATCTGCGATCACTGCTGAGTGTTATATAAAATTTCACACTTGCAAAATTTGTTTGGTTTTATTTTTTAATTCAAAAACCGATATGATAAATATTATTTTAGATATTGCCGAAACACAAAACAAGACAATTATGCTTAAAGAACAGATTACACAAGAACTAGAAAAATTACCTGAACCTCTGTTACAGGAAATTTTAGATTTTGTTCAGTTTTTGCAAGCCAAGTACCACAAAGATAAAACTTTAGAAATTACCATTATGAGTGAATCATCACTGCAAAAAGATTGGTTAATACCAGAGGAAGATTCAGCATGGCAGGATTTGTAAAAGGTGATGTTGTTATTGTTCCATTTCCATTTTCGGACTTAACTCAAACAAAACGTAGACCTGCTTTAGTTCTTGCTACTCTTCAGGGAGATGATCTGATCCTTTGCCAAATTACTAGCCAAGCTGTTGGCGATATTTATGCTATTCAACTAGATAATAGTGATTTTAGCTACGGTCGATTAAATCAGCTAAGTAATATTAGACCAAATCGAATTTTTACTGCTGACAAACAAATTGTTTTATATAAAGCAGGTCAAATAAAGGTTGAAAAATTAACAGAGGTGATTAATAAAATTATTGAAATTCTACAGTAATCAAGACTGTAGTTATATCGAGTATTTGATTAAGTTGGACTGGTGTCATCTGATGGAGTCGCTGGCGGTTGCGTGACAGTGGGACAGGGATTTGGTACATCTGATTGTAAAACAGATACACCAAAGCTTTTTAGTTGGGATAAGTCCAGCAATACTGTTTCAGCTAAAGGTTTCAAAATGGGTGGAACTGAGGAAGTTACTGCTGGTTTATTAGTATTAGCTAGAGTTTGCGCACTTTTATTTGGACAAACTCAAATAGAGTGTAGGCGCATTATGTCTTATTTTTAGGTTTTATCCTTTACAATAATATCCTGTTGAGATACGGATGCATTTGATTCCGGTCGGAGTATGTTGAGTTGAAGGCTTTGTAGATGGGATCGGAGTAGGTTGAGGTGAAGGTTGTGTAGATTGAATCGGAGTAGGTTGAGGTGAAGGTTGTGTAGATTGGATGTATAAGTGTGCAAGAATTGGCAGTCCCACCAATACAAAAGTTGCTGTAATACCTATGAGCCACTTTTTTCTAAACTGAGTTGTTATCGCTACAGGCGTTACTGCTACAATTTCTTGCTGTTCAATAGGTTGAACTTTTTGCTTATGAACTGGCTGCTGATTTGGTTGACCGGACAAATCAGGATTAGGAGAACTGGGAGAAGACTTTGCCTTCCAGCCTTCTATTCGTCTTTCATTTAGTTGAGTATTTGACCCTTTAACTAGCTGTTGATGTGTTTGACTAGGTAAATTAAGATTAGGTTGAGGTTGATTTGTCTCTCTTTGTTTTACAACTTTTTCTTCAATTCTTCCTACTTCTTCATTCTCCAGTTCCAAAACATGCTGATATCGTCTTAACTCCTCACGAATCTCATTACCCAGTGGATACTCATGCTGAATTGCTTGAATCAGCACTTGCTCATACTGTTGTAACTTTTGTAAGTAGGCTTCAATCTCAACTGTAATTCTGGTTTCAATTGGAGCAATGTTTTCATCTTTCAGACCTAAGATTTGTTGCTCTTGCCGCAGTTGGTTACGCTGCGTTGCATTTAAGGGATACTGCTGCTGTGTTGCTCTGGTAAATGCCTGTTCATACTGCTGTAACTTTTGTCTATATACCTCTATTTCAGCAGTAACGCGGTTTTCAAGTGAAGCTGTATCTTGATCAGTAAGTTTCCATACTTGTTGCATCTTCTGCAACTTCTGGCGAGCAGCTTGACTGAGAGGATATTCGCGTTGCATTGCCTCTGCTAATGCCTGCTCATAGTATTGAAGTTTTTGCTTATATGCTTCAATTCTGGCTTTAACCTGCGCCTCAATTGGCATTGTATCCTCATTCCTCAGCCCCAAAATTTGCTGAAGATTCAGGCGTAGCATATTGATATCATCTTCAGTGAGAGCTACTTGCTGCTGGAGTGCCTCAGTGAAGTCTCTTTCATATCGCTGTAACTTTTCTCGAAATTCTTGACGAGCAACTGCTAACATTTCATCTTCAATTACAGTTGCTTCTATTTCTGATAGTCCCAAGCGATTCCTGAGTGCATCTAAAATCTTGCGACCCACAAAAGTAACATCTCCACGATTACTATATCGCGCTACTTCTTTGCGATACTTCTGTTTAGGATCGCCTTGGGGAACTTTTGTAAGTCGAATCTTAAAGCCTTCTCTACTTGTGTAGATTTCTGGCTTCATAGTCGGCTGTATTTCTCTAACTTTTCTGCTGGCATACTCATGCAACTCGTCAATTGACACAACCCCATCTTCATCTAGGTCTGCCGCCCCCGTTGTAATTCCTTCTATTAAATAACGGGTATAAATTGAGAGGTCTGACCCCTGCTGCTCAAAAGAATATTGAGTTGAACTGGATGAAGTGAGAACAGCCCGCCCCTCTCCTCCTAATTGCTCACGGATATTTATACTGCCGTCGTCTTTGGCTGATAAACCCTCAGCAAAAGCACCACTAAAGCAACTATCCAAAATGACAACTTGCCGTTTAGAACGGCTGCGGCTCATGCTTTCATGGACAACACTGGCTGAAACTGCCGATGAGCGAATTAAATCACCTCTGGGAGTTTTGCGTGTGGTGCGGGTTGCTAAAAACAGTCTGCCAGTGTCATCCTTAATGCCATGACCAGAGAAAAAGAGAACTAACAGATCATCTTTTTGACGATGGGCAAATAGATTTTCGATAGCTTCCTCCATATCTTGGCGCTGGGGATTTTTTAGCACCATAATATCTGTCTCAGTAAAGCCACCCATTTCTGGGTGTAACAGCACTTGCTGCATCGCTTCGACATCTTTTACAGCACCTGGTAGCGGGTTCAAACCAGGCTCATACTCACTCACCCCAATCAGCAACGCTACCTTAACCATCTGTGATTCTCTATCCTGCTACAAATTTCTGTGCTGCCTCAATTGCTGCTTCTAGCTCTTGCCGACTGCTGGCTTTGACTTTCAGTTTCTTGCCATTAGACTCGATTTCTAGTTCGATGGTTTTGTTGCCAAGGCGATCGCCTAAAAATCCCATCAGTGCTTTAATATTCCTAGCATTCACCTGCGTTGTTAGCCAACCCACAGCTAGCCCTGTAAGTGACTTGCTTCCTTCCGGTGCTTCTGCTTCACGGTAAAGACTAGCATCTTCCACTTCATCCATTTCCAGCATCTGTTGCAATAGTCTCTGCGTTTCGTCTTGCAGTTCATCGTCATCTAAACCAGGCTCTTGCAAGGCGATGGTAATCTGGACGTTGGATGTAGTCGCCATTTTCAACCTCTAATTGTGGTTAATGCTTAAATTATCATAAGTATCTTATACAATCCAACTAGTAATAATTCCGGTCTGGATTGTCGTAAATAGGAATTTTGACAATATATATAGGGCGCTATGAGTAGTAAGAATGCTGCAAAGTAAAAATAGATGCCATTGTTAACCACAGCAAGCTAGGCTTGATTTTGATTTATTTGGTTAATTTAGCAATACGAGAGCGTAGGCATCGCTGATGGATGCCATATAAAAAAATTTGACTTTCTCTTTTTGGTGTTTTCCACAAGCAAAATAACTTTTGACTTTCTCAAAATGCTTGAATGCTTTCTCAATACATAACTCGGCGAGATTAAAGAAGAACTCAGAAGTCAGAATGGGCTACAACTGGCATCTTGTAAAGAAAATATGCAGTTGACAAAGCCTCCCGTAGAAAAGGCTTGACGCTAAGGATAAAAATTATAAACTTTAAGTCTAAAGAAATAAGCATAAAGTTCACCTTACTATGACTAAATATGTGTACACAGAATATTAACTATCAATCAATATCTCTATAGATAGAAATAAAAGAGCTAATTTTAATAGAATTACATCTGTAGACTCACGCAATTTAAACTAAAAAAGCTAATACTAAAACATAACTTTACCATCCTACAAGCTGGTTGTAATCAAAATAGAGAAAGTAGTACAAACAATGGCAACTTCTACAGACCGCGCTCAAGAGATTCACAAGCTGCATGAACTAATCAAAAATATTGATTATGGTATGTTTACCACAGTCGATGATGATGGAAGTTTGCATAGTTACCCCATGTCAAAAAGTGGTGAAATTAACTCTGAAGCCACACTCTGGTTCTTCACTTATGCTGGTTCCCATAAGGTAACTGAAATTGAACAGCATGAGCAGGTCAATGTTAGTTTTTCGTCACCCGAACAGCAGCGATACGTTTCTATTTCAGGTAGATCAAAACTCGTGAAAGACCGCAACAAGATGCGAGAGTTATGGAAGCCGGAACTTCAAACCTGGTTTCCTAAAGGATTGGACGAACCCGATATTGCTTTGCTTGAAGTGAATATTAACCAGGTTAATTATTGGGATAGTACATCGAGTTTTAAACCACAAACAATTAGTTTTTAACACCATCACGACTTTAAATAATTTGTAGTTAATAATTACGAATTATTTAAAGTCGCGTAATTGTTGGAAGAAATTGGCAAAGAGTAAGGAAGAAGCAATTCACATTACCTACGAAGCCATTGACACATGGATAACGCTTGGGAGCATAACCAGCATCGTAGTGAAGAGTGAATGGGAGAGGCGTTGCAGGGGCGACGAGATAAGGTTTTTTTGATGACGAAGGTTTGCACCCAAGAATGCGATCGCAAAGTGGCAATGCAACAACTTGAAGAATCACTACGTCGTCCCAAAACTGACCACCTCGACTTGTGGCAAATCCACGAAGTTGTTTACGATAACGATCCAGAAAGGATTTTTCGTGCCAACGGAGCAATTGAAGCTCTGGATCAAGCGAAAAAGTAAGGAAACGAAATTTATGCCTTACCAAGAGATTGCAGACTTACCTGATTCAGTCAAAGATCACTTACCCAAGCACGCCCAAGAAATTTTTCGGGCTGCATTTAACAATGCTCAAGAAGAATATGATGAAGAGGAGCGTGCCTTTCGTGTTGCTTGGAGCGCTGTGAAACGCGATTATGAAAAAGGCAGCGATGGGCAATGGCACAAAAAGCCAGAATAGCTCGATTCGTATTCAGCAGTTTTATTAATTTTGCACAAAAAATCTTTGTTAAAAAGGAAATCCTTATGAATTACCTTGTTGCAGTTTTACCAGATCGAATACAAGTAGAAGCCGCTTACTCTGCTCTGGAAAAAGCAGGCTTGCCAACTTCACAAGTGAATATTTTGGGAGATGGTTATCTAAGTGCTGATGAATTTGGAATGATTGATCCCGACAAGCAAGCCCGTAAACAATCAAATCGGCTCTTTGGGGGGCTTGTAATCTTTGGATTTGTTGCAGGTTACGCCTTTAACTATCTCACACAAATTGAAATATTTCCCCAGTTTGCTCGATTTGGCAATGAATTTCTTGCTGGTATATTAGGAGCGATAGCCGGTGCTTTGGGGGCTGCTTTAATTGGTCGAGGAACCAGCATAACAGTTGGCAGTGGCGATGCTTTACCCTATCGTAACCGTCTGAATGCTGGTAAATACCTAATTGTAGTTACCGGAAATGAAGATTTAACACGCGAAGCTATGCGTATACTGCGTCAATTTGAACCAGAGAATATTCAAGGCTATACAGACTATTCACAAAAGAGCAAACTTGTAAGGAATTAAGTATCTACATCGGGTTCAACGCCGAGCGATCGTAGTTGTGCAATCAACCGTTCAGCCCGTTGTCTTTCTTGTTCAGCTCGTTGTCTTTCTTGTTCAGCCCGTTGGCTTTCTTGTTCTGTAGAAGTCAATACCCAGTTGAGAGTCCCATCATACCAACGTAACCAGGGCTGTTCTACATTTTGATAGTATCCCCGCCACACGCCTAAGCCTAATTCTAATTCCGGTATCCAAAAACGTGAATCCGACAATGCTATCTCAGCATAACGACCTCCATCTAATTTAAATACCCTAAACTCATATTTGTACCGATCAAATACTACATAATAAGGAACACGTAGAATCCGTTCATATACTTCCCATTTTCCTGGTGGTTGCTTGATATCCCGCAATGTCTGTCCCAAGTCTTCCTTTTCAGTACCTGGAGACAGCAATTCAACCACAATAAAAGGATGAACTCCCTCTTGCCAAACAACATAACTTAAGCGTAAATCTCGTTGTTCGTAGAGGCGGGAAACACCTAAAACAGCAAACCAATCTGGTCGCTTATGCCACAGTGGATGGCGCGGATCGTAATAAAGATTCAGATCGCTAGCAACAAATATCTCATCACTAGGATAATTCTGTGGACGAAAGGTTTCGTCTAACAGACGAGGTTGCAATAAATGAAACTGATCGGGCAAACCAGGCTCCTCTGGGTCTTCACTGGGAAGATCGTACATGGTCGGCAATACATCTTTTGGCGATCGCGGCGGGTCAGTTTGATACATCATAAAGCAGTCGTAATGATGAAACTCTCAGTTCTATTATGATTCAATTGTTTTTGAGTAACTCAACACCTTGCAGAACAAGGCAGCATAAATTTCTCACCTTCTGCTGCAAATTTACCACGAACCATCAGCACAGTTTCGTCAAACGTATGGGGGAATGATTCCACATCTTTAACATCTAAAAGTTCTGGACTAAAGTAAATCACTACTTCTTCAATGGGTTGAGATATCTTAGTAAGAATATTCTTCAAAGAGCATATCTGCGGTGTTACGAGATCAAAAAGATGAAGTCGGGTATCTTCTATCTCCATACAGGCGATTAAATCTAAATCTTCTGCATAGTATAAAGTACGACTTCCTTCATTGACGCAGAATACAGGTTTTTCCTTGACTACGCCAACTATATTAGATACAGGGGCGCGTGTTTCTAAAAGTCTATGTAGCAATGTGTAATCTTTGGTATCTGTAAAATCCAGTATTCTGAAGCTATCAATGCTACCTGTAGAGTCACATTTAATTTTGAAGATATGTTCTTCGACTACACGAAAGCCAAAAGGTAAGTAAAATTCTGGCTGTGGTGTTGTTAGTACCAAAGTTTCGTAAATGCGATCGCAATATCCTAGCACTTCCTCCATTACTTCGCGGTAATACCCTCTCCTGCGAAATTCTGCACGGGTGGCTACTCCATGAACTCCTCCGACAGTGACTCTTTCTCCCATAATTTGCATAGGAATTTCTAACACTCCCACATGGGTAATAGCTATATCATTATGAAAGCGAATAAAGGGAGTTGAAGCTGTTTCCCGGGATGCACCTAGTTTTCTTGCACATTCTGCTAAACTCGTGAGTCCAGGAAATGTGACTTCCATCAAGTCAAAAAGCTTATCGCTGATGCTGGGTTCAGCAGAGAATGACTGTTTGAAACGATACTGGCTCATATTTCAAGTATTACAATTAATTCGGTAAAGACTACAAAATCACTTCCAGCAAATCCAGAAAAAGGGAAATATAAATGGATAGCAAGAACGTAAGGTGTTATGCTTCCAAGGTTTAACCCAATATTTCTCAAGTTTGAGTCTCTTCAAATAAGACTAAGCCATACTTCTCGCCAGTAGGCAAAAAGCCAATTCCTCGATAAACTGCTTGAGCTGCTTGGTTATTATCACCTGTAAATAGGATGGCACGTTTTACTAAGAGCGATCGCGCATCTAACAACGAGCCTGCTACCACACTTTTGGCATAGCCTTTCTCCCGCAGCGCTGGCGGTGTCCACACTCCACCAATTTGAACAATATCAGGTAGACTGGCATTGAAAGCAGAGTAAGAAACTAGAGTATCTCCTGCCACTAAAACCCAATGCATACCCATCTCTTGACGTGCTTCAATTATGCGATCGCAAGCAAGTCTTAAACTTGGAGTATCGGTTTTTCCTAAAGCTTCCACGTTATAAGCAACGCACCATTCGCTAAGTAATTCCAATTCTTCTGGATGTGGCAAACGACACTGCATCTTTGCAGATGCTAAAGCTTCAGGTATTTGTAAATCTCGTAGTTCTAGAGAAAACAATATCTCATGTTCATCAAGCTGAGTTGGTGTGTTGCTAAGTCCCAAAATGCTTTTTGTCCCTTCAACTTGTGCTGCTGGGCCACTAATTCCAGAAATAGCACGTCCAGATTGTGACACAACTGCTTGCACTACCTCTGGCAAATATACAGGCACTTGGACTATTATCATCCCATTCCAAAAATGGGCTGCAACTGCCACTATACTTTCATCTAAGTAGGCTGCTACGTAAGTTCCTTGAAATCTTGCACCTTCATCAAGCAGTCCCGCAGTTCGCCAATTAGAGCGCAAAAACATAGAAGTATCAGCGTGTTGCAAGAGAAATGCTTCTAGCGATACTTCATCTCCAGGTTGCAGAGTTCTCAAAATAGCCACAAAAAACTCCTGAATATCCAATTCAGTTTACAGAATAAGCGGTTTCGGCAATAGTAGTAATGCCCTTGTGAAGTTTGTTCTAACTCTGACAATTCAGGTCATCTCTAAAAGTTTACGAAAAATCTAACCCCCTTCCCAACACAGAAAGGGGAAAATTCAAAGTCTCTCTCCTAAAAGGTTACGGTGTACACCGTAGCCTTTTAGGAGAGAGATTTAGAGAGAGGTTTTCTAGATACTGTAAAAAGCCAGGTTCTAGTTATACAGCAGATTGTAGCTTGGTGAGGCACAGATAATTCTAGGGGCAATTCATGAATTGTCCCTACCCATGTACTTCATTTACCTGAAATACGTTGTATATAGTACTCAGAAAAGATCCCCCTAAGTTCTAACCGCAGCGATATCTGATGACAAAAAGTACTATTGAGTGTACTATTTGCTGCACAATCGTATATTCCATGCTAAAAAGTGAATGATAAATACAAGTGGTTGAGTATCTTGGCAAATTTCCTCAAAGTAATTCATAGATATTCACTACTCCTATTCAACAGTTATAAACATTAGAAAATAATTGGAAATAAAATAGTGTTTAATCAAAAAACAACTGAAAACGATTGGAATTTAGATGAGAGTAGGACACTGATACAGGCACTTATAAAAGATTTTTATAAAAATAATTTAAATAATTTTGCAGATTCAACTAAACAAAAAGAATTAGTCTCAGCAGGGAAAGAAATATCCCAAATAATTATTTTGTTTAATCGGCTTCAAAAACTTATCAATAGAAACACGCCACAAAAAATTTGGTGGGACGAAATACCGAGAATATTGATACCTGATAATAGGAATACAATTCAAAGAGAACTGACTGAACTCTCTAAAGCTTTAATATTTGCCATAGAAGCTCTACGTGAATCTTCATCGAATATAAATATTGCCCAGGCAATTAGATTTGATGTTGAACAAATTGTTTGCAAATATGAACATCCTATAACAGGATTTATCATCAATCCATTTCTATCAGTTCATCGTTCACCATCAACGACTACTAAAGTAATTTTTGGACTTATAAGTGCTGTGTTTATATATGGAGGAATTACTTCTTCTTCTATCGCAGGACTTTGGATGTTCTCAGAAATGATTAATTATTATAATAACAATAATTATAATATTAACAAGAATTTTTTACAAAGCGAAATCAAAGAAATTCAAAAATATACAGATAACCGAGTAGAAGAAATTCAAAATCAAGCTGAAACGAAAAATAAATCTGACAACACAAATTCTGCATCGGTAGATGATGTTAGTAAATTAAAAACAACTAAGGAAGAAATTAAGGAGTTAAATATAATATCACAAAAAAATGCAGAGTTCAAGAGTACAGAATTGACAATTCTAAATAGTAACCTTGCCGAATTAAATGCACAATATAACAAAAGACAATCTGTAAATCAGAAGTATAATGAATTTCTTCTCCAACTCAGTTTAGCTATTTCGGCAGGAACATTAGGTAGTATTATCAGTATTTTAATTAGAATTGAAGAATTTCAAAAAAAGAAATATTCCGATCCACTAACTCCATTTCTTGTTGGTGCTTTTAAACCAATGATTGGAGGAGCTTTTGCTGTTTTATTTTTAGCCTTAATTAACTCTGGGCTAATATCAATGTTTATTAATCCCAGTATCTTCAAGCTAAATCCAACTACGAATCAAGAATCATCTCAAGACCAACAAAGGTCTTTGATTTTTGTAATAGCATTTGTTGTTGGTTTTAGTGAACGACTTGCAAAAGATTTTATCGGTAAAGCAGAAGAAATAGCAAGTGGAAACCGAGAAAATCCTGAATATAAACCAGTTACTAATGAATTATCAATTGATGTAGATAGTTTAAATATGCCAGAAAAGAAATCAGCTAACAGTGCAGTTATTTTAAATACACTGCCGCAGCAAGTAGATAGTAGTGATTCGCTAAATGGTGCAGATGATTTAGACCTTAGCAAAGGCGATCGCTAATCTCAAGAAAATCAAGCATGGAGAGGTAAAGACGGTTCGTAAGTAAGATAATCCCAAATCTAAAATTTAAAATCCAAAATTGAATGGCAAATAAACGCTTCTATCACATTGGTTTTGGACAAGACGATTTAGGTTCATCGCCTCCCAGCATTGCCCTATTATCGGGTGATCCAGAGCGATCGCATCTAATCGCCCAAACTTATTTCCAAGATGTGCGCGTGTTGTCAGAAAATCGCGGACTCAATAGCTATGTAGGATACTTACCAAATGGTTGCAGCATCTTATCAGCTACTAGTGGTATGGGTGCGCCTTCATTAAGTATTGTGGTGAATGAATTAGTACAAGTAGGAATCCAGCGAATTATTCGCATTGGAACTTGCGGAGCAATTCAACCTTATATACCAATCGGTAGTGTTGTTATTAGTAGTGCAGCATTATGTCGCCAAGGTGCAGCAAATGACATTGCACCTGTGGAGTATCCAGCCGCAGCCGATCCGTTTCTGACAGTAGCTTTGGTTAAAGCTGCGCGAGAGTTAAAGGTTGAACATTACATCGGAATCACGGCATCAGTTGATACTTTTTACGAAGGACAAGAACGCACTGATTCAGCAAATCCAAATTTAATGCGATCGCTGCATGGCATCACAGAAGAATATCGGCGCTTAAATATCTTGAATTATGAGATGGAATCCGGCACACTATTCAAAATGGCAGGTGTGTATAATTTTGCTGCTGCTGCTGTTTGCGGTGTAGTTGCTGGGCGTACTGTGAGTGAAAATATCATCTTAGAACAGAGGGATATTGCTGTGAAAAATGCGATCGCAATTGCTGTAAATGCAGCAGCAACCTTTGAGTCAGACAATTAATATTTACTTGATAAGTTAACTCTCAGTAGTTTCATCATGTCTTCACCCAATCTTTAATTTTTCACTCAGTAATTATAGCTAATATAGCTTACATAACAGTAATCTCATATTCTAAAAAAAGATAAAAATCACCATAACTATCCTAAAAATAAACACTTATTTAAACTATTAAAAGTAAATATTGTAAGTAATTTAGATTTCAATAAATATTGAAAAAATGGAGTGAAAGCTAATATGAATAATATTTTTAAGTATGGGATTAAAACCATGACTTCAACTGTGATGTCTACGACGAGCTACGCCTACGTACTAATCCCAACGCTGATATTTTTAGCATTCTCTCATCGAGCAACAGCAGACGATCCAGGAGCATGTTACATGGTAATGTCCTCTGGTAAAACAGTTGGATTAGAAAGGCTTTGTGGCAATATAGCCGCACCTTCAGACGACAAAGTTTTTCGAGTTTCAATTAAACGCCGCTTTGGTAGAACTCCTGTGATTGACGTTACCTTCAATGACAAAAAAACCTTTGAAATGATTGTAGATACTGGTGCTAGCGGGACTATTATTACTCAAAGTATGGCGAATACACTTAAACTCCAGACTACAGGTACAATGCAAGCCCAAATTGCCGATGGTAGCGAAGTAGAATTTCCAACCAGTAAGGTAAAATCTATTGCAGCAGGTGGAGTTACAGCCAATAATCTTCAGGTAGCGATCGCACCCAAAGCCAGCATCGGCTTACTGGGCCACGATTTCTTCGGCAACTATGATATTAAGATTCTGGAGAGAGAGGTCGAATTTCATCACCGCTAATGGTTGGAAGTAAAAACATAGAAACATGACTAAGCTGATTGAATACGAAGAAGCCAGCGATGAAATCCGGGCAGTATATGACGACATCCGCGTCACCCGCCAGAATGACTATATCAATAACTTTTGGAAAGCCATAGCTAATCATCCCCCTACCTTGCAACGAACTTGGCAAGCGGTGAAAGAAGTGATGACTAGCCCCGGTGAAATTGATCCACTGATGCGAGAACTAATTTATATCGCCGTGAGTGCGACAAATGGCTGTGAGTATTGTATTGCCTCGCACACAGCAGGAGCGCGGGCCAAGGGAATGAATGATACCATGTTCGGGGAACTCATGGCGATCGCAGCTACTGCCAACATGACCAATCGCCTCGCCAACGGCTATCAAATTCCGGTGGACGAGAGATTTAAGACGTAGGAATGTAGCGTTGTCGATCCCTGCTTCAGATCGGGTTTAGCAGAATTATTGACTATGCCAAAGCTTCAGGTTAACGGGATTGATTTGTTCTACGACATTAAGGGAACGGGTGAGCCTTTGCTATTAATAGCTGGCTTCCTTTGCGATCATGCCTATTGGTCGTTGATTATGCCATCGCTGATTTCGCAGTATCAAGTTATTCGCTTAGATAACCGAGGTATGGGGCGAAGTTCCGCTCCCGAAACCCCCTATAGTCTGAAGCAGATGGCTAATGATGTAGCAGCATTGCTCGATCGTCTTGCGATCGATAAGGTGCATCTAGTAGGTCATTCAATGGGTGGTCAGATAGCTCAAGAATTAGTGTTAGCACATCCTGAAAAGGTGCAAAGTCTAATGCTGCTTTCGTCACTTGCAAAGGGTGATGAATTATTCAACAGCATCATTGAGACTTGGGGCGAACTCTGCGCTAATGTAGACCTGAAACTTTATGAGAAAGTCGTATTACCCTGGATATTTACAGATACCTTCTACTCGATTCCTGGTATGATCGAAAGTCTGATCGAATTTGCAATCAGATATCCTTTCCCGCCAGCGACTCATTCACTCCATCATCACAGCCAAGCCATGCTTGACTTTGACACAACAGATCGCCTTCAAAAAATTCATTGTCCTACCCTAGTTCTAGTTGGCAAACAAGACATTCTCACTCCCCTAAAGTTTTCCCAGCAACTTGCTCAAGGCATTCTCGACGCTGAACTTGTAGTTCTCGAAGGTGGTGGTCATGGCTTCTTAATTGAGTCGCCGGATACTGTGATTTCAGCTATGCTAAACTTCCTGCGGAAATTGAAGCCAGCCTACACTATTTAACGCTCCCGAAAAATTGTCACGACAACAAAAAATTTAAGGGTAGGGAATCGCGATCGCTTTGTTAGTTAATTCCTCAACATCATCATCTTTACACTCTATTATCTTGAATCCATCTTCCATATCAGTCTCACTTCTTTAAATATTTCTACTTTACAAAGAAAAGCTGTAGATTAGTGAGTTATTTAGCACTCTCTAAGCTACAGTTATCTCAATATTTGGGATTAAAATTAAACCTCTCGTACCGCGTCTGAAACCACAAATCCATTATTAGCGAACTTATCATCAGTATCAAAATACTCACCAATTACAGGCAATAAGTGGTCATATAGTTTCATTGACTGTAAACAACTATTGATACTAGAAGCTGCTAAATTGTACGCTGCAATATTTTCTTCAGCAACACTCAATAATCGGCGATTATTAGCGATTTTCTCTTCAGCTTCTTGTTGCAGTGTTTTCTCTAAATAAGCACGCGCCTGTGGATATTTTTGCAAAATCTCATCTGCTTGCTGATCTGCCATTGGTAACAACTGAGTTTTGAGAGTTTGGTTAATAGTTTGACGGAAAGATTTACGAATAGTTTGCGAAACTTTTGGCTCAAAATCTAACTTCAACAATTGCCTAATTGCTGGTTCTGCTTCTACGATACTTTCAGCATCGTAGCTTTGAGAAGTTTGTAATAAAGTTTGGCGAAATTGATATATAGAAAAAGTGCCTTCATCATAAAATCTCGGACTTTCTCGCACGAAGCGATCGCACTCTACACTAGCTGCACTCACTAATGCTTGAGTAACTGCTTTTTCTAAATTTCTAATCTCTTGTTCAATTCCGCCATCATTATCTAATAAACGATACAACTGGCGATAATATTCTGACTTGCGAATCTTTTCAATCAATCGCTGAAAATAATTCGTAACAACTTGCTGAGATGACTCAATCAAAATATCTTCTAACTGATTTGCTAAGTAATAAAATGCCTCTACTAAAATAGCAATTAAAGGTGCGGTAGCATTGCGAGGATGGCTAATTGTTGCACGTTGATAAGCAGAAGCTACAGAAAAAGTATCTAGCAATTCATCTAAACGGCGAATCATTCGTGATTGCAATTGTCTAAAATCTGCTTCAAAAGCATCGCAAGAATTATTAATTATTTGGTTAACTTCTTTTGTGATATGCTCGCTAAATTCTCTGCCGATTTGCTGGAGTTGCTGATTTAGGCGTTGCAACTCTTGCTGCTTCATACTCTCAATTTCTTGGGGTTGACTATCTAAATTACGTTGTACACTCTGATAATGTTTTGTCAGTTTAATACAAACATCTTCCAAATCATCAGCAAGATTCTTAAATAGTTGGGGACGCTTCTCTTCTGTAAGATAGCGAGTAATAGCTGTGCGAAATTCTTCAGTACCACTATCTTGAATTAGCTTTTCTATCAGTTCATTTCCCCAATCTCCCAAAATCCGCACATAATTTTGATTTGGAGTTTCATAACCGTTAACAGAGACACGGAATTTAGTGGTAGATAACTTTCCTGAATTTACGCAGTAGTTGTTAAACGCATAGACAAATTGTGGTGTTTCTTCTTTACCATCTAAACCTTTAATGCTTTCTGCAAAAACAGAATCTAAACCAAATCTATCTAGTTGATTTGTCTGTTTAATCTGACTGCCATAAAATCCTAATAATCCACTTGTTTTATAAACCTTGTTTGAATTGGTAAATTGTCCGCTAATTAAATCATCTAATCTTTGTCGTAGTTGGGTATTGTACCAAGTTTCATCGATGCGGTTGAAGACATAAAAAACGCGATCGCGTACTCCCCAATTTTGCCGCATTAATTCCAAAAGTTCTGTTTCTTCTTTTGTCATGTCACCCGCCGAAGCAGGTTTTAGCACACACACTACCGCCGAAGTATCAGGATGTTGAATTTTGGCATAAGTTAGTTGTGCATCTTTCTCTACTGGTGCATCTATACCAGGTGTGTCAATAATTACGTTGCCGTCTTGTAGCAGAGGATGATTACAGTAATATTCTATTCGCTTCAACACGGCACTATTACTACCACGACGGGCATATCCAGCCGCTTCCTTGAGGTTGGAGAAGTTAAATTGCTCCATTGAGTATGTAGCATTCATCACCGTGTTGATGCGATCGCGGTTTGCCATATATCCCTCTAGCAACAATATTAACGCCTTCGCCTGTTTTGCACGTTCTGATTTACTCTCGCCACCCTCCTGCTGAATAATTGCTTCAGAACCTTGACGTAGCAAAGTAATTACATCAGCTTGGTTAATATTAGTTACTGTTGTAAATCCTAGCTGCTGACACAAATAAACTGCTTGTTCTCGAATTTCTACTTCACTTAAAAACGTCAAAACAACACGTTCTTTATCTAATTCTGCATACTCAATTTTGCATTCTGTACCTGTAGCATGTCCTTCTGCACTGTAAAGTAGTTCTCTCTCCAATAGTGCATTGATTAGCATTGATTTACCAGCACTAAATGCACCTGCAAATACAATCTCAAACTTGGGAGAAATCGCTTTAGTTAAGGAAGTTTGTACAGGTGTAATATCTTGAGAATGTAGCGTTGATTCTTGTTGTAAAAGTTGTAATATCGACTCAACTTGCTCTTTCAAATTTTTGCACTGAAGCGGTAAATCTGACATATTCAGCATCCTGACAATATTTATGTATATGTTAGTTACATTTGTTGTCTTGATGGTTCAGTAGTATTCCTGAGATATTTGATGCGATTTAGTTACTGGGTATCACCTAACGCACAAAGATCGTGTCTGGTTAAAAACTTATTAGGCTGACATGAGAGAAGTCTGATTACGACGTTGGCGAAGCCAACTCATCCGCCTCGCTGTAGTCAATTTTAACTAAGCTAATCGTCAAGCATTTTTCCCGAATGATTAGCTTGTAGTAAAGGCTACTTTATGGTACTGCTTCGCACCCTACTTTTATGCCAATACGGTTCATTAAGGGGCTACTGGCAAAAATTTTGGGTTTTTGAGATGCGATAAATCGCCGTCTCTACAAGTGTATTGACTTTTATGCAACTTAAATTAACCTGTTTAGCCTGAATTTCAATAAAATCAAAAAAATCTGTATATTTGAATACTTTTTAGGAATTTTTTGGCAAATGTCATGTTATTGTAACTTTAGCAAAGCCTTGCTCAGTCAATTCAGAGAGTCATGATTATCGAGTGGTTCATTCATGATCGACGGTAAAAAAGTTCGGTTTAAATTAAAAAATTATTGGTTTAAAACCTTTGGCAGATGGCGATCCTGTCCGCTAACCTGTCCAATAGACAGACCTCATCATCGGCATGTTTTTTGGAGTTGGATCGGTAGTTTTTTAGCCATAACTGCAACGTCTTACCTTGCTGCAAAAACTAATTCTCCTTTGCTGATGGCTCCTTTTGGTGCTACGAGTGTCTTGATTTTTGGTGTGCCTGACAGTCCTTTGGCTCAACCCCGCAATGTTATTGGGGGTAATCTTTTAGCTGCTATGGTGAGTCTGATAATTCTGCATTTTCTCGGTGCTTCTCCCTTGGCAATGGGAATGGCTGTTTCTAGTGCGATCGGAATCATGCAGCTTACCGGAACTCTACACCCACCTTCGGGTGCTGTTGCATTAGTCGTCATGATGACGAAACCAGACTGGCAATTTTTGCTAACACCTGCTTTTGAGGGATCGATGATTTTAGTGTTATGCGCTGTGATATTCAATAATTTAGCGGAGGAAAGGACGTATCCGAAACACTGGTTATAGCATTGTCTCGGGAGCATCTCACTTTTATTGAATATTACTCCAGTCGTTGGTTTAACAATTTCAATAAATGATGCGATCGCTCTATACTTTGAGGACGGGTTCAGGAGCTTTTTGGCGGATAGGCACTTGAATTATGAAATTACTGCCTTGCCCAAGGCTAGAAAAACATAGCAATTTCCCACCATGTTTTTCCGTAATGATTTGGTAGCTGATTGCCATACCCATGCCTGTTCCTTTACCTACAGGTTTGGTAGTAAAAAATGGATCGAAGATCCGACTTTGAACCGATTCTGGCATTCCTTGTGCGTTATCAGCGATCGCAATTTCTATTGATTGTGAATCAACTAATGAAGTGCGGATAGTAATTTGACTGGGATTTTCCTCTATCTGTTGAGAGGTACGCTTGATATCTAACTCATCAAGGGCATCCATTGCATTTACCAGAACATTCATTAATACTTGGTTGAGTTGACCAGGATAACATTCCACTTGCGGCAAGTTGCCATAATCTTTAATAACTTCAATTGCTGGACGGTCTGGTTTCTCTTTAAGGCGATGTTGCAGAATTAAGAGCGTACTTTCGATACCTTCATGAATATCAACTGCTTTAAATTCTGCTTCATCCATACGCGAAAAATTCCGCAGCGATCGCACAATATTACGAATCCTCTCAGTCCCCATTTTCATTGAAGGCAGTATCTTTTGTAAATCTTCAATGAGAAATTCTAGATCGATTTCCTCTGCTAATGCTTGAATTTCTGGGTCATGATTAGAATAGCGTTCTTGGTAGAGATAAATCATCTGTAACAAGTTTTGAGTATATTCATCCAAGTGAGTAATATTGCCGTGAATAAAGTTGACTGGGTTATTGATTTCATGGGCAATACCTGCTACTAGTTGACCCAGACTAGACATTTTTTCACTTTGAACTACTTGTGCTTGGGTACGCTGCAATTCACCCATCGCTGTTTTAAGTTCAACAGTCCGTTGTTCGACTCGCGCTTCTAGTTCGGCATTACTGTTTTCTAAAGCAATAAAGGATTCCCGCAATTGCCCTGCCATGTGATTAAAAGAGTGACCAAGAGTGTTGAGTTCATCGATATTCCCCTCTTGGAGTGTCTGTTGTAAATCACCAAATGCTATTGCCTGGGTAGTCTGATTCAAACGCAAGATAGGATGTGCAATCCAGCGCGAGGTAAATATGCCAACCGTCGTTGCTACTATCAGCGCCCCAAAACACAGCAGGATGCTAATTTGGGTGTTGGCATAGATTTGCGCCATGTAAGTTTTTTCCGGAATACCAACTACCACTAACCAGTCCAAACCATATTGGTCACGCCAAGGCACAATATGCACGTATAAATTTTCTCCTTGAACATTAACTTTCAGTTTTTGGGTATTGGTAACGGACTGAAAATCTGGAATGCGCTGCTGAAGCTGCTTGGCAATGCTTTGTAGCACCGGATTGGGGCTGTCGATCGCTTTAAGGCGTTTAATTTCGTTATTGACTACGGTAAAAGGCTTTTCTTGAGCAGAATTGGCAACCAACATACCATCACGCTCCATAATAAAAACTTGTCCGAAGCTGCTGACATTTAATTTTTGTAAAAATTCACTGAGTTTCAACAGGTGAATTTCAGCCCCCACAACACCAATCAGTTTTTTGCTGGCATCATAAATCGGACGGCCTGCCGATGCCACAATATAGGGGGGATAAGCAGGATCGTAATAAGTATAAATGCGAACCCAGATAGGTTTCCCCGCTTTGACAGGTTCAGTATAGGCAAGTTCATTGACGGTATCCCAAGTACTGGTCGTCATCACTTTGGTTGGGTTGCCATCATTATCTGTTAAGTAAGTTTTCGTATTTTTCGGCAGGCTTGGCGTTTTGATCGCATTATCATCGATTGTCACCGTTTTGCCATCGTAACGGCCGGCTCCAGTTCCTTCCCCAGTTGCTAGGTTCAAGCTGATAAAGGTTAGGTCATAGGCTTGCATTTCGTGCCAGAAGTACTTACCAACCTTGAGGCGATCGCGCACATTCAGCAATCCCATGCGAATTGCATCCGCATTTAACTGGATAACTTTATGAGGAATCGATAGGTAAGCATCTAAATGTTGATTTACCTCACCACTGGTTCGCTCCATCAACTGATCAGCTAGATCGTTCACCGCTTTCTCGCCATTTTTAAACGACAGATACCCGACCAGCCCCACGATGCCAAAAAGTTGCAATACGAAAGGAACGACCAGAACAAGCTGTAATGAAAATGCACGGACTTTGCCAGATGGATGTATCTTCATGAGTGGTAAATCTTGGTTCGCGCAGGTCTTTACTTAACCTAGATTACCCATGAGCAACTTCGGACTATCAAAATAATGTTGTGTTTAATTAAGAAGTAAATAACTAATAGGCAATATCTCTGTTTACAATTCCTCAACTTATTGCTATTGAACTTAATTGTACAAAATAGTCTTTTTGCAAAAATCAAATTACTGAAATAGTTAGAATTTAGGCTAATTTCTAGTATAAATACTAATTTCAATCAACTTAATTATTTAGTTATTTTCAGTGCCTTTACTCAAGATTTATAAAGTTACAAAAGTTATTTTGGCTATATAAAATGTCGGTTTTACGTTAATTTATAGCAAATTTTAAAGCTAGATTGGCATTCAGAAAATCTATAACAAAGGACTAAAATTTTAATGGAATTTAATCACTTAACAAAGCAGCTTAATCAACTGCTCGCTCAGGATTATGTGGCATTTAGCATTACAGAAAATCCTGTTATAAAAATACTTAGTCAGGTAAGCTTTGCTCAGATTGCTTATGTCATGCAGCAATATTCGATTTTTCCAAAGGAGTTGGTGGGTTTCACAGAGTTAGCAAGACAGAAAGCCCTGGCAGCTGGATGGAACAGTGTAGCCCAAGAACTCAAAGAAAATATAGTTGAGGAAATGGGTAGCACAACTGGAGGAATCTCTCATTACACGCTTTTAGCTGAAGGGCTAGAAGAAGGACTGGGCGTTCCTGTGAAAAACACAATGCCGTCAATAGCTACATTCAAACTGCTGAGAACTATGCAATCGGTATTTGATAAACAAATATACTATGTGCTTGGGGCAATCTATGCGATCGAGGCAACCTCAATTCCAGAATTAACTCTAATCGTGCAACTTCTAGATTGGTTGCTGGAAGGAGCAATGCCCAAAGATTTGGAATATTTCTTTAGCAAGCATTTAAACGAGTGGGAAATTGAACATGAAGCGGGCTTGAGAACATGTCTGGCAGCCTACATACAACCCGAAGAATTTGGAGAGTTTGCAGCAGGGTTCCGGGCAATGATCGATGCGATGCAGGTCTGGTGGCAGGAATTAGCGCAAGAGGCAATCTCATCTGAGGTTGTTCTGAGTACAGCGATCGCTCAACACCACTGATTAAATAGAACTTAACACTATGAATATCTTTACCCATCCATCATTTGTGGATGAAACTCCTAATACTAATAAACCAAAATTTGGACTACCTGGTGATTACTACTTTAGCGAGCAAATTTTTGCTTATGAGCAGCAAACTATCTGGCGTAACACCTGGCAGTTTGTCGGACGTGAATCCGATTTACCTAATCCTGGGGATTATTTAACTTGCCAAGTTGGCGATCAGCCCATGTTCGTGATTCGAGATAATAATGGCATATTGCGAGCGATGCACAATCTTTGTCCGCATCGCGGAGCGCAGATGTTACAAGGGCAGGGTCATTGCCAACGGGTGCGTTGTCCGTATCATGGTTGGAACTTCAATTATGAAGGCAATCTTAAAGGTTTACCTCGCGCTGAGTGTTTTCCCAATTTAGATAAGTCGGCTGTCTATTTAGCTAAGGGACGAGTAGAGACATGGGGCGGCTTTATCTTTGTTCATTCAGAAGCAGAAGGGGAATCTCTAGTAAGTTATTTGGCTGGATTTTCAGCTTACTTAGAGCAGTATCAGCACCGTTGGCAGGAACTTCAGCAGGTTGACCACTGGTTTTATGAAGAGCCAGCCAATTGGAAATTTCCCATTGAAAATTATCTAGAGTGTTATCACTTGTCAGTTGTTCATGCCCAAAGTTTAAAGTGTTTCGATCCGAAGAATATTATTTACACTCCAACTGGGCGACACTATCAGATATTTGTTCCTTTTACAGATGATGAATTCGTGAAAGATCACCCGGCTTTTTCAGGAGAACCAAGGGGACAATCTTACCAGGGCTTCATCTTTCCCAATATGATGATTAATACCGCAAGAGACAAAGTTTCAGTTTTTCGGCTGACTCCTTTATCTCCCACAAAAACTAAGTTTGAGGTTTTTATTTATCAAACAAAAGCACAGATTGAAGCATTTCCTTATAAACAAGATGAATTTCGACCTGAATTTGAGCGGGTGTTAAATGAAGACTTTGGGGTGGTGCGATCGCTACAAGCAAGTGTTCACTCCAAAGCTTATGGTGTATTTCAGCTTGCAGACATTGAATATGGAATTTCTCACTTTCATCAAGTGTTGTCGAAGTACTACCAACTCTAATACACTTTCCTTAGTATCAAGTCTAGAGGATTGATGACAACGCCCTTGCGATCGCAAGGGCACTGTCGTTATGATCGCTGGATAGATCCGGTGAGGATGTCAATCAATTTTCAAGTTGAAAGGCAAACGGGCATAAACCCCCTGTGGATCGTTCATTTTTTGCAGAATCTCTACTTCCTGTTGCAGTTTCTGAAATTCAGTAATCAAGGGATTGGATGGTTTTAGTTGCGTCGCCTCAATTCCTAAAGCAGTCCGCGCCTCTTCAGTTGCACGCCCAAAAAAGCGTTCTCCGAAACTGCTAGTGCGAGGATATTCTTGCACTTCCCAGTCTTCTCCTAGTTTCGCCTCTTTGACAGCATAAGCGATCGCACTATTCAAACCACCAATTTCATCCACTAAACCAATTTCCTTCGCCGCCACACCAGACCAAACCCTTCCTTGGGCAATTTCTGCAACTTTTTGTTCCGGGAGTTTCCGACCTTGAGAAACTTTATTCAGAAACATATTATAAATGCGGTTAACACTACGTTGATAAAGTGCCAACTCTTGAGGCGATTTTGGACGCGAAACTGTTTGACTATCAGCATAGGTTCCAGTTTTCACCGAATCCCAGGTGATGCCGTTATCATTGGCCAGCTTTTCACCATTAAATAGCAACCCAAATACACCTATGGAACCTGTAATGGTATTTGGTTCAGCAAAAATGCGATTAGAGTCGCTAGCAATCCAATAACCCCCAGAGGCGGCTACATCACCCATTGAGACTACAACCGGTTTTGCTTCACGGGTTAATTTCACTTCTCGTTGCATAACTTCGGCTGCGGTAGCGCTACCACCAGGACTATTAATCCGCAATACAACAGCCTTCACATCCTTATCTTGTCGGAGTTTGCTGAAGATTTTGGCAAAGCGATCGCCTCCTACTTGTCCACCATCACCTTTACCATCGACAATCTCACCCTCAGCATAAACAACGGCAATTTGATTTTTTGAGCTACGTTCTACACCCAAAGATTTGCCAGAAACTTCTGCGTAGCTATTCAGGTTAATTTGTCGGAATGTTTTGTCGTCTTTATCGCTATTTGTCAACTTTTTGAGGTCACTCACCACTTCATCAGGGTATGCTACTCGATCGACTAAACCGCTAGTTTTGGCTTGTGTGGCTTCCAGTA
The DNA here is from genome assembly GCF_014698055.1 of Nostoc sp. FACHB-133. Taxonomy (NCBI): domain Bacteria; kingdom Bacillati; phylum Cyanobacteriota; class Cyanophyceae; order Nostocales; family Nostocaceae; genus Nostoc; species Nostoc sp. FACHB-133. Next base: position 71,196 of record NZ_JACJSH010000004.1, read on the forward strand.
CCGCCTGACTATCTGCGATCGCTTGCAACTGGTTAGGTTCAATTTTCCGACTTGCACTTACAGTAGTGCGCCACTCTCCCCAAACATCATCTAACAATTTCTGAGTTTGTTCGCGGTTTTCTGGACTCAATTTTTTGAGGATAAACGGTTCTACAGCACCTTTGAATTTACCCACCCGCACAACTTGCACACCAATGCCGTACTTCTGTAATGCACCCGCTAAAAACATCGGTTGTGAACTCAAACCGTTAACTTCCATCATTCCCAAAGGATTAAGCACAATGGAATCTGCTACTGAACTAAGGTAATATTCCTTTTCACTCCAATCACTGCCATAAGCCACAATCTTTTTCCCAGAAGCGCGAAACTCCTCCAGCGCTTTTCGAATTTCTTTAAGGGAGGCATAGCCGACGTTACCAGCTTGGCTAGCGCTAGTTGAATCGAGGTAGATCCCAACAATTCGCGGATCGCGTCGCGCTTTTTCCAAAGTTTCTACAACTTTACGGAGTGCCATTCTTTCATCATCCACACCTGATATTGTGTTTTGAAACAGTTCGTCAGAACTAGGTTCGCTATCAGTAATTTTCATTGACAAGTCAAAAACCAGCACTGACTTATCTTTTACATTTGGCCCTGTATCTTTAGACGAGCTAGCAGCGAATATTAGCAACAATAGTCCAGTGGTTCCTAAACCACCAAAAATAATTAGTCCTAATAATGTGCCAACTAAACTAGCAAAAGTTTGTTTGATAAAATTACGCATTAGTTATTAGTTATTGGGAATTGGGAATTGGGCATGGGGCATTGATAAAGGACAAATGGCTAATGAATGACCTACTTAATTTATTCTATGCGCTGTAAACTGCCAGAGTGCTTTAACTGATACAAGGTAGCGTTGCCAGTGCAGAATAAGACTGTAGTGATTTCGGCGATTAATACTTCAGCAAGTTCCGCAACTGCTGTTTCTGATATTGCAGCTGCTTGCAAAAAAGGCATTGCTAAACCAGCTATATCTGCTCCCAAGGCGATCGCGGCTGCAACATCCAGTCCATGACGCAAACCTCCCGAAGCAATTAAAGGCACATCTGGAGCGATCGCTCTAATAGTTGTAATGCACTCTGCCGTCGGTAAACCCCAATCGGCAAAAGTCTTCCCTAAACGACGTTGTAAGGGATTTTCTGCCCGTTCACTTTCGACCTTTGCCCAAGAAGTACCCCCTGCACCAGCGACATCAATTGCTGCTACCCCGGCGGCAATGAGTTTGTTGGCGATCGCTGCTGAAATGCCGTTACCAACTTCCTTTGCAATCACTGGCACTGGTAGCTTGCTGCACAAATCAGCTATCTTGTCAATTAAACCCCGAAAATTAGTATCACCTTTGGTTTGAATGCACTCTTGTAAAGGGTTAATGTGTAAAATCAGGGCATCAGCTTCTAAGATATCAACTACCCGCAGACATTCATCCAAGCCGTATTTATAGTTAAGTTGCACAGCCCCCAAATTCGCAAATAGCAGAACATCGGGCGCATACTTGCGGACAGCAAAACTATCAGCCACTTGGGGTTTTTCTACCGCTACTCGCTGGGAACCAACACCCATTGCAATTTTGTAATGCTGCGCGACTTGGGCCAAACGTTGATTAAGAATTGCGGCTTGTTCTGTTCCACCAGTCATGGAAGAAATTAACAAGGGTGCGCCAAGGTGTTTCCCCAGGAAAGCTGTACTGATATCAATATCGTCATGGTTCAGTTCGGGTAAGCAAGAATGGGTGAAACGATAACGTTCCAGTCCATTGGTGATTTGATGAGACTGAACATCTTCTTCTAAACAGATCCGAATGTGATCGGCTTTGCGATTCTGAGTTTGTGCAGAGATGTTGGTAGGGGCGTTCACTGGTGGATATGGCTAAAAGTATTTGCTTGCGATCGCTATTGTTACATTGTCTGTAACTGTATTTGTATAACAAAAATATTTATTTTCGCTATCTTTCGGGTACGTTACGCTATTGATAACAGAACCATTCCCCCATTTGGTGAGTTAATTAATATGGTTTTACAAACAGAAAAGCGCTACACCCCAGAAGAATATTTGGAATTAGAAGAAAAGGCTGAATATAAAAATGAATACAGAGACGGAGAAATTATACAGATGACAGGGGGAACAACTAACCACAACAAAATTGCACTTAATTTTTGTCGCAAGTTTCCCCTGACTGTGCAAGGACAAGATTATGAGATTTACATAGGCGATGTGAAATTATCAATACCTCGTCATCGCCTTTATACTTATCCTGATATTATAGTCATCAAAGGTAAGCCTATTTATGAGGGAACAGGTACAACAATTATTACGAATCCCTTATTAATTGTTGAAGTCTTATCAAATTCAACTAAAAATTATGACAAAACAGATAAGTTTAAATATTATCGTTCAATTCCTGGTTTTCAAGAATATATTATGATTGACCAGTATAGTTTTGCTGCGGAACAATTTGCAAAGCAAGCAGAAGGGCAATGGATTTTTAAAGAATATGAAGATGAAGATGCAGTTTTAGTCTTAGATTCTATCGAATTTAAAATTGCCCTGCATGAAATTTATGAACGGGTTGATTTTGAGTTGATCGAGGAATAAAACTCCCTCTTGCATTGGAAAGGGAGAAAATTCAAATGATTTGTTATGCCGCGTTCATTCATGCACTGAAACTACTTCGCGTGACGCTAGGAAACCAAGGACAATTGCCACCAAGATCAATGCTGGAATGTCGCCAAAGAAGTGCCCATGTTCCACAGGATCAATCGCTGCCTGTACCGCCATGATCAGTGCGTGGACAAAACTCGACCAGACGGTGAACCAGATTAAACTGAGATGCGCTTCTGGTTTTCGAGAAGCCCGTAGTAAAAATACACCGAGCGTCCCATAAATGCCGACGATCATCTGTTCGTATTCGTGTTGACCTGGTTGCCATGACCAGCCCGATGGCCAGATATTCATCAACGGATAGATCAGGAGAAAAGCAATTCCAACAACAACAAGGGCGATTGGCAAGTACCGATGCTGCTCATCCATTACTTCAACCTCACACTATTTTTCCAGGGTAGTTTCTACTAATGGAATACCTATTTTTAATAGTATTCTCACTAGTGACACTTTAACTTGGGAGTGTTAGGAATCTTGATGTTCCCTGTGGTTTAAAGCTAATTCAACACTGAATCGTCTGCAAAGCAATAGGCATCATTCACCGTGAATAATGCCTATTTGTTGCTCATTACAGTCTCAGTTCTGACAAGCTTACCGATTTAAAACGTCGTTCCGATGAGCAGTAGAGCCTACAATTTGCACTACCTCGTCAATTAAGGTTTGGGGAACTTCCATCTCAACCAGTGTCGCAACTAAATCTTCTGCGATCGCATTAAAATGGATATCGGTTAAGCCCATCTCAGCCACTAATTCTTTATGCGCTTCTCTCATAGTAGAACCATTCCAGTGCTGGGCACCACCGAAAGCATAAGTCATAAAGTCTTTTTGATGCTGCTTTTGTTGCTGCATATTTGTATGAGCAAAAAAGTGCTGAACCCGCTTATCCGCTAAAACCTTTTCATAAAACTTTTCTACAGCTATATCAACTGCTGCTGCGCCACCAAGCTTGTCATACAGTGTACTCATTGAAAATTAATTACTCCAAAATTGCATTGACTTTAAATTTGATACGAGGCAGATGGGAGAATCTGAAATTTCAAATTATTTAAAAGATTGGAGCATAAACAAATCAGCAATTTATCTGCTTTGATAACTCACTTCATTAGAACGAGGGCGATGCCTAACTATTAATTATAGGGAAAGGTTCCATATAATCTTTTTCTTAATGACAACAAATAGAGGATTACAGCCTCTTTCTGTCATATTCTGTCATATATATATATATACATAAAGTTTTAGCATAACACCTTATGCAACAGCGTCCAAAAAAGCTGCTCGAACAAGTACAAGATGTTATCCGTCTTAACCACCATTCTTAGGAAACAGAAAAAACTTATATTTACTGGATTAGACGCTATATTCTTTTTTATGATAATCACCATCTTCAAGGATGCAATGCCTGCGGCAGGCTACGCCTACGCAAAATATGGGCATCATTACAGGGTGAATGATGCCTACTTGTTGCTCATTAAGCCGTTTGTGTAGCAGCCGCTTTTGAGTCTGTGGTGGATTTTAACCGGGTGATAGTGGCTTTGCGAATGCGATCGCTTTTGCGTACTCCGCCTATCATCTCGTATTCCCGGCTGTCTTTGCCATACTTCAACACCACACCACTGACTAAGCGCTCAGAGGTTTCGCGGATAGTCTTTTCAAGGGTTTCTATTTGTTCCTTTGCTGAGTCAATGGCAGTTAGCATCATATTATACTGGTCAATCTGGTTGCGGAGTTGCCCGGTTAACTGGGTTAAATGGTTTAAGCTGATCGAATCACCAAAGTCGAGGCTGGAATTAATCGATTTAAATCCGATTACTCTCTGTTCAGTTTTTTCTAGCACGGTAGAGCTTCTTTTTTGGCGTGGCATCAATGCAGACTTTTTACTAAACTTTATCTCTCTAGAGTGTCTTAATGGGACAGTTTAGTGGTTCAGTAAAACTTGCAAAATAAGGTGTTTTTTGTAATAAGATTGGATTGCTGGTTCAGTAATTACACGACAATAGGCTTGTGTTCTGAACGAATGGGCTTGTGTTCTGAACGAATAAGCTCGTGTTCTGAACAAATAAGCTCGTGTTCTGAACGAATAAGCTTGTGTTTTGAACGAATAGGCTCGTGTTTTGAACGAATAGGCTCGTGTTCTGAACGAATAAGCTCGTGTTCTGAACGAATGGGCTTGTGTTCTGAACGAATAAGCTCGTGTTGTGGACGAACAAGAGAGACGCGATAAATCGCCGTCTCTACAAAGCGTTAATTTTGATCAAAAAACCCGATGCGAACCGAATTGCACGCAATCGAGAAACTTGTCACAAATAGACCATATTGTAGAGACGCGATTCATCGCGTCTTAAACCAAGGATGTATTGCAATCATTATTTCATGCAATTAAACCGGATTCCTGTAACAACCAATATAGCCACAGCCCCTCTTTGCAAGCAAAAAGAGGCTGATGATACTATTGATCCTCAGAACGGCGATGTTTGGGTAACAAGCTCTTCTTGGGTTTTTTATTTTGCAAACTGCTAGCTTGTTTCACAAGTGAGATCGACTCTTTAACGATCCATATTAAAACCTCGATTTGTGAGTCTCCTTGCTGAATGCGGTTCTCAGCATTTACGCCAATTAAAATTGTTTGTATTAATAACAACATCATAATGATTTGGCGATAAAGCTTTTGACGTGTGCTTTGGCTTTGCTTGCGCTGAGTTTTCATTTATTTACCTCACCTCAATTTCAAATCGAGGTTAAGGTTGGGATTAATTGACAAGTAAATTTCCCAAGCGTTGATTAAAAGGCGTTTAGAATCTACATAGGGTGCTTGGGAAAGATGTCTGGCTTGGGAAAGCACAGAAATTTTTGGAAAAATTTTTTTCTTTTCGATGACGGTACTCACATGGAGCGGAAGGGGCGGAATCTTAGCTACGATGCTGGTAGAAAACAAGCAGAAATATTGCTGCGTGCTTTACTGTCATTTGTGGAAAATTCGGAAGAATCAAAAGACTGCAAAGCCGATTGGCAAGCGGGTACTGAGTTGTGGGTAACGCATTCTACATTAGAAGGACTAGCAGAACTGACGAAGAAGTATAACGACAGCTTAGAGCCTGAAGCAATTAGGAATGCGCTCAACTGTCTGATAAGTTTGAAAATTATTGAGGATAAACGCGGACAAACCAACGCCAAAACTAGAACAAATTCAAAAGTTTGGCTTTTTACGCTCAAGTTTCCCAGCATTGATAAAGAAGAAAACCTGAATTGGTTGTTTAAGCAAAGTGGGAAATGGGATAAATGCCGAGAAGCTCAAAAAAACAAGTCTGGTAAAGTATCCAAAATTGCGGAAGAAAAATCTCAGGGTGTTGATTGGCAAGAAATCTGCGGCGCTATGCTGGAAAAGCACAAGCGTCTCACCACAAATGAATTACTGTTTGCTGATGATGAGATGAAATTTGAGCTAGAGGCAATTCATGTCCCTTTAGCATTGGTAGAACGTAACAAACCGAAGAAGTGCAGCGAGGATATTTCCGCAGAACAAGGTTCGCAACTTTACGAACCGAGTTATGAAGAGAAGCAGCGATTTGAACATCAGGCTTTTTTAGAGAAAATTATCCGTGATGGTGTTGGTAAAACTCAAGGACACCGCATCGCTTTAATTGGGGAACCGGGTGCGGGAAAAACTACTCAGTTGCAAACTATAGCTTTTTGGATATTAAAGAAGAATCTGGGTTTACCAATTTGGATTTCTTTGGCAGACTTGCAAGGAAAGAGTGTAGAAAATTATCTGTTGCAAGCTTGGCTGAAGAATGCTTTAGAAGTGGTGCGTGTAAAAGAAGAACAGGAAAACGCTTTAGCAGATTTATTCAATAATAATCATGTGTGGTTGTTGTTGGATGCAGCAGATGAAATGTCTTCACCCCAACCATTAACTGAGATTTCTCAGCAGTTGACGGGATGGGTGAAAAATGCGCGGGTTGTGCTGACTTGTCGGGTGAATGTTTGGGAAGCAAACGCCAACGCTTTAGAAAATTTTGAGACGTATCGGTTACTCAATTTTGAATATCCGAAACAAGTGCAAGAGTTTATTGGGCGTTGGTTTCACAACAAGGATGCAGACAAAGGGGAAAGATTACGGCAAGAATTAGATAAAGCTGAACGTCAGCGCATCCAAGATTTAGTTAAAAATCCTTTGCGGTTAGCGCTGTTGTGTAGCACTTGGCAAGGTTCCGATAAAGGTTTACCGGAAACTAAAGCCGGACTTTATCAGCAGTTTGTGGAAGAGTTTTACAAGTGGAAAGAAAAGCCCTCCCTTGACACCGAACAGCAGCAAGATGAATTAAACGCTGCCTTGGGACGTTTGGCAAAACGGGCAATCGACCAAGAAACGTCACGGTTTCGGCTACAACATAAGTTTGTGCGTGAGGAATTAGGTGATGCAAAACAGCAAAATTCTTTATTTTGGTTGGCGTTAAAGTTGGGATGGCTAAATGAAGTTGGACTGGCTGCGGAATCACCAAAAGAGAAAGTTTACGCTTTCTACCATCCCACATTTGAGGAATATTTTGCAGCCTTGGCGATTAAGGATTGGGACGAGTTTCTGAATCATATTCCCGACAACCCTGCGCTAGGCGTTTATCGCATTTTTGCCCCGCAGTGGAAAGAGGTTATTTTGCTGTGGTTAGGACGTGAGGATGTGAAGAGGAAGGAGAAGGAAGAGTTTATTCAGGCGTTGGTGGAATTTGATGATGGGTGCGGAGAATGCAGAGCTATTGATAGAGTCAGAAAGGGATTTTACGAGTTTCGCGCTTATTTTCTCGCTGCTGCGGGGGTTGATGAGTGGAAAAATTCTTGCTACGCAGATGCTATTGTGGCGGAAATCGTTAAATGGCGCTTTGGCGAGTTTAAGGTTGAGCAAAACGAGTGGGTATATTTTCTCTACTCAATCCTAAAGGGAGCAGAGACAGCACTGCCTCAGACAAATCGCATAAAAGCGATCGCTGCTTTGGTAGAGTTAATCGGCCAACAACAACTGGATGATCGTACCCAATGGCAAGCGGCAGAAAGCTTAGGGCAAATTGGCTCTGGCAACCAAAAAGCGATCGCTGCCTTGGTGGAGTTAATCGACAAACCACAACTAGATGATGATACCCAAAGGCAAGCGGCAGAAAACTTAGGGAAAATTGATCCTGGCAACCAAAAAGCGATTGATGCCTTGGTGAAGTTAATCGACAATCTACAACTGGATGATCATACCCGAAGGCAAGCGGCAGAAAGCTTAGGGAAAATTGACCCAGGCAACCAAAAAGCGATTAATGCTTTGGTGGAGTTAATCACCAATCCACAACTGAATGATGATACCCGATGGGAAGCAGCAGAAAGCTTAGGGCAAATTGGCTCTGGCAACCAAAAAGCGATTGATGCTTTGGTGAAGTTAATCGGCAATCCACAACTGGATGATCCTACCCAATGGCTAGCGGCAAAAAGCTTAGGGGAAATTGGTTTTGGCAACCAAAAAGCGATTGATGCTTTGGTGAAGTTAATTGCCAATCCACAACTGGATGATTCTACCCGATGGCTAGCGGCAAAAACCTTAGAGAAAATTGACCTAGGCAACCAAAAAGCGATTGATGCTTTGGTGGAGTTAATCGCCAATCCACAACTGGATGATTTTACCCGAAGGCAAGCGGCAGAAAGCTTAGGGGAAATTGGCTCTGGCAACCAAAAAGCGATTGATGCTTTGGTGGAGTTAATTGACAATCCACAACTAGATAATGATACCCGATGGCAAGCGGCATATACTTTAAGACAAATTGGTTCTGGCAAACAAAAAGCAATTGATGCCTTGGTAAAGTTAATCGGCAATCCACAATTGGATAATGAAACCCGAAGACAAGCGGCATATACCTTAAGGCAAATTGTCTCTGGCAAACAAAAAGTGATTGATGCCTTGGTGGAGTTAATCGGCAATCCACAATTAGATGATGATACCCGATGGCAAGCGGTATTTAACTTAGGAGAAATTGGCTCTGGCAACCAAAAAGCGATTGATGCTTTGGTGGAGTTAATCGCCAATCCACAACTGAATGATAATACCCTCAGGCAAGTAGCAGAAAGCTTAGGGGAAATTGGCTCTGGCAACCAAAAAGCGATTGATGCTTTGGTGGAGTTAATCGCCAATCCACAACTGAATGATGATACCCGATGGCAAGCGGCAGAAAGCTTAGGAAAAATTGATCCAGGCAACCAAAAAGCGATTGATGCTTTGGTGGAGTTAATTGGCAAACCACAACTGGATGATTTTACTCGATTGCTAGCGCCAGAAAGCTTAGAGAAAATTCTGTCAGAGGAACAGATGCCGAGTGTTGTCAGGATGTTGAAAGATTACTTATTACCTGAAACTTACGAAAATGACTTTGAGCGATTTGATAATTGCTACGAAGTTATCTGGAAGTGCGCCCAAAGTATGCCCTACCCAGCTTTTTATCAAGCTTGGCATCAACAAGAGAAACTGAAAGATGGAGAGTAGGAAAGAAAAATACTTCCTCTAGCCAAAACATAAGCGAAATGTAGAAGCAGCAATCCCTTGTAAAGACGCGATTCATCGCATCTCGTAAGCGTCTGGTAAATCTATCGCGTTTGATCTTTCCGCAATCCAGGGAATGCGTCGCCCCTAGTAAAACAGATATTGCGATCAGAATGGGAATGCGTAGGCGTAGCCCGCCGCAGGCATCGTTTTTGCGATTGCCCCTTGTAGAGACGCGATTCATCGCGTCTTCTTCCTTCCCGTCATTATACATAGCGCAAATAATTCCGAGTTTTTTGGATTGGCAATTACATCAATGCAAAGCAATAATTGCATAAATTTTTGTATCAATCAAAGATGTAATCATGAATCATTCCGATCCTCAACCAAAAAACAACAAACCTAAATACAAAGGTAAATATCGAATTGATTCAACACGTTTGCCAGCATGGAATTATGCCAGTAATGCCGGATATTTCGTTACTATTTGCACCGAAGGTAAAAAATGCTTTTTTGGTGAGGTTGTGCAAGGTGAAATGCAGCGATCGCTAATTGGAGAAATTGCTTATAAATTGTGGTACGAGATTCCTAATCATTTTTCTAATTGCCAGATGGATTCATTTTGCGTCATGCCTAATCATATTCATGGGATTTTGGTTATTAATCAAATACGAGAAGAAGACGTGATGAATCCACGAACACAGGAAGAAGACGCGATGAATCGCGTCTCTACAAGCCAACGGGGGGATGGGCAACGGGGTGGGGTTACTGGGTTATTTAATCCGATGTTGTCTAAAAATTCCCTTTCTAAAATTGTTAGGTGGTACAAAGGACGATGTTCATTTGAAATTAATCAAATATATAAAGGTTTTGGATGGCAAGAAAGGTTTCATGACAACATAATTCGTGATGAATTTGCCCTCGACCAAATTAGACAATATATTATCAATAACCCAATCAATTGGGAATGCGATGCCTACGGCGGGGCATAGCCCAACGCGAACAACCACCCCACCCCCCTTGTAGAGACGCGATTCATCGCGTTTTCTTGCTAATTCATCGCGTCTTCTTGTGTTTGATTCATCGCGCCTAATACTATTGACGTGTATAACGATGCTTCACCCCAACAGGAAAATATTCTGCATCCCCCATTGGCGCTAACGTAATCCGTGGTGTTTGATATTCTACCGGAACATAATTAGCAAACTCGCCATTTAGACGTAGCAGTTGTGAAAGAATAGAAGATGCGATCGCAAGTCTTCGCTCTTCACTACCCTCTATCCCTGGTGCTAACTCCACAACCACAGATAAAAATCGATTTTTATCTGCATCTTCCTTCACCTGCAACACAAATTTACCCGTTACCCATTCTTGAATTCCTGGTTGCTCTAATCCCACCGTCACATTTTCGGGATAGATATTTGCACCAAAGTAAGAAACTGTAAAATTAGAACGGCCGAAAACATAAACAAAAGGTAGCTGATGAATACCTCTAGGTGATTGTTGAGTGTCAGAACGCAGATTTTCGAGCGGATTAAATCCCCATTCTGCTAAAAATTGCAGCATGGCATCATAACTAATTATTCCGCCAGTATCTAAAATGTCATAACGCACTAAGGGAATACCGTTATCTCCCGAAAATAACAATCCGCCATCGTGAACTTCAAAAAAGCGAGTGAAAGGATCGTATTGTACTAGCGTGGGTAAACGCGATTCTCCAAATAAAGCTCTAGCTGCATCGGGATTCTCTGCCAAAAAACGGCGAATGCAGATACTTAACGGGGTTTCATTACCCAAAACTCCCGCATCCGCAGTGCCGTAAAGTGATGCAAAATCATAGCAAGGATTTTGTGAACCAACTCTTTCGCCAACTAAACTCCGCCATTCTTCACTAAATACTTCTCCCGCCATGACTAATTTAATCTGATATTGCTGCCACTCCACACCACGAGCAATACCAGTATCAATCACATCTTTTAAGAATGGTGGGTATCCCAACAGCACCACTTGTTCAAATTCTGAACCTAGTTCTTGGACAACTCGCAAGATTTCATCTTTGTTGTTACCAGGAGTAATTACGGTGATGAGATAACCTTTGCTAGCAAGATAACGACAGCAATTGGTAGTAAACATCCCACCTACCCAAGTGCCCAAAGTGAAACAAATCACTGCTAGGGTACGTCTAGTATCTGAATGAAAACTATCGTGAAAAATCTGTTCAAAACGTGTGGCGATTTGGAGTTCATCTGTGAAAAAACGAGGCCAAAATGTCGGTTTACCACTAGAACCTGATGAAGCTGCGATCATATCGCACGCTTCTAGTTGTCCGTTGCGGCACAAATCAGCTAAAGGATAACTCAGTATATAATTTTGTTTAGCGATCGCTGGGAGTTTTTGAAACTCCTCCAAGGTTTGAATAGTCGCGGGATTAATTTCCCTTTCTGCTAAAAAAGCTTTGTAGGCAGGTACATTAGCCGCCACATCATGAAATAAAGTTAAAGCTGTCGAAGTTTGAGTGGTGAGATGCCGTTGCAGTATCGTTTCTAGGGGAGTAGACAAAAAATCTTCAAATGCTTTAATTACTCGCTGCTGTCGTGGTTTGCAGTTCATAACGCTTGTTGTTTATCCTGAAAATAGAACCAACACTATTATTTGCTGTGAGTATTCTAGCCGTTATCTGATACCGCAAAACTCCAGTGATTCTCACCAACATAGATTTACTATAGGAACACCCATCTCCTAATGTTTGGTAGGATATCCGAAAATGAGGGTATGCCCGTTGTAGTCATCCAATAAAACATTAATTTATCCTTCAGCACCATGCAACTCTATTGCAGTAGACAACACACAAATAATGGTAGTAACCGCTTTTGTACCCATTGTGGTGAACCATTACCTCTTGCTGTGGGACAGGTTGTGGATAATCGCTATCAAATTATCCGTCATTTAGGGCAGGGCGGCTTTGGACGCACCTATTTGGCCGAGGATATAAGTCAATCCCATCGAACCTGTGTGCTGAAGGAATTTGCACCCCAAGTACAAGAACATCAAGATTTACAAAAAGCTAAAGAGTTATTTGAACGAGAAGCCAATGTTCTGAAAAAACTCCAGCATCCACAGATTCCGCGTTTTCACGCCTCGCTACAAGTGAAAATAGGCACTAAAGATTTTTTCTTTCTAGTACAAGATTATATAGATGGTGACAATTACTACCAATTATTAGAACAACGCGAGAGCCAAGGCAAGACTTTTAGTGAAGAGGAAGTAATCACCCTACTGCAACAGATTTTACCTGTATTAGCCTACATCCACTCACAAGATGTTGTTCACCGTGATATTTCTCCTGATAATTTAATTTGGCGGCGTTCTGATAATCTACCCGTGCTGATTGATTTTGGTGGTGTCAAGCAATTGCCAGCTTCTCAAGGTTTTTGGCAGACAAAGTTGGTGGGAAATAATACTTTGCTGGGTAAAAAAGGCTACGCTCCAGAAGAACAGCTACGGCAAGGGAAAGCATTTTTTAGTAGTGACTTATACTCTTTGGCGGTTACGTCACTGGTGTTGCTTACAGGGCAAGAACCGCAAAAATTATACGACAGCTACCAGGGAATTTGGGGTTGGGGAAAACAAATCCGAGTTAGTCCCAAACTGGAAGCGGTGTTAAAAAAGATGGTGGCTTATAAACCGAGCGATCGCTATCAACGAGCCGAGCAAATCCTCAAAGATTTACCATCATCAAGTGCAACGAAATCAACTGGCAATTCGATTACCACCAAGATTAAGACGATGGTAGTTGCTCCGGGAAGACAACGCGCCAGTGCGATTGTGAGTAGATTCCAGAATAGAACGCAAGCAATCGCCAAACCGATATCCTTCCCTCTTTGGATTCGTCCTTTTGTGATGAGTTTAGGGGGAACAGCTTTAGTTGTCTTAACCGGTGCAGGTGCTTGGGGAGTAGTAAATGCGGTCATTCGCAGCGTATCTTCAATTACCATCCCATCAATTTCATTACCGCAAATTCCCCAGTTCCCAAGTGGTAAACCAGGTAGTGACAAAGGAAAAAACCCTAATCTCCAAGAAATTATCAGTCGTCGCCAACAGCTAGAAATTACTGAAGGATTTTTTATTCCCTTCGTAGACGATTTATTTTATACAAAAAAACCAGAATTAAAGGGACGTAGCCTGACATCTAAACCTGAAGACGCTGGTTTACGAGATGAATGGTCTGGTATCGCTGACGATTTATTGAATAAAATAGAACAGGCGAAGCTCAGTACAGAATCTCGTCGGAAATTAGGTAAATATAGTCAAAAAGATTACGATACATGGAGACGACAAGCGCGATCCGGCCAATGGGGGAACTATACACTTGAGCAACTGAACAAAGACACAAATGAAAAATTTGATCGGTTGTTTCCTGGTCAGGAGCGTGGGAAACTGAATCAAAAGACCTTCGGTCAAATTTGGTATGCGATCGCAGCCGATCAAGTCAGTAAAGTACAATCTGGCAAGTAAGGAGACTGGCGACTAGGGAAGAATAACAAATAACAAATGACAAATGACCAATGACAAATGACCAAAATATATTGTTATAAAGGACATGAAAATTCCCCAAGTAGTCGCTTTTGTCTCCAGTGTGGTGAAAAATTGTCGGGTGTGCCCATGAGTTATAGTATCCAACCAGGACTAACTTTAGGCGATCGCTATGTAATTGTGCGTCAAATTGGCCAAGGTGGCTTTGGACGGACTTATTTAGCCGAAGATGTCAACCGTTTCCGCGAACTTTGTGTTTTAAAAGAATTTTCCCCCCAAGTTCAAACCGCTTACGTTGTTCAAAAAGCAGAAGAACTGTTTGAGAGAGAAGCGAGTGTTCTCTATAAACTGCAACATCCCCAAATTCCCCGCTTCCGAGAACTGCTGCGGCTAAACTTAGGCGGCAAAGAATATCTGTTTTTGGTGCAAGATTATGTAGAAGGGGAAACTTACAATTCTTTGTTAAATGCGCGGTTACAACAAGGTTTGCGCTTTACAGAAGCAGAAATACGCCAATTATTGCAGCAAATTTTGCCAGTGTTGGAATACATCCACTCACTGGGAGTCATTCATCGAGATATTTCTCCAGATAACTTAATGCTTCGTACTGTTGACAAACTGCCAGTTTTAATTGATTTTGGCGGTGTCAAACAAGTAGTAGCAACCGTAGCTTCCGAATATTACCAACCCGGTATGGTTGCATCTTCCCCATCACCAACCCTATTAGGTAAGGTTGGATTTGCACCCCCAGAACAGATGCAAACTGGGTTAGTATCTCCCCACAGCGACTTATATGCTTTGGCTGCAACAATGTTGGTTTTACTGACAGGGAAACAGCCACAAGAATTAATCGATACCTATAATCTTACCTGGCAGTGGCGACGGGAAGTAAACGTGAGTCCGATTTTGGCACAGGTATTAGATAAAATGCTATCTGCCAGACCAAGCGATCGCTATCAATCAGTTCGTCAAGTAATCGAAGCCCTCAACCCGCCCCCAGCAAACTATCCCCCAACTCAATATCCCACCCCACCACAACCCACATCCGCCACCGTCGCCGTCTCCCCCCCTCCCCCATCCTTCTCATCTCCCCCCTCTCCCTCTTGGTGGACACCAACAAAAACTTTCCTAGTGGCGGCGGTGGTAGGTGGTAGTGTTGGATTAATTTGGTGGGGAGTGAATAGCAGCCGCAACGATATCGGGGAAGTTCAACCTACTCCCACAGCTAGCCCGACTCCAACCAGTAACCAACCAACCGATCCTTTAGCGCAATATTCACCAGCAGAACGGGAGCGTAAAGAAAAATTAAACGATCGCCGTCAACAGTTGGGGATTAACTCTAACTTCTACGTGAACTTGGTGAATCAAGTTTTTTGGGACAGAAACCCCAGTTTACGCGGACGTACTCTCAGCGATGGGACCGAAGATGAGGGTTTGCGGGCAGAATGGGATAAAACAGCGTCAGAATTGCTGGAAAAACTAGCACCCCTGAGTTCCAACACCCGCCGACAACTGGGAACTTATACAACTGCTGAACGCGATCGCTGGAAAGTGGAAGTCAACAAAATCAACGTTGGTAGTCGTTCTTTGTATGATTTGGGAGACGCTGCATTTTTAAGCGTATTTCCTGAACAACGTGGTAAAAATTTCAAAGATCAGCCCATTGGACAAGTTTGGTACGGTTTTGTTAGCGATAAACTCAGTGCGATCCTATCCGGTAGCGCTTTCCAGAAACTTGTCTTTGATCCAGGTGCTACTGGCAAAACTGTCAGTGGTAATCTTCAATCTGGTGGTGGCAAAGTATTCATTGCTGGACTTGCTAAAAATCAATCTCTGGAATTGAAACTAGAAGCAAATTCCCAAGTTTTATTATCAGTCTATTCACCCTCTGGCAAAATCCAATTCTTAGAAGATTCTACCAAGCGTAGTTTATCAACTAAATTACCAGAAAACGGATTTTACGAGTTTGTCGTGGTTTCCACAGCATCGAAACCAGTAGACTATGAACTCACCATTACAGCAGAAAATCCCACTCCTCCCCCATCGCCAACACCTACGCCAACGTCTACACCCACGGAAACATCCACACCTGAATCTATACCTACACCTACTCCCACAGAAACCCCAACACCTGAATCTACACCTACGCCTAGTGCTGAGGTGACTCCCCAGAAGAATTAAAAATATCGGAGAAACCCAATTAGATAAGTTGATTCGCTAAAACCTTGCAATCCCACTCCCAATAGGGTTCGGTTAAGGTTTTTTGATGAAAATTTTAGATCGCAAAGACGCGATAAATCGCCGTCTCTACAAAGGACTGATTATTGTAGAGACGGCGATTCATCGCGTCTCTTGTCTTAACCGAACCGTATTGATCCCACTCTTTAAAGGGGTGGGAGTATCAAAATCCCACAGAAAACAATTTACCAACTTGCGCCAAATCGACATTTCCACCACTGATGATCACACCAATCCTCGACTCTGGTGCTGTCACCACACCTTCGAGTAAGGCTGCGGCTGCAAGTACTCCGGTGGGTTCAACGACAATTTTCAGACGTTCCCATAAGAAAAACATGGTGCGAAGAATCGCTTCTTCAGATACCGTCACCATATCATCGACGTAATGCAGTAATAAGGGGAAAGTAATTTTACCAAGGCTAGGAGTCCGCGCACCATCGGCGATGGTATCAGGATTCTTGACAGTTTGCAGGGTTTTGGTGTGAAAGGAGCGGGTAGCATCATCGGCGAGTGCTGGTTCTACTCCAATTACTTTACAATTGGGTAAAAGTGATTTAGCTGCGATCGCACATCCTGAAAGTAATCCGCCACCGCCACAACAAACTAATAGCAAATCCAATTCACCAACCTCTTGGATCAGTTCTAAAGCAGTTGTTCCTTGTCCAGCGACTACATGGAGATGATCGTAAGGGGGAATGAGTGTCAAAGAGCGCTCACCTGCTAGATTTTGGGCTAATTCTTCTCGGTTTGTTTCTTGCCGATTGTATAAAATTATCTCTGCACCATAGCCACGAGTCGCAGTGTGTTTGACAGTGGGTGCATCATCAGGCATGACAATAGTGGTAGGAATATTGAGGAGTTTACCAGCTAAAGCGATCGCTTGGGCATGGTTTCCTGATGAATAGGTGAGAACGCCTGTTTGTTTTTGTGCTACCGATAGTTGCGCTAAGGCATTGTACGCCCCTCTAAATTTAAATGCCCCGGTGCGTTGAAAGTTCTCGCATTTAAAGAATACTTGGCTATTGGTGCGATCGTTAACCATTCTAGAAGTTAGCACTGGCGTGCGATGGGCAATTCCCAAAATTCGCTCTTGTGCTGCTTGCACATCAGTTATAGTAACGGAATTAGGTTGTGACATTAATGACAGAATTAAATATTTTTGCTCTTGTTTATATAGATACAGATTTTTATATTTGCGTCTATTATGCTTGATTGAAGCATACTCGTTTCAGGTAGATAGCATCATTTATTGTCTGCATAAAAATAGCTACAGCAAACATTATATATTGCTGTAGCTAAATTTATAAAACTTAAATTAATTAACTCACATTCGCCATTTTTATAGCATGAATAAAACATCTGAAAGTCGGCAAAAAAAAACTGCTCTAATTACAGGAGCTGCTAGTGGGATAGGCTATCAATTAACCCAGATTTTTGCTCGTCATGGTTATAATCTGGTGTTAGTGGATAAGAATGAAGAAAAACTTACAGAAATCATAAATGAATTTCCGCAAAAATTTGGGATTTTTGTGAAAATTTTGGCTAAGGATTTATCTATCCCAACATCTCCAGAAGAAATTTTTAGAGAACTCCAGCAAGAATCGATCAAAATCGATGTGCTGGTTAACAATGCTGGCTTTGGTACTTATGGAGCATTTAGCGAAACAGACCTCAGTATTGAACTGCAAATGCTCCAGGTAAATATGGTGACTTTGACTCATTTAACAAAGTTATTTCTCAAGGATATGGTCGAGCAAGACTATGGAAAAATATTAAATGTCGCCTCAGCAGCAGCTTTTCAACCGGGACCTCTAATGGCAGTTTATTTTGCTACTAAAGCTTATGTCTTATCATTTTCAGAAGCGATCGCTAATGAATTAGAGGGTACTGGTGTAAGCGTGACTGTTCTTTGTCCCGGGCCAACAGCATCAGAATTTCAACAAACTGCGGCAATGGAAGATTCCAAAATTGCTAACGTTAACAGAATGATGGATACAGAAACCGTTGCTAAGATTGGTTATCGGGGTTTAATGAAAAATAAAACTGTTGTTGTTCCTGGGATGAGAAATAAAATATTGACCGAAAGCGTCAGATTTACACCCAGAAATCTAGTTACAAAGGTTGTGAGAAGTATGCACGAACTCCAAAAAAATAGGTAGCTCGATATTTTATCCTTTTTCAACTAAATTGCCAGAGTTACTTTCTTCACACAACAATTGGACAAGGGCATCTACCAAAAACCAGATGTATTAGCCATCCAACAACTAATAATTTAAGTCTAGCTATTATTTATTACTATCCTAGGGATGCTCAATTCCCTGACTCTAGTAAGATGTTTATTCATTGTCTCAACCGTTATTATATTGATGAAATATAAATAAAAGTTGATGAACTGAGGTAAGTAATGACAATTGAATTGAAAGTTCCAGATATTAAATGTGATGAGTGCGCCAAGAAAATAACTAAATCTATTTTGACGATGGAATCTGATGCCAAAGTAGATGTGAACGTTGATACTAAAACCGTAACTGTAGATGCTGCGGCTTCTGAAGAGTCTATTAAACAGATAGTTCAATCTGCTGGTTATACGATAGAAGGCTATTAATGACTTAATCTAAATCTCCTCAGAAATTTTGATGAAGTAATTTAGTCGGCACAATTGCTTTTTTATATATTCGCCCGGAAACCGGGCGGAATATTAATAAACAGTATTTTTATCTTCTGCACGCTTGAAATACTTAGTTTTTAACTTAATTGATAAGCTGCAACAGTCCAGACCAAAGGATTTTGAAAGTATTGCTGTATATTTTGTTTGTTCTGACAAAATTGTTGAAATTTCCAGTAGTTCTTTTCAAGAACGGATTAACATTGGGTCATAAATTTGACATTCATGAACTCCATAATTGCCCAAAATCAAGCTAGCCTGCTCAAGCTCTTTGTCTGTACCACTAATGATAAGTATGTAATTGCCTTGAGAAATTTGCTCGTTGTAAAAACGTGCCCATTCATCTGCTATTCCTAGCCTCATAGCGTCAAAGCGCTCACTTAAATTAATACCAGTTAAACCAATAAATTGAGAAAAGTCTTTACAAATTAAAGACATCTGGTTTGCTGAAAAACCTGCTATATACATATCGTTAATTACAGCTTTAGCATTATCTATGTTATCAAAGCAACTAACAGCATACTTACTTAAAATCCCACTTTTATTAGGAATGGTAGTAGCAGAATTTGCAGGTAATTGCTCACTACTTAGAGGCTTGTAAATACCAAACTCTTCAATACCCCAACGGTGTAGAATTGCTTCTACTTTAGCAATTTCAAAAGATGTACAATCCACGATTATGAAATAGTGCCCATGCTCTACTCGCTCGTTATATGCTTTAGCTTGTTCTTCTGATATTCCCCAACCAACTAGCGCACCAGCAAAAGTGCCAGTAGCAGCACCAATACTTGCACCAACAAGGGTTGTAACCAAAGCAGTTGCAGCTGCACCAGCCAGCATTATTGGCCCAACTCCAGGGATTGCTAAAGTCCCAAGACCTACTAATAAACCGGTCAACCCACCAACAGCGCCCCCTGAAAGCCCTCCTACTGTTGCACCTTCGTCGGCTTTATCACCAGTGCGCTCTTTAATTTGATCATCGGTAATCTGATGATTGCGGTCTGCATTCTGGACAATTACCGATACTTTTTCCATCGCCAAGCCAGAATCTCTCAACTCATGTAGTGCCTGTTCTGCATCTCGACGATGAGTAAATACGCCTACAACACGTTGATATTGACTTAAAATCATTATTACTCCTTGGTAGCAGGGGAAATTAATTTCCCATAAATTTAGTTTTTCATTACCTGTAATTTTAAATACAATTTGATTTAACTCGGAACTATCCTAAGTAATAAAAATCATTATGGTTAAGGCAAGAGACGCGATGAATCGCCGTCTCTACAATCATCAGTCTTTCGTGCTGATGAAAACCCGACCAACGGATTCTTTTGTTTAAAAAAATCTATTGATCGGGTTTAGCCATTTACAAAAAATCAGATGAAATTGCACTTTGTCTACTTTGATAGTTCTGGCATGAAGCGAATGCGTTTGTCATTAATGCTATCAAATGCAGGTGTAGACCAGCGATCGACTACTTTGCCAATAATTGACATTTCTTGAACTAAGCGGTCAAATTTATCAGGGGTGAGAGATTGCGGCCCATCAGATAAAGCTTTTGCGGGATTGGGGTGAACTTCAATCATCAAGGCATCTGTACCAGCTGCGATCGCAGCCATTGCCATCGATGGCACATATTCTGATCTACCAGTACCATGACTAGGATCAATCATAATTGGTAGATGGGTCAGCGATCGCAACACCGGAAGCACCGATAAATCTAAAGTATTGCGGGCATATTTACCATCAAAGGTTCTGATTCCCCGCTCACAAAGAATTACATTTGGGTTTCCAGATGCCAAAATATATTCTGCTGCCATTAGCCACTCGTCAATTGTGGCAGACATCCCCCGCTTCAGCAGCACAGGTTTATCTTGAGCGCCTACCTTTTTCAGCAGCGAGAAGTTGTGCATATTTCGCGCCCCGATTTGGATTATGTCAGCTGTTTTCGCCACTGCTGATAAATCCGCAGCATCCATCAATTCTGTGACGATACCCAAACCAGTAGCTTCCCGCGCTGCTGCTAATAAATCTAAAGCGCTTTCACCATAACCTTGAAAGGCATAAGGTGAAGTGCGAGGTTTGTAGGCTCCGCCACGGAGAAATTGCGCTCCTGCTGCCTTGACGCGCTTTGCGGTTTCGACAATCATCGCTTCATTTTCAACGGAACAAGGCCCAGCTACTACTACGATCGGATGATGTTCGCCAAAATAGACATCACCGTTGGGTGTAGGTACGACAACCTCGCTGGCTTCTCCATGTCGGAATTCTCGGCTTACCCGTTTGAAAGGTTGTTGCACTCGTAATACTTGTTCAATCCAAGGGCTGAATTCCTGAACCTGTAATTTATCGATGCTAGTGGTATCACCAATTAGCCCTAGTACAACTTTATGAGTTCCAACGCTTTTTTCTACGGTGACTTTCCAAGTTTCACTCAGTTCTCCACTGATGCGGGTAATTTCCTCAGCAGGTGTACCGTTTTTAAGTATGATAATCATCTGTTTTCCTTGTGTAAGTTATTGGGTGTAATATATTGACCCCTCTCCGTTTCGGCTACGGTGTACATACAAGTCTGAAATAGCTGATTAACCAGGGTTTTACCCCACCCTAACCCTCCCCTTATAAAGGGGAGGGAACTAGATTTCTTTTTTCCCCTATCTTTAAGAGGGTGAATACTCACCGTATAACTCCTTGGAAAGGGGAGGGAACTAGATTTCTTTTTTCCCCCCTTTATAAGGGGGGATTAAGGGGGGTAATTCGATTTGTGTGTATACCGGAAACAAAGAGAGGTTCGTCTAGTGTAAAAATTCAGCAAGTTGTTCTAGTTTTGTCCAAGCTGCGCCGCTTTGCAGAATTTCCTTCGCAAGGACAATACCTTTGACGCAACCAACTAAAATATCCGTTTCTCCATGAATGGCTTCACCAACTTGGAGTGCTAGGGCTGTATTTAAAGCGACAACATCTTGCTGCGCTTGCGTGCCTTTTCCTTGGAGAACTGCCTTCAAAATTTCAGCATTTTGTTGGACATCTCCACCGTGCAATGCCGCAGTGGGTGCAAAATTCAAACCAAGTTCTTGAGGGTTCAGCGTTAGAGAACGCACTTTTTTATCTTGAAGTACAGCTAAATCAGTGACATCTGCTAAACCAGCTTCATCTAAACGTTCGCGTCCATGAAGTGCGATCGCTTGTTGACATCCCAATTGCGATAAAGCTTGAACAATTTCCTCTAGTAAAAGGGGATCGTTCACACCAATAATTTGCCCTGTCGGCCGCATGGGATTTACTAGCGGGCCGAGTAAGTTAAAAACAGTCCGCACTTTCAAAGTTTTTCGCAAAGTTGCGATCGCTTTGAGTGCAGGATGCCAACCTGGAGCAAACAAAAAGGTGATTCCAACTTCACCTACTGCGGCTTGCACTTTCTCAGGAGTGGCGTTGAGATTTATCCCCAAAGCTTCCAGTACATCAGCCGAACCGGTCTTGCTAGATGCCGAACGATTTCCATGTTTAGCAACTTTTACGCCGGCGGCGGCGGCGACAAAGGCAACAGCAGTGGAAATATTAAAGGTAGAAGCGCCATCTCCACCAGTTCCGCAGGTGTCAATTAGAGGTACTGGGAACTGGGAACACTTCTCTACGAGAGGCTGCGCCAACGACAAGCTCAGTGCATCGCTGGGAATTGGGGATTGGGATTGTAAGACACTGGCCATGCCTACTAATTCTTGTGCGGATACACCTTTGGCTTGTATCGCAGTTAAAATCGCTCCTGATAAAACATGAGGGATAGAATCTGTGAGCCAACCTTGCATTAAATCTGTAGCTTGGGAAACCGTCAAGGATTGCCGATTCAGCAACTGTTGTAATAAAGCTGGCCAGTTGTAGAACTCAGAAGGGATGTAGGTGTTATCAGGTAGTGTTTGAGTTAGAGCTATCATATTTGTCGTTAGTCATTGGTCATTAGTCATTGGTCATTAGTCATTCACAAAGGACAAATGACAAATGACAAGAAAATTAAGGAATCAGGACTTTGGCGACGGTTTGCACATCTTTGTCACCTCTACCAGAACAATTGATGACGATGCGGGGATTGCCTTTTAATTGAGGACAAAGGGTTTCGAGATATGCGATCGCATGAGCAGTTTCCAAAGCTGGGATAATTCCCTCTAGTTGCGAAAGTCTTTGGAATGCATCTAACGCCTGTTTATCAGTCACACTGTAATATTCAGCACGACCAAGATCCTTTAAATAACTATGTTCTGGCCCTACACCGGGATAGTCTAACCCGGCACTTATGGAATGGGCTTCGATGACTTGACCATCATCATCTTGCAGTAAATAGCTCATTGCACCATGCAATACACCTATTCTGCCCTTTGTCAAGGTAGCAGCGTGTTTTTCTGTATCTACACCTTCACCCGCCGCTTCCACTCCAATTAGACGCACTGAAGATTCATGGACAAATTCATTGAATAAGCCAATTGCATTGGAACCTCCACCCACGCAAGCCAGTAAAATATCTGGTAATCCTCCCCATTTCTCCTGGGATTGAGCGCGAGTTTCTACACCAATCACCGCGTGGAAGTCACGGACAATCATCGGGTAAGGATGAGGCCCGGCAACGGAACCCAGGATGTAATGAGTTGTTTCCACGTTTGTCACCCAATCTCGAATTGCTTCCGAAGTTGCATCCTTGAGAGTTCCCGTACCTGCCTCTACTGGACGAACTTCTGCCCCCATTAATTTCATGCGGAAGACATTTAGCGATTGGCGCTCCATATCGTGGATGCCCATGTAAATCACGCATTTCAAACCAAACCTAGCACAGACAGTTGCAGTTGCTACGCCGTGTTGTCCTGCGCCCGTCTCGGCAATAATCCGTTGCTTACCCATGCGTTTAGCGAGCAACACCTGAGCTAAAGCATTATTAATTTTGTGAGCGCCTGTATGATTTAAATCCTCACGCTTTAAATAGATTTGCGGCCCCGTGCCGTCTGGTCTAGCGTAGTTTGCTGTCAAGCGTTCAGCAAAATATAATGGGCTGGGTCGTCCGACATAATCGCGCAGTAAGTTTTGCAGTTCTGCTTGGAAACTCGGCTCATCGCGATATTTTTGAAATGCTGCTTCTAACTCACTTAATGCAGGCATTAAGGTTTCAGGAACGTATTTACCGCCAAATCTTCCAAACCTGCCCAAAGAATCTGGTTGGACAGTTGCAGTCTTGATGTCTTGTATGCTTACCACTGGTTAAAATCCTTTTATGTTCAAGTATTTTTTACTTTCGTTCTAATGTTTTAGAACTCATCTTTGCGTTTTTCTTTCCCAAGTTTCGTAGGTATAGCCCAGTTGCCTGTGATTCAAAACGTCTATAGGGCGCACCAAATCGCTAGGGTTAAATTTTGGTAATAGGGCTAGTAAATTTCCTAACTCTGTAGCTTTCGGGGTAGATATACCGCCGTCCCAAGGCCACATTAGGTCTTTAAGATTGTGTCCATAAGGCTGACCTTCGGAAGGATAAAAATCGCTACCTTTATGACCGTTTTCTTGCCATTCAGCCCAGAGGCGGTCTGTGTTTGAATGATGCAACCAAAACACTGGATCGTAAGGGGAACTTGGTATATTGCTCATAGTCCCCAAACCCTTAAATTTTATGGGTATTGTACTTGCGTCTATCTGCACCCCACCCACTAAACCATGAATGTAGTTGTGGGTGAATCCGCCGGGGGTGACTTTACCCTGCTCATCTACAGAGATAAATCCTTCCAATGCAGGGCGAAATAGAGAATAGTTATTAAGACTCAAGGCACGCTCAACATCTTTTTTGGGCACTGGGTAATCACTGGCAGGAGGCATTCTTAGAAAGCGTACAAGTGATGTCCCTAATGATGTTCCGGTATCTGGGTCAATGTTTAATTCTGGATTCATAACCCAGCCATTTGCAGCCGCAAAAGCCCCGGTTTGTACAGCCCCACCTGTAAAATTTCCCTGATTTGGAATTTTAATGGTTACTCCTTGACCGTTAGAACCAAGAAAGTCATCGTTAAAAATAACATCAAATGCTTTGGGGT
Organism: Nostoc sp. FACHB-133; assembly: GCF_014698055.1. Taxonomy (NCBI): domain Bacteria; kingdom Bacillati; phylum Cyanobacteriota; class Cyanophyceae; order Nostocales; family Nostocaceae; genus Nostoc; species Nostoc sp. FACHB-133. Next base: position 95,896 of record NZ_JACJSH010000004.1, read on the forward strand.
CTGTCCAATCCCAGTATGGCAGAGTCACAGTTCGGTCTACTGCTTGCAAAGCTTGTTCAAATCTGCGGATATATTCTCGATGCCAAGGGAAAAATGCAGCATTTTCATGAGCTAATTCCTGAACGGAACCATCGGAATGCCCTTTATGATTATGAATCAAGCGTGTTGCCCCTAAATGTATGGCAACGAATTGGTCGTAAATACTGACCTTGCTACCTGGGGGAATTGTAGTTTTTAAGGTTTTGATAGCTTTGACAAAGGCTGCTTTCTCTGCTGGTGTCAGGTCAGTTACGCTCTTTCTTACAGCTAATTGAGCGTATTGCCCCCGAAGATTTTCATAGCTAAAATCTTTATCTTGTCGGTAGTCAATGCGATCGTGGGCGAAAACTGCAAGGGCACAGGTGCTAACTATAAGTAAGCTATAAATGAATATTTTGACAGATTTCAGCAGAAGTTTCATAGCCAAGATTTCCTTTGTATTTCTTCCTTTGCGACCTTTGCGCTCTTTGCGGTTCGTTTTTCTTTATCGAACCACAGAGGCAAGGCAGCGCGGTCTTGGGGGTTTCCCCCATGAGCGACTGCCGCGCAGAGAACGCAGAGACAGAAAAAAGAGCTTTTTTATTTTCTGGAGCCAACTTGTTGCAGGGATACTGGGGTAATTGCTGCTTTCAGTTCCCGACAAAGCTTTTCTACTGCTTGTAGTCTTTCGGTTGGGCTACCTTCAGCTAAACGTTTGACGAAGGCACTACCAACAATCACCGCATCTGCTCCCCATTCCATTACTTGATGCGCTTGTTCTGGCCCGGAAATACCAAAACCAACGCCGATGGGTTTATCGGTGACGCTTCGCAAGTCGGTAATTAAATCTTTTACGCGGTCTTGGATTTGAGCGCGGATACCTGTAACGCCTGTGACGCTTACCAGGTAGATAAAACCTTGAGATTGACGAGCGATCGCTAAAATCCTATCTTTAGAACTGGTAGGAGCTACAAGTAAAATTACCTCAATCCCAAAAGATGCAGCAGTCTGGATTAATTCTTCTGCTTCTTCTAAGGGTAAGTCTGGCACTACTAAGCCTTGCACCCCAACAGCAGCAATTTGGGCCAAAAATGTCTTAATACCCCGGTGCAAAATGGGATTGTAATAAGTAAATAGAATTATCGGCGCTTTCAGGGTAGGAGTTACAGCTTGCAACATCTCTAATACTTGTTCTAATTTCGTGCCTTTTTGCAAAGCGCGAGTTGCGGCTGCTTGAATTACAGGCCCATCTGCGAGAGGATCGGAGTAGGGAATGCCCAACTCAATGAAGTCAGCACCATTGCGATCTAAGATACGTAAAGCTTGGGCAGTGGTTTCTAAGTTAGGATCGCCTGCTGTGATAAAGGGGATTAAAGCACACTGTTGGCGATCGCGTAAAGTTTGAAAGGAATTGGAGATAGAGGTCATTTTGAAAAATAGTTAATGATTAGTTAATAGTTTTGGAAGAATCAACTTTTAGCAATTACCGATGCCCACGCTATATTTGTTGTTGTCGAGTCTTTTATCTCCGTTAATGAGTCTTTTAGCTCCGTTAATGAGTCTTTTATCTCCATTAATGAGGCTTTTATCTCCGTTAATGAGGCTTTTATCTCCGTTAATGAGGCTTTTATCTCCGTTAACGAGGCTTTTAGCTCCGTTAACGAGTCTTTTATCTCCGTTAATGAGTCTTTTATCTCCGTTAACGAGGCTTTTATCTCCGTTAATGAGTCTTTTAGCTCCGTTAATGAGGCTTTTATCTCCGTTAATGAGTATCAGAGCTTCATTTTTTAGGTTTACCTCAGCTCTCAGCACTCAAAAGACTACGTACAGCTTGCTCTACATCGCTTTGTTTAACTAAAGACTCTCCTACTAAAACCGCACGCACACCAGCTTCAGCAACAAGAGATAAATCAGCAGGTGTATACAGTCCAGATTCACTGACGACAGTGATATCCAAACTTTGCAAATACTGCTGGCGCTGTGCTAAAAGTTGCTGTGTTATTCCTAAATCAACCGTAAAATCTTCTAGATTGCGATTGTTGATTCCTACTAAATGTAAGTCGTCAAGCTTAAGAACTCTATCCAGTTCAGCCAAAGTATGGACTTCCACCAGCGCATTCATGCCCAAATCGTGAATCACTCGCAGAAAGTTTTGCAGTTCTTGGTCTGATAAAATAGCGGCAATCAACAAAACTGCATCTGCGCCTGCTGTCCGTGCTAGATAGATTTGATAAGAGTCAATGATGAATTCTTTGCACAGTAGGGGTAATGCAACGTGCGATCGCACATTACGCAGATTGTCAAAACTGCCCTGAAAAAACTTATGATCAGTGAGGACTGATAGACAAGCTGCACCACCTCGTTCATAAGCTTGAGCGATCGCTACTGGGTCAAAATCTGCTCGAATAATCCCACGGCTGGGTGATGCCTTTTTTACCTCGGCAATTAAGCTAGGTTGGTTGGGATTTTGTTGTAAAGCAGCTAAGAAATTTCGGATAGTTGGAGCCGTAATTAACTGCTGTTGCAAAGAAGCTAAAGGAAATTCCTGCTGCATCTGTGCAACTTCTTGCCTTTTATGCAACACAATCTCTTCAAGAATATGGCGGGAAGTAGCAACTTGGTTAGTCATAAAATGCTTGAGTGAATGGGGAAATAATTAATTATTCTCGTTTCCAGATGGAATCTGGGAATGCATACAATACGGTTTAGAGAGGCAATAAATCTAGAAGACGCGATAAATCGGCGTCTCTACAAGTATTGGGAATGCATGGGAACGAGGCACTTTTGACAAATGACTAATGACCAATGACTAATGACTCTTCGATGTGTGTATATGCACGCACCACATTTTTAATGATTTCCAGACCGACTTCTCCCGCTAAAGTCATGATTGATTCTGGATGAAACTGAACGGCGGCGATGGGAAGTGTCTGATGTTCAATACCCATAATTACGTTGTCATCAGAAATCGCTGTCACCTTCAGTTCTTTCGGTAAATGCTCCGGTAGAGCAAACAATGAGTGATATCTACCCACAGTAAAGGATTCTGGTAAATTCTTAAAGGTAACGGAATCGGAATCAGTAACGAAAATCCGTGAAGATTTCCCATGTTGAGGATAGTTGAGAACTCCCAATTGTCCATCAAAAGCTTCAACGATGCCTTGCAGCCCTAGACAAACTCCAAAAATGGGAATTTTGCGATGAAGAAGCGCCCCGACAGTCTGGGGAACCCGAAAATCACTTGGTCTACCAGGGCCAGGAGATAAAACAACTAAGTCAGGGCGTTCTGTATCGAAGAGCGATTCTGAGAAACCATGACGTAATGTGGTGACGCTTGCACCAGTTTGGCGAATGTAATTAGCTAATGTATGAACAAAGGAGTCTTCATAATCTATTAGTAAGATGCGTTTGCCAGTTGCCGCACAAGGTAAGATTTTAGTTGATTTTATGGAACTGGATTCATGAATTTTGTGACTGCTTTGCTTAACACGGCGAATCGTTTCAAATAAAGCAGCAGCTTTGGTGATTGTTTCTTGTTCTTCTGCTTGGGGTATGGAGTCATAAAGCACAGTAGCCCCAACTCGCACTTCAGCGATGCAGTCTTTTAATCGAATTGTCCGCAGAATTAAGCCAGTATTTAAATTCCCATTGAAATTTAAATAACCGACTGCGCCACCATACCAACGTCGGGCGCTACGTTCATTCTGTTCAATAAAATCTATTGCGGCTTTTTTGGGTGCGCCGGTGACTGTAACCGCCCAAGTGTGGCTCAAGAAGGCATCTAAAGCATCAAATTGCGATCGCAGTGTCCCTTCAACATGATCTACTGTATGAATTAAATGGCTGTATAATTCAATTTGGCGACGACCAATCACTTGAACTGAACCAGGTTCGCAGATTCGGGATTTGTCATTGCGATCGACATCAGTACACATGGTCAACTCAGCTTCATCTTTGTGCGAGTTGAGTAAATGACGAATTTGCACCGCATCGTCAAGAGCATCTAGTCCCCGGCTAATAGTGCCACTAATAGGACAAGTTTCTACCCGCTTCCCTTCAACTCGCACAAACATTTCTGGAGATGCGCCAATCAGATATTCTCCACCTAAATTAAAAATAAACCCATAAGGACTAGGATTTATATCCTTTAAAGTTTCAAATAGTTTGCTGGGTTCATCTTCATAGCCTTCAAAAAAGTTTTGGCTAGGAACAACTTCAAATAAATCACCTCGGCGGAAATAATCGAGTGCAGACTCAACTTTTTTGGCATACTCGCCTACTTTATGGTCAGCAGTTTGATTAGGGGTAAGATGTTTTCCGCGATAATCAACAGACTCACCTGTTCGAGGAAGGTTCATCGTGTTGCCGTGCGCTGTTTCAAAATCATATTGCAGACGAAATGCGCGTTGCTGATAGTAATCAACAACTATCAAATCATCTGGTAAATAAAGCACTAAATCACGCTGATCTTTAGGACGTTCTAGACGTTGGGTAATTGGTTCAAACTGAAAAACTAAGTCATAACCAAAAGCCCCATACAATCCTAAATGCTCATCTTCTGGGCTAGAGAAAGTATGTAGAATTTCGCGGACAACTGTAAATGCTGAAGGTTGTTTACTGCGTTCTTCTTCAGTGAATAATCTCTTACTAGATTTAACAAAGCCGACAATATTGTTATTGTCTAGGGTAACTTTCTCAAGTTGGATTGAGTTGGATAAACACTCTAATAGTAATGGTAGAAGTACTTGACCGCGTTCATTCAACGCTATCAAATTGAAAGCATTTTCCTGTGTAGTTAATTCCAATGGTGGATTGACAAATCCGATCGCCCATCTTTTATATCTGCCTGGATATTCGTAGCTGCTTCTTAGCAAACCGCCACGCTGAGAATTTAAATGAAACAGAATATCTTCGAGAGCGGTGTCCATCTTAACTTCGGTGATGGAGCGAGAAACAATTACGCCGCCAAGGGTTTTGTAGGAACGGGAATTAAAAATCATCGGTAATTTCTCTGTAAGAGTGATTAGTCAAAACCTATTAATGATTATTAGTAGTTATTTATAGGCAGATAAAAAATTAGATGATTCAATATCAATCAAAATCAAGCTATTTTAATCTGCGGATTATTTGAGGAAAATGTAATTAAAAACTTTTTGCTTCTTATTTAAGAGTACTAGATATCAAGCAGATAATACATTGAACAATTTTTAGATTGGGTGTCAATTTATTCGCTTTTTATACTAATTATTTATCGTTATTTTTAATAATATTGCTTGAGTTTATCCGCCTCCCTCAAAAGTAAGATATTATCTTAAATATGAGGGTTATATCTATGCTTCTAAAATCCAATCTAGCCCTTCAATGTAAGTTGTAAAATATCTTGGTATTTCTCAGCGTTCTCTGTGCCTCTGCGGTTTAAAATTCATTTATCGAACCACAGAGGCACGGAGGACACAGAGTAAAGAGAACGATAATTTTTACCCACTTTGAAAGGGTTAGTTCTACAATCTTAAAATTCCCGCAATAATGATATTGCTTGCCTATACAACAACAAATTCACTTCATGAACTTCAATTGCTTTTCCAATCCCTTGTAACAACGTTAAAGTTAATTCTCCACCCAAGTGTTCGCGGAACTCAGTTAAACCATGAAACAAACAATCAGGATGTTCTAGTTGTGATAACTTATGAGCTAGTTCTGGCACATACAGCGTAAAACCCAACGCCGATAAAGTATTTAGTATTCGTTGCCATTCTGAACAATCAAGCAATCCTGCTAAATAAGAATAAGTGCTATCCAAAGCAATACCGATCGCAACGGCTTCGCCATGACGCAAGCGATAATTTGTCAAATGCTCCAGTTTATGAGCCGCCCAATGTCCAAAATCTAGGGGGCGAGACGAACCCATTTCAAAAGGATCGCCGCTATTGGCAATATGTTCTAGGTGCAACTGGGCGCAACGATAGATAACCTGTTGCATAGCATCCATGTCTCGCCGCGCCAGGGCTTTGCTGTGAGAGTGGATAAAATCAAAAAAGTTAGCATCCTTAATCAGCGACACTTTCACGGCTTCTGCAATCCCAGAACGCCAATCGCGATCGTCTAGGGTTGTCAAGAACGCAGAGTCATTTATAACTGCATAAGGTGGCGCAAATGTGCCGAGAAAGTTCTTTTTACCAAAGGCATTGATGCCGTTTTTTACCCCAACCCCGGAATCATTTTGCGCTAATACCGTTGTTGGAATGCGAATCAGGCGAATTCCTCGGTGAGCAGTTGCAGCAGCGTATCCTACCAAATCCAATATCGCCCCGCCCCCGATCGCTAACACATAAGAATGGCGACATAATCCGGCTGTTTCAATGAGTTGCTGGATTTGCTCTACTAGAGTGCGATCGTTCTTGGCAGCCTCTCCTCCCGAAATTATCATGGGTTCAGCTGCGATCGCTAGTACCTCTCCATAAAACTTGGTATACGCAACTAATTGCTTCACCAATTCCGGTTGATACTTTAATATTCCTGCGTCTACCACTGCAACTATTTTCTTCGGCTTTGTCTCCTCATCTGCCGTAACCACTTGCGCTAAGGTGGGGTTTTTCAGCTCAAATAAATTTTGGGTGAAGTAAACCTCATAGTTAAAAGTAACCGAAACACGTTGATGAATTAATCTACTTTTTTGCTTGATGTCAACTATCATATTTTTGCAGGTATATCTAAAAGTGCAGTACTATTCAAAGCTTCAAGGAATGCCTCTACCGAATGAGAACCATTTACCTTGACTTGATTATTCATGATGAAAAACGGCACGCTGTTAATGCCATTTAACCGAGCAAATGTAGATTCAGTAACAACTGCATCAACCACATCATGATCGTTTAATTGCAACTTTAATTCGGTAGCATTCATCTGGTATGCTGTACCGATGGCAACAATAACGTTAATATCTCCAATATTCAAACCCTCTTCAAAGTAAGCTCTATAAATAGCTTCGACAACATCATTTTTTACCTTTGCGGGTGCTAGCGCAATTAGTTTATGAGAAAGTTTAGTATTGACAGCCAAACGGATTTTTTCAAAATCTAGTTTAACTCCAGCCGCCTCACCTGCGCGTTGCGTATAATCAAACATCTGTTGCATTTCTTCCGCTTTAATGCCTTTTCTATTTTGCATAAAGCTACGAAATTCGTACCCCTCAGCAGGAACAGTATTATCCAGAAGAAAGGGATGCCATCGGATATTTACTTCTTGTTCTTGCCATTGCGCCAGTGCATCAAACAGATGCTTTTTCCCAATTCTGCACCAAGGGCAAACGGTATCATGAAAGATATCTACTAGCATATTTTTTCTTATTTATCTCATTTATTTGTGAGGATGTGCAAAATTTTATAATTTTCTTTCTTTGCGCCCTTTGCGTCCTTTGCGGTTCGTACCTCAAACAGAATTGTCACTCAAATGCTAATATTTGTGTGCATCTTTGGTTTAAAATCTCGTTGCAGAGCAGTTGTATTTAAAGGCTGTAGAAAACTATTAATTTTCCCTTCCAAAAAACTTTGAGTATTTTCAAACTCTTTAATTAATGCGTCTCTATCCTTTCTAGCCACCAGTCTAGCCAATCGGCTGTAAGTTTTAGCTAAAAAGCTAATAGCATTACACCTTTCTTCAGTAGCTAGCATAATATCAACGCATAGATTAGGATTTTGAGAAAACAAACGTTTCACAATATCAATTTCTTGACGATAGTTAGGAGTTGACATTGTTAAACTCTGCTCTATCTCTACTTTTGATTGTGCTAAGAAAACACCAAGACTAAATCTACAGAAATGCTGCGTGGCTTGAATAATCACCATCATTTGATCGTGTTCTTCAGGCGTGCAAACAATTAACTCACCACCTTTAGTTTTAAGAAAATCTAAGAACCATTGAAATGAATCATCGTTTCGACCTGGGCACACTACCACTTTTTGTCCCAAAAACGATTTTATATTTGGCCCAAACATTGGATGTAAACCCATAACGGGGCCGCAATGGTATTCGAGCATTGCTTGAGTAGGCTGTGTTTTAATACTTGTGATGTCACACAAAGCTGTAGTTGGAGCAAGATATTTTGCTGCTCGCTTGATCACATCAACCGTATATTCAATAGGAACGCTTACTAATACTAATTCTGCCTGAGTTAACAGTTTATCTGCGTATTCCCAATCATCATGTTCGAGAACGCTAACATTGTGACCTACGACTGAAAGTTGCTCTTTAAATAATCTTCCCATCCTGCCGTGTCCACCGATAATGGTAACTTGTCGGGGAATGATATGATTTGTGGCAGATTTAGGGGTAAGACTGGCATGACAACTCTTTACTACATCCGCCCAAACAGACTCAGGAATACCAGCTTGAGCGAGTAGGGGAGCGACATCAGCCAGTTGTTCATCTAAAGAAGGCTGTTCTGATGCTAATAATGATATGCGATCGCTAAGTAGGGCGATCAAGCTCTGGTCAGTTTTCTTAAGCTGATCTGAATAAGAGGATTTCAGAGGCATTTTTCGCGTCCCCAATTTTCAAATATCAACAAGTGATTCTTTAGAACTTATTTCTGGTAAGATATCCAAGTCTGTTGCTCTTTTGGCGATCGCATCAGCAAATAACTCTTCATATCGGTCTAGCGCTTGCTCAAAGGAATAGTTTTCTACCGCAAACTTTCTTCCCTTACGCCCTAATTGGGCTGCTAATTCTGGCTGATGATATAAATCTAGCACCGCCGCAGCCAAAGCATCTGCTGACTCAGGCTCAACGATAACACCACCACCACTTTGTCTGATAGCTTTGGCAGCAGTGCCAGCGGCGGAAACCGAACCCACAATTGGGCGACCACTGGCTAACAACAGTGGTATTTTAGAAGGCATATTAAAGGAAATCACATTCCGCTTTTGGACAATCAACCCCACATCGGTGGCTGCTAACATTTGTGGTAGTTTTTCTCGCACTTCCAATGGTAAAAGTAAAACGTTATCTGCACTACAAGCAAGACAATGTTTTTGCAATCTTTCGAGGGCTTGAGATTCGCCTGCTACGACAAAGATAATTTCTTTTAGATGACGTAAACGCGCTGCTGCTTCTATTACTGTTTCCAAACCTTGGGTGAGAGCAATATTACCTGAATAAAGCACTACAAATTTACCATCGAGTTGATGGGTAGCTCTCCAAGAGTTATTTTCCTTTGGTAAAGGGCGGATAAAATTTAGATTTACCCAATTGGGAATGCAGGCAATTTTATTAGCAGGTACACCTTTATTTTTTAAATTATCTACAAAGCCATCGGCTATGACGCTAATGGTATGTGCAGTTCGGTAAGCGAATTTTTCTAAAGCTTCCAGAGCTTTAATCATTAACTTATTCTTAATTAGCCCAACACGCACACCAGCTTCTGGAAGGATATCTTGCACATTTAGTACTACCGGGCAGTTGTATAGCCAACCTATCAAAGTTGCAGGTAAACAAACTAGTAGCGGTGGTACTGTTAAGAGAATTACATCAGGTCGCTCACCCTTGAGGGCTTGTGGCAAACTTGTAAAAACAAAGCTCAACTCTAGCAGTAGTCGGTCTACAAGGTTAGGTTTAGACTTAATCCGCAGGTAACTACGCTGAATTTTGACACCGTTTTTCTGTTCAGTAACATATAACTTACCTCGATACCCGTCGTAAATCTGGCGCTGAGGATAGTTAGGCATACCTGTAATTACCCGCACTTGATGCCCTCGCTTCACCAGCCCTTCTGCTAGTTCAGTCATCAAAGGTGCAATACCAATTGGTTCTGGATGATAGTTATATGAATAAATCAGAATTTGCATAAACTATTAATTTCTTGGAAGCACCTTGATAATGTTGGCTTTGTTGTGTTCGTTTTTCCCTTGTTCGTAAAGTGAGCGCTGCCCACCTAGTGCTGTCAAAGTTAGTTTGGATTAGACTGTAAATTTCTCTTCATTAACTAGTACTTTATCAAGCGATCTTTGTAGTAAGCACTTTAGTCCTTAGATAATAAAGACTAAAGTGAACTAGCTTACGTATCAATGCTATTTAAGCAAGCATTGGAACTCAGTATTGTTTTTGCAGTTCTTTATCTAAACTGAAGACTGGCTTTTGTTGTCCACGTTTTCGCAACGTGAGGGTAGCAGCCCCAAGTCCAAGCAATGCTAAACCCAATGCTGAACCAGGTTCAGGTACTTGCTTTCTGTCTTCTACGTTTATCACTTGGACGCGACCTTGGAAGAAATCGCCAACATAAAGCTTGCCATCTTTGTAGCTTGTGCCACCCGTCCAGTTAAATCTGCCGGGAGTGAGGTCAAGGGGGTTGCCAAAAGGAGGGCCAGTTAATGCTGGAGGCGGTACCGGATTACCTGATGCATCGCGGGCATTTTCACCGAAGGAAGTCAAGAAGTTACCTTTTTTATCAAACACCTGTACGCGGCTGTTGATAGAATCAGCTACATAAACATTCTCTTGGTCGTCCACTTCGATGCCAATTGGCTGAAGAAGCTGTCCAGGTCCGCTACCTGCTGAACCAAATGCCAACAGAGGATTACCGTTGGGATCAAGTACTTGAACGCGGTTGTTATACTGGTCAGCTACAAAGATATTTCCACTAACTGAGGAAATTCTTATACCTGCTACACCTTGGAATTGTCCAGGTGCAGTGCCCAGAGTGCCACCAATGACACCAATTTGCTGTCCGTCTGATGTGAATTTAAGGATTCTTTCGCCATTAAAATCACCTACGTACACGTTACCAGTTTTGTCAAATGTCACACCAGATGGCCCAAAGAAAAGCCTACCCTGTACGAGAGGGGTAAATTCTCCATTTGCAAAGGATCTAATAAAGTTACCCTGAGAATCGAATTGATTGATGCGGTTGTTGTAAACATCACCTGCATACAAATCCCCTGTTACGGGATTAAAGTCTACAGTTGTTGGCTCGTCAAACTGTCCTGGCCCTGTGCCGCCGGAGCCAATTGCTCCAATATACTGACCGCTTGGACTAAATTTTTCAATTTTGTTACCCAGGTTGTAGTTAGGAGTACCATCCGGGTTAACACCGCGTCCGTTAGCTATGAGGGTATTCCCTTCGCTATCCACCGCTATACCTTGAGGGACAAAGAGTTCTCCAGGGCCAAAGCCAGGACTACCAATACTTCTGTCGTAAGTTAATGTTACAGCCTTGGCTTGGGCTGTTGTTGCCAACACCATGAATCCAGTACCGAGAATGCCGATTGACAAATTTTTGACTAATCCCATAAGTTTTAAGCCTTGGTTCTATGAGGTATACTCGTTCCTAGACTAATTTCGTTCCCAGTCTCAGTTTGGGAAATCTAAAATTTGGGCTGCTGCCTCTTGTTTGAAATGCAACTTTCTCTGTGAGGCAGCAGCCTATTCTGTAAGCTTTACCAGGAATTAGACAGTCTCTACTTTCACTAATTCTTTGCTGCGTTTGCGCTTCAGCATTGAAGTTGCACCTAAAGCACTAGCTACTATTAGACCCATTGCAGAGGTAGGTTCGGGGACTTTGGTTACTCTAGGATCAATCTTGATAACTTGTCCTGTGCCTGCAAGTCTGGCTCGGTTTGCGATATACAAATTACCATCAGGGCCATAGGTGATGCCAGAAGCGGCTTCTAGTCCATCACCACTCCAGATTGTTTCACGAGTTCCATCGGTGGCTATTTTGATCAAAGAACCACTAATATCACCAGTGATAATACCGCCCTGTTGAATTTCTTTCCATTCGGAACTATTGATGTGTTGCAAGGCGTACAAATTGCCGTCAGGGTCATAAGCTACGCCAGTTAGCTGTGTAAAGCCATCGGCGATAACATTTGATTGCAAGGTGTTGGGGTCAACGCTAAAGATCCGTGCTTCTCCTTCTGGATAAGGAAAATAAGTGTATTCACTAACTGTTAAACTGCCATCTGGAGCGATCGCAATTCCTGTCGGTACTGATTGCTGTGTGATTGGAAGCGTAGATGGATCTACACCAGGCCCAAGATCGGGGAATTCCAGTTTATTTCGATCTATCACTTTCTCTGGAACTGCGGCTACGTTCTTAATTCCACTGCCATCGAGTCCTACAGTATATATACTGTTTCCGCCCCCATCAACTACGTAAGCAGTCTCACCTTTAATTGCAAGAGCATAAGGGTTAGAGATTATATCTGTACCATCAGGATTAAATGCAGTTTCGTATTTTCCAAAATCCGCAAGAGTTGTCAATCCACCAGTACTTAAGTCTACTTTGTATAATTTACCAAGGTCAGGCGATTTTAAAACGGTATCACGATTGGTTGGATCGCCTGCAAGACCGGTCAACAAATAAGCGTTACCGAGAGAATCAAATTTAATATCCGCAGGCCCGGCTGCTTGTTCTCCAGAAGGCGATAATGCTAAGGAAGTTAGATTTGAAATAATACTTGTTTTTGTACCGTCCTGAGCAATTTTGAGCAGGGAGCCATTTTGACCAGCACATAAAGGAATATATCCTGCGCTAGGAGATGGAATACATCTTCCATCTTTTCCATCACCACCAGAACCACTTTCTGTAACATAAAGGTTGCCAGTAGAATCAAAGCCGATTCCGCGTGGATTACTAAGACCATCGGCAACTACTGTTAGGCTTGCAGCTTCGGCTGATTTTGGTGCAGAAACGGCAGCAATGCAAACAGTCAAAAGTGTAAGAGTAAGTGATTTGAGTTTCATACCTTTAGAGATTGAGAGTTAAGTAAGTGGAAACTTTATGGGTTTAAAGACAACGAATCCCAGTCTTTGAGGAACGCGCAATTGGTTTGAAACTCTTTAGTTTTGTAGTCTGGGTAAAGGGTAAGGGGTAAAGGGGAAAGGATGTATTCAAAACCTTTTCCCTTTCCCCTTTACCCTTTAACCGAACCGTATTGGGAGGTGTGGGGATTCTCTTCTTGTGCAACCAACCAACGCCCAAGGCTGCGATCGCTAATACGCCTAAAGTAGAATCAGGTTCAGGGATAGATTTGGTATTCTCAATTTTGAGAACTTGTCCAAATCCAGGGCGATCGCCTCGGTTTGTCACGTATACAGCACCATCAGCACCAATAGTCAAGGCGCTAGGTGACTCTAATCCATTGCCACTCAGCAGAGTTGTGCGAGTGCCATCGGCAGCTATTTTGATGACAGAACCATCAAAATCACCCTTCCAAGCTGACTGATTGGCGTACTGCAAAGCATATAAATTGCCTTCAGTATCAAATTCCAAGTCGGTGAGTTGGGTAAAACCATCGGCGAAGACTGTTGGTAAACCATCAGCACCAACTCGATAGATTTTTGCCCCATCTTCAGGGAAGGGAAAACCAGTAAATTGGCTGACGTAATAAGCACCATCGGGGCCTTTTGCCACGTTTGAAGGTACTGCTTGGGTTGCAAACTGCGCTCGCACCTCTTCACCTTGAGATGGCACTTGCGACGGTTCATTAGACGGGGAACCGGAGGGTGGGAAGACGGGATTAGCTAATATGTCTTCAGGAAATGTGGTAATAGCTTGCAAATTTCTCCCGTCAGTATTAACGCTGAGTAAGTTGTTTGCACCTGCATCAACTGCAACTAACTTATTGCCATCTATTACAAAACCCAAGGGATTGCTACCGACTTCACCACCATCGGGATTGTTGGCGAGTTCATAGTTAGCTAAATCGGCAACACTCGTCCAGGAATTGGTTTTAAAATCGGGAGTGATGATTTTGCCGAGGTCAGTGTAACCTAAATTGCGATCGCGAAAAGCCGGATTAGCCGCATACCCAATCAGAACATAAGGTTTACCTGTAGCATCAAATTTAATATCACGAGGGCCTGCGCCTCCAGTGCCATCTGGTAATGCTAAGGAAGGAAGTCCTGTAAGTATGCGTTCGGTCTTACCATTCTCAATTTTGGTAACTGCTCCACTTGTGCCATAGCATAGAGAATCGCCTTGACCACTTGCTGGTGGAACGCAAGCGCCACTTCCCCCTATTCCCGCCTCTGTAACATAAAGATTACCATCAGGACTAAAGCTCAGACCGCCGGCATTATATAGACCGTCGGCGATTACTGAAAAGGATGCGGCTGACGCAGCTTTCATTCCAGAAAAAGCGGCAACACAAAAAGTGAGGATAGTAATAGTGAATGGCTTCAGTTTCATGTGTTGCAATAAGGCTTATCGTGGGGAATTGAGGAGTGAATTTTAAACGCAGAGGGAAGCGCAGAGGGTCGCTGAGGTTTTAATTAGTTAGTAGTGATTCTTGAATTTTTGGCAGATAGCTCATTCCTCGATCAAATGATTTGAGGTTGCCAGCCTTGGCTTCGAGTAAGCGTTTGATGTTCATGCTCTCAGCACCAAAGTCTTCAATTTGAAGTTTGCCGTGGCTAACAGTTCCATCTGTTTTCCAAAATGTGATTCGATGCAGGATGAAACCAGAAGCTTCGGGGTCAGCGAAAGCATAAGCGGTTGGAATAAGTAACGCTACCGAACGCTGATAATATTCGTATTCTGGATAAAAGTATTCTTGTTCAAGTAAGTAGTATTTACTCAAAGAATGAACTCGCACAGAAACTTTTACCTTTTGGTCATATTCATCTTTGAATTCACCTGATTCCGAAGTAATATCGCCATCTGGGCGTAGCAGATGCGCCCACTCATCTATGTTTTGTAAGTCTTTTAAGTATTCAATCCCGATTTCAATTGGGGCATCAACATAAATGGTATCAGTATCGATAAAGTGGCTTCCTTTGGCTGCTGAGGTCAGACCAGCTTTGCGTTCCAAATTACCTTTTAGAGAACGACATTCAGAAGTATGGACTGTGTGAATTCCCTGCATAATCATCTGAGTCTGCCGTTTGGGATCAACAAAGCTCAACCAGTGAAAGTACACGCCTTTTTCATCTGTCCCTGGCTCAATGTAGTCAGTGGGAAACAGCAAAACAGGATAAACTTGAAAATATTTTTGGTACTCTAATCCGCAGTGCCATTCAATGCCATAAAAAAGCGGATTTTGGAGTTTTTTAACGTGATAATAGAGGTTTTTGTGATAACCTGATGCAGTTCCGAGCCAGGTATCTTCATCAATTTGCTCTTTCATTCGGCTATAAAGCGTCCATTCATCCAGATTTTTTAAACTACAAAGATATTCAAAAGCACTCTCTGGTGAAGTAGCAATATAAGCTGATGTTGCAAAAGTATTTTTTTCCACTTCTCACTCCTTAAGATAATAATAATTAAGCTGCGATCGCTTTAGACTTGCTGTGCTTACTATCCTTGATGCGGTCTTCTGCTAATCGTTTAGCCGCATCGTTGGTAGTAACTCCTTGAACTTTGGCAATATCAAAAATTGCTAATAGCGTGTCATAAATGTTATGCACTTGTTTGAAAGCTTTTTCTTCGTCATAACCAATCATCTCGTTGTAAACGTTGATTAGTCCTCCAGCATTAATTACATAATCTGGACTGTAAAGAATCCCTTTTCTGGTGAGCATTTGACTATGTAATTGCTCATTCTCCAATTGATTATTAGCTGCACCAGCAATAATCTGAGCTTGGAGAAAAGGAATTGTATGACTGTTAAGAATTCCTCCCAGAGCGCAAGGGGAAAAAATATCTACATCAACAGAGTAAATTTCGGTTGGTTCTACAACAGTTGCGCCAAAAAGCCGTTGTGCTTCTTCCGTTTTGGCTGGGTCTACATCGCTAACAAAAAGCTTGACATCATGCTCATGCAAGTGGCGACAGAGATTTTTGCCGACATTACCTAAGCCTTGAACTGCAACTTTCATGCCATCAAGTCTTTCACTCTGCCAACGAAACTCTACAGCAGCTTTAATTCCTAGAAAAACTCCTAATGATGTAATAGGAGCAGGCCCACCAGATTTTTCTGAAACTCCAACAACATGGTTAGTTTCTTGGCTGATTGTTCGGACATCATCAGGGGTAATATTGACATCTTGTCCAGTAATAAAACGCCCATTAAGACTGTTAACAAAACGTCCGTAAGCTCTCAACAAATCATCTGTTTTATTTTCAGGATTAGCAATAATAACTGCTTTGCCACCACCAGCCGGAATGTTTGCACAAGCAGCTTTATAAGTCATCCCCCGACTGAGACGAAGTGCATCTTTTAAAGCAGCTTCTTCGTTGACATAAGGCATGAGTCTTGTAGCTCCCATTGCTGGGCCCAATGTCGTGTCATGGATGGCAATAATTGCCTTAATTTCGGGATTTTTACCATGACAAAAGAGAACTTGTTCGTGACCCATTTCTCTAACAGTTTCAAATAGCAGCATCTTGACCTCTCAATATTGTTTGGGATTGGTTAGAGAAAGTAATTAGCATTACAAAATGTAAAGATATAGACACAAGAGCAGGTTGGAATATTAAGATTGAGTGAAGTTAGAAAGCAAATATTTGAAGTTCCAGTTTGGTGAATATAGTTGCTGGAATAAGAGAACGAACCGCGAAGGCGCTAAGGGCGCGAAGGTAAGAGAGTTGTAAAGGGTTTTTGCATCAGTGTCGTGAATTTTTGAAAGATTGTGATGCTCTAGTGTTTTAGTCTCTTGCCGTCATAAGATTACTTATCTATTTCTTTGCGGTTCGTTAGAAAAAAAATCGAGCGTTGCCAGCAAAATCAAACCATTGGAAATGAAACTTGCTTGGCTCCATTTTTAGCTGTTGATTTAATTCCTTGTGCTGCTAAACTCTTATTGCGTCCGCCAGAAGGTGCTGGGCGATCAGCATCAATAACGACATCAATGAGAAAGGGAACAGATGATGCGATCGCTTGTTCTAATGCCGCTTCAATATCCGACTCTCTAACAACTACGATCGCTTCTGCTCCCATCCCACGAGCAATCATGGCGAAGTTTGTCGGTGGAAGTGTGGCATCTGCGCCCTTTAATCCCAAGATTTTCATCCCTTGATGGCACATGTTATAACGCGCATCGTTGAGAACAATCCAAATCGCTGGAATTTTGTATTTCACGGCTGTGCTGATTTCGTTATTCATCAGCATTGCTCCATCGCCGACAATCCCTACAGCTTTGCTATTGCTTGCTAATGCTGCACCCAATACTCCAGTAACAGCGTGACCCATTGCGCCGACTCCGGTGCTGACTCGATAACGATTGGTTTCGGTAAATTGGAGTAGATGGGTTGACCAAGTAAACGAATTACCACACTCCGCCATTACTACTGCATCGCTACCTTCAACAATTATCTTTTGAATTGCTGCCATCAATACTTCTGGCCGCACTGGATAATCTACGTCTGGTACAGGTTCAATTGCTTTGCGTTCTGGATTGGGTAGCAACAAAGTTGTGGAACGAGGAGCATCTGGTAATTGCTCCAATAATTCTTCCACAAAAGCTTTGATATCAGAGCGAACTGCGAAAGTTTCAACGTGTGGATAGGCTACACCTGGCACTTCTGGGTCAATATCTACATGGATGAAACCTTCTTTTGGAACTAGTGCCGAACTCCAGAAGGAAGTCGGTTCACCAAGGCGGGTTCCTAATACGAGTGTACGTAGTGGAGGTTGCTGTTCCATATAAGTTAAGACGGAAGCATGACCACCTAAACCTGTGACACCGACAAACTGGGGATGATCTTCAGGGAAGATACCTTTACCACGGGGGGAACACATAACGGCTGCTCCCGTTTTTTCAGCGAGTTCAAGGATTTCCTCTGCTGCATCACGCGCACCAAAACCAACCCAGATAGCAAAGGGGCCAGATGATAATAACTCTAGAGATTTAGCGATCGCTTCTTTGGAAGCAGTCATCGGAAATGGAGTAACATCTAGTTGGGGTAAAGCTACATCCTCAACTAAACTTGTCTGCACTGCGGTGGGAATACTCAAATGAGCGACAAATCCGCCTGGTTGCGCCATAGCTAAAGCAAGTTTGCGGAAAATCTGCGGTAGTTGAGCCGCAGATTCAATAGTGATTGCATAGTTGAATAGCGCTCCTGGGGTAAAAATTCCCCCACTAGGCAATGTATAAGTGCTGGTTTCTTGAATTGCCCAACGTCCACGCTGTGGTGCAGAGGTACAAGCCGATAGCAAAATTACCTTTGCACCTTCACCACGAGCCGCAAATAATCCGGTCAGCGCATTAGTGATCCCCGGCCCGGCTGTGGTAAAAACTACAGTGGGGCGATTATTGGCAAAGTATGCTTCGGTGGCTGCAAATGCTGCTCCTGCTTCATGGCGGAAGTTTAACACCTCGATAGTGCTATTTGATAGCGCACCCCAAAGGCTTGCCATTGCTCCACCTGCGACACCAAAAGCGTAGCTTACTCCCAAATTTACCAACATTTGAGCGATCGCATCGGCAACTGAGAGCGTTGCTGGTGTTTCATCATTTAAAAAAGGCTGAGTTCCCCCGTTATTCTCCGATTCATCAAGCTGACGAGAAGATTCTACATATCTATTTGCTGGAAATTCTTTGTATGGCTCAGTAGTGATGAGAGGAGAGTTGGAACCAGTATAGTTTTGACTCATGGTTTCACTTAATTACATAAAGTTACACAAAGGCTTTTTAGTTTACAATCACAGCGCTAGCAATATTTAATACGAACAACTCTGTCGTTTATCACAGCTATGACCGAGTTTGATCGATAGTAGAAACGGTTGATTGCTGCTGATTGATGGTTGTGATAGCACTACCAAAAAATTTTTGCAAAGCATACAGCAAATAAGGCTGTGCTTCTAAGAACCACAATAGAGGGGATGATAACTGATATGCAATCAAAAATCTTTTGATGGAGGTGTCAAATTTTTCGCTTCTACAGTACTTAAGTCGGTTGGCAGGGAAAAACTAAATAATGTAAAGGTATGTGAACAAGCTATTAAGCTTAACTCAAGCATATTTCAGAATTTTTACAAAGCTTTACATAGTTGTCTTTAATCACACCAACTTATTCATTAAACTGTCTGGAGATGTTATTAATTTCCAATGATTACTACAATAAAAACATATCTGCAATGACAAATTTTTTGATAAAAGTGGCAATTCTTTCGCTTGTATAACTATTGCAACATTTTTAACTTAGTGATTCTGAAAAATTGATATTTTGCGTAGGCGTAGCCCAACCTAGGCATCGCTACTGAGCTACATGACCAAATTTACAATAGAAAATCTTTTGATAAAAATGACAATTCTTTTACTTTTTTGCCCAGGTGCTTGCAAATCAGCAACTGCCTGTCTTCCGTATAAACTCTTGAATTTGCTTTGTAGCATAAGCTGAGCTACAACAGTTTAGCGGTCTTTATATTGCCACCAAAAACTCATCGAGTCAATTATTTGTAACGATAAAGACATAGTTGCTTCACTTTTTATATATCCTTTGGGAGATGACTAAGCGTTGAGTAGGTATTCCTTGAGAAAAGAGATTAAGTATTTAAGCTTAAACCCCTTTAAAATTCCATTTCTAGCCTCTGGCGATTGATCGCAGTTACGCAGATTTTCATTAAAATGTTGCTTTATGACAAAATAAACACGATGTTATACGTAAAAATATACGTTTTTTTAGTCCATTTGTATTTCTTGTGACGAATGATGTTTCTGCCTTAAAAATTAGATATAAAATTATACGCCGCTTTATACGTGTTTGTGTTGTGTAAATGTATTTCTTACGACGGATGACTAAGCATATTCTTCTATAGTTAAATCCCTGATAGAGTAAGTTAAGATAAATTAAGAAAATGAACTAATGAGTTAAAATTTTTTAATTCAAGCCTAGCCAAGCCCGGTAAATTCATTTATGTTGATAATCAAACGACTCTACAGTGGTATTTGGTCAAAGTCCTTTCCCTCGGAAAGGCTAAGGAACAAAAATTTTTCTCATTTAACCGTTTACCAGTCGAAACCCAGTAACTTTCGGTTGGTGAACCATTCCTTAGCTATGGTGCAGGCTACATCTCTTTACTTGTTAAAGGTACACAAATTTCCGCAGTCCTGTACTAGTACAGTTTGGCTCAAATTAGCCACCCATTTTAAATGTCTAAAATCCTTAATTAACGGGAATTGCGAATTACGAAAAGTAGTATTAGTATATATTTAAAACATTTTTTCTACTTATAGATTGAGAATTTTCAACTCTTAGCTAATAAGGTATATTGACTAATCTAGATTTGATTTGTCTATCTTTTGCATTCCTCAAAATTTGTTTAAGTCAATAATAAATTTTAAATTAAATATTGAATTTTTTCAGGAAAAATTGGTTAAATTATTCCCTTTTTATTGGTATGATAAGTTTTGTTAAGTCCGTTAGTAATATTTTTAATTTACTAACTAATTTTATTTTTTAACTGCCTAACACTGCACCAGAGTTTTTAGTTAGTTATGACTATCAACTCACTAATGGCTATGGTGCTAATTAATTACCAGGAGCAAGTAGGGATATGAATTCTGGCGATTATAGATTAGCTAAATCAAACACTCAATGGCCACTACAGCCAGAAATAGAAATGAAGTTTGCTCACTTTCTAATAAATCAAGCTGTAGATGCTGCCTTTTGTTTAGGAGAAAACGCCCAATTTCTCTACGTCAACGATGCTACTTGCCAGATGACTGAGTATTCCCGTGAGGAATTACTTTCCATGAGGTTGCAAGATATAGACGTAGATTTTTCTCTACACAACTGGTCAAATATTTACTCAGAAGGTTCTCTTACCTTTAAATCTCGCTACCGCACAAAAGGAGGACGAATCTTTCTGGTAGAAATATCCATTAGCTATGTAAAACAACAAGATATAGAATTTGGCTGTGCTTTCGCTCGGGAAATAAGTGATGAAATAGTAGAATTGAGCGTGCAAAAGTGGACTGATGAATTAAGGGATGCCAAAGACAATTTGCAGCAGGAATTTTCTCAACTCAAATCAAAAGAAATAGAACTAGAAGCATCTCTTTCTTTGCTCCGTTCTACTCTCGAATCTACTGCCATTGGTATTGTTGCAGTTAACTTTGAGGGAGATATTCTGAGCTTGAATCAGAAATTTGCGGATATGTGGCAGATTCCGGAGTCCCTAATATTATCTAAGAAATGTCCTCGATGCAAAGCCTTTTTTGAGAATCAACTTAAAGATCCACAAGCCTTTAATCGACTAATTTGGGAAGTGTCTAGCCAATCTGATTTCGAGAGCTACGATATTTTGGAATTGAAAGATGGGAGAGTTTTTGCACACTACTCTAAGCCTCACTTGTTGGATGGCAAAATTATTGGTAGAGTCTGGAGTATTTGGGACATTACTGAATCGAAACAGACTGAAGAAGCATTGCGGCTAAATGCAGTTAGATTTCGGACTTTAGCCGAAACAACAGATACCAGCACTTTTCTGATTCAAGGCACACGGCTTTGCTACATAAATCCAGCAGTAGAGCAACTCACTGGTTACACAAAAGAGGAACTGTTAACGGGTTTTGATCTTCGGCGACTGATTAAGAGCAAAAGACGCAGGCAGGTACGTAAACAGAGTGAAGCAACTAACTTTGAATACCAGGAGATGAATATTCTGACAAAAAGCGGTACGGAGCGCTGGCTAGCTTGTGCGGTTGTAATGCTGGATGGAGTGCTAGATTTTGGTGGGAAACCAGTAGAAATGATTGCAGGTATTGATATTACCGATTACAAATATGCAGAATTAGGTCTTAACCAAGCTTTAGAACAAGCAAAACAACTTAGCGAACTTAGAGCGCGTTTTCTTTCTATGGTTTGCCATCAATTCCGTACACCGTTGAATATTGTTTCATTCTCTAATAGTTTATTAAAGGAAGAAGTAGACAAACGTACACAGAAGAAAATCCAACCACTGCTGGATCATATTCAAAAAGCTACAGAACAACTTGGTCAGATGTTAGATGATATTTTATTCTTCTCTAAGGCAGAAGCAGCAAAAATAAACTATGAGCCAAAGCCACTTGAGTTAGTTGATTTCTGTAATGACTTAGTTGCAGAAATGCAGATGAGCATTAGCAAAATTCCGATTAATTTTGTCACTCAAGAAAATTATCTAATAGCCTGCATAGACAAAAAACTGTTAGAGCCGATTTTAAAAAATTTGCTCGATAATGCAATAAAATATTCTCCCTCTGGTATGACAGTTGATTTGAGACTTTTTTGCGAAAATGAGCAATTAATTTTCCAGGTCGAAGATAGAGGTATTGGTATTTCAGCGCTAGATCAACAACGAATATTTGAACCATTTTACCGTGGAACTAATATCGATCACATACCTGGTACTGGACTAGGACTGTCAATTCTTAAAACCCTAGTAGACTTACATCATGGTCAAGTATCTGTGGAAAGTCAACTTGGTGTGGGCACTACGTTTACTGTAACGTTGGCATTAATCAAGTCAGAGTTTAGTAGTTCCGAGTTATGAATGTTGAAATCAAGATTAGTTATTAATTAACAACTTAACAATCACAACTCTCGGAACGAAGTAATTAAGCTTATGCCTATTTCCCTACTCCCAAAAAAGTTGAGTACAGCACGGCGTAAATCCAACTAAACTAGGCAAAATTCCGCCACGGTTTAATATTAACCAGCTTCTGCTAAAAGTTATGGTAATAAAAAATTATGTACGAATCATCAAATAAAATTCTCGTAATTGAAGATGATCATGTTACCCGCGATCTTTATTTAAAAGGTCTTAAGGCTAAAGGTTTTGATACAATCAGTGCTAACAACGGTCTTGCTGGTATCCAACAAGCACAAGAGTGTATACCCGACTTAGTGATTTGCGATATCACGATGCCCGATATGGATGGTTATAGCGTTTTAAATACGCTACGCCAAGATCCTCTTACGGCAATTATTCCTTTTATTTTTCTGACTGGGAGTAGTAACAAAGCAGATGTTCGCAAAGCTATGGAATTGGGAGCAGATGATTATCTTACCAAACCCTCGACACTAGACGAATTGCTCAGAGCGATCGCTATTCGACTCCAAAAGCAAGCTACCATGCAATACTGGTGTGCTATGAAATCTGAGAAAGCTCCAAAAGCAGTATTTGTAGATAATACTCTAGATGCGATCGCACCTGAAGAACCCACGATCCCTTCTAAGTCAATCTTTCCCTGTATTCCTCAATTAAAAGAAGTTTTCGACTTTATCGAAGCCCATTATCATCAAGGAATTACTTTGTGTGATGTGGCTGTTGCTGTTGGTTACTCACCTGCTTACTTAACTAACCGAGTCGCAAGGCAAACGGGAGAAACTGTAAACTGCTGGATTGTCAAACGCCGAATGGCAGGCGCTCGTTTTTTACTCCAAAATAATAATCAGACTATCGAGAAAATCGCCAAAGCATTAGGTTATCAAGATGTGTCTCATTTTTCTCGTCAGTTTCGCCAACATCATGGTTTACCTCCCCAAGCTTGGCGCAAACAGCATCAACTTGTATCTCAAAAACAGGTGAAACTTTGGTGAAACTAGAAATACAGCAATTTTCATTTAGACTACAACTGAGATGGGGAGTAAACAATAGTAGTCTGTCAATAAATAATTGATGGATAAATTAAGAGTAGAGACGACGATTTATCGCGTCTCTCTAACCGTCAAAATGAATTTGACAGACTAGTAGTACAGTTCAACCAGAAAAGCAGTATTTCTCCCGCCTCCTTTAAATAAATAGTTGCGTAAACTCATATATTAAATCCACCCTGCCCTTACGTAACATGGCTGGATCTAATCTTTCAGTAGTGTTACAAGTCATCAAGACAACTAATCGTTGTTGCATCTGGATACCAGACTCATCAATGACACTTTGATACAAAGTGCCATCCAGCAAACTGAGAATGTGTTCGGTTTTGTTATTGTATTGCGCTACCTCAGAAGCGCGGTTTTGCGCTAGATTATCAGCTTCGTTAATAACGATACAAATACGTTCTATGTAAGTTGGGGGGACAAAATTAGCGATCGCATCATGATCTAAAATAAAAATTACATACCCTAAAGGTACAAGAATTTCTTTTGCTACAGCTTGTGTCCAGACTGTTTTACCCGTACCTGGTTTACCATGTATAACAACCGCTAACTGGTTTTGATTCAGAATCGCTTGCTGTACAGCATCAGTAAACTGTTGGATATCTGCCGGAAATGTGCGAATGGGAAATTGGCTGTGAACTTTACCTACACGACTTTGGTATCCACTCAGCATAACTGCCAAGTCGTAAGTCGCCTTGTTAATTAATGGGGCAAGATTTCTCGCCATTAAACTATATTGTCGCCGCCCGCGATCGTAGGGATCAATTTGCAACCAAACGTCATGCTTTGCCCAGTAAGCATAAACAGTATTAATCACATCTAAGCGTTCCCAGCTAACAAATCTATCTATAGGAAAATAAAAATCTCTTTCTGAATAATACTGAGTAATAATGTCAGGATTACCCAACACACCCAAAACTCGCAGTACAGTAATTTCTTGCAGTCGGTTAAGAACATAATCAATGGGAATGCTACTACGACTGACAAATTGAACGATAGGCGTTTCCGTACTCAAAACATCTTTGTAGCGATGATCTGGTGATTGAGGATCTGGTGTAATGTAATTCCAAAATTTTTCAACTTCGTAGCGGGTATTATCAGATACAATATTTAATAAATTAGCCCACCAAGCATAATTATTTCGCCCCAAAATATCAGCAACATTACTCGCTAAATTCAAACTTTTTTGAGTTAATTCGCGGGAGTCACTATACAACAGTTGCCATAAAAAACCCCAATCTAACTCTCGGTTAAAGGGTCGCCACCCACTAGCAAGCAAGCTTTGACGGGTATTATTTGTAGGAGTGCCTTCATTGCTTCTAAAATAGTCAAAATCCATATTTGTTTAGTTATGCAGCGTTAATAGAGCTATTTGTGTTAAATATGAGATTTTAAAATTTTTCTTGTAATATCAACTACTTGTATACAAATGGTAATTTTATTTTCACCGTCATGTACTGGCTAGGAATTTTTTTTAATCTAACTCATTACTTGTGTAACATACTATATTACGCAGTAACTACCTGCGTCAACTTTTTTGACAAAGCAATTACCTCTTAATGTCCCTCCGCCATTTATCCATCTCTACGCTTCTGACTGATATCATGTCCGAAAGCACATAATCCCACTTTTGTCTGATGCCAAAGTTTCTCTCCCTGATGGCAAGGTGAGGTTCCGAATATTACCGATGAAGAAGGCAGCTATGCTGTGTTGCTGAGGCTTCAACCCCAGCTATTGCAAATTTGTGTAGTATCTATCAAAGCTATAGGACTCATATTTGATTTTTGAAAAAACTCCCTACAACTCAAAAAGCCTTCTTTCCTCTTTTTTATCCACGCGAACAAAAATAAAATCGAATTCCTATATGTAGAGACGCGTTAACGCAACAAGACATTAACGTAGCGGTTTGAAGCCCAGTGCAATTTCGCATCTCTTCTTGTTAATCAAGTTGAGTATTTGCCATTAATTTCTATATAACCCTCTGAAAGATCGCAACCCCATACAGTTGCAGAAGCTTCGCCAATATTGAGGCTAACATGAATATCTACTTTGTCTTTGGACATAATTTGCCGCAATTGTTCCAGATTTTCATTAGTTAAACTACTAGGATAAACTTTCACGTCATCAAAACTAATAACAACTCGTTCTGGATTGATCTGCTGTTCATTTTCACATTTACCTATAGCCATCGCAACTCGTCCCCAATTCGGATCTGCCCCATAGACGGCGGTTTTTACTAATGGTGAATTGACAATTGCTTTAGCTACTTTTTTCGCTTGTACATAGTTAATAGCTGAATCTACAGTCACCTCAATAATTTTGGTGGCACCTTCTGCATCTCTGGCAATTTTCAGCACCAATTCTTGTGCAACTTCTTGCAATGCACTGGCAAAATCTGCTTCTGAAACTTCACCGGCTATTCCATTAGCTAAAATCACAGCAGAGTCACTAGTAGAAGTGTCAGTGTCTACACTCAAGCAGTTAAAGGTTTTATCTATAGTAGAGCGAAAAATAGAACGAAGGCTATTTGCAGAAATTGCCGCATCAGTAAAAAAGAAAGTTAAGAGAGTAGCCATATTAGGCTCAATCATGCCAACACCTTTGGCAATTCCTACCAGCTTGGCATTTCCTATTTGTCGTGTAGCTAGTTTTGATACTGTATCGGTGGTCATAATACCACGGGCTGCGGCATTAAAATCAGCAGGAGTCAATTTTTTCCCCAATCCTAATAAACCTGCTCGAATTTTTTCAATTGGGTAACGCCTGCCAATTACGCCTGTAGAAGCTATCACCATATTATGTGCAGCAATTCCAGTTTCCGTTGCAACCAATTCTAAAACTTCTTGGGCATCAGCAATGCCAACAGCGCCATTAGCGACATTTGCATTTTTAGATATAACCACAATTCCTTGTACTTGTGAATCTTTTAAGTTGTCGCGGCTAATAGTAACGCTTGGCCCGGCGAAAAGACTTTGAGTGAAGACTCCGTCAGCAACACAAGGAATTTCTGATTTAATAAATACAAAATCATCAGTTGTATCGCGTATTCCTAAATTAGTAATAAATGCACTAAAACCTTGGGGTACAGAAGATATAGTTAATGCCATTTTTCTAGATTTAATAATTTTCTTTAATTATCTCATACCATTTGCAAAAATATTTATAACATCAGTTATTAGAGACGTATATCTATCCATACACCTCTAATAATTGATGTGTAGGATAAAAATTAGGAAATTTTAAGAGAACCTAAAGACCTATAAGAAATCAGTTAATGTAAGGGTAAATGTTGTCCATCCGTTACCGCTTTCTACTTGAATGTTTCCTTGCAATTGTTCGACTAATTTTTTTACTATAGCTAAACCTAATCCAGAACCACCTTGATTCCAGATATCTGCATTGGGGATGCGATAAAATTTTTCAAAGATTCGTGGTAACTCTGTTGCTGAAATTTCTGCGGAATTACTGGTAGTAATAATAGTTTTTGCAGGCGTTTCCAAGGAATTGTGACTTACACTTAGGATAATTTCACCACCCGCAGGTGTGTATTTACAGGCATTATTAAGCAATTCTATTAAGATTCGTTCTAAGCTTATACCATCTGAGAGCAGGGGCGGGAGATTTGAAGGCAGATTCAACTTTAGAGTTTGCTGGTGTTGTTGAACACGGATTTGAAATGGCTCAATTATCCAAGTTAAGAACTGCTGTAAGAGCAACGCATCTGGTGTGATAACTGGATAAGATGAGCTTTCTAGCCGTTGTAAGTCAAGTAGATCGTTAATTAATCCTAACTCGCGATCGCACTCGCCTTCCATCAGTTCTAGATAACGTTGAGCTTCATCTGTATCAGTAGATAATTGTATCATTTGTATCATTAGCTTCATATTACTCAGAGGCGATCGCAGTTCGTGAGAAACTAAATTTAGAAAGTCATTTTTGAGTTGATTTATCTCTTCCCATTGCAACACAAGTTTCTCTTGCTCAATTTGCCTTTGACGCGCCTCAATCGCTCGTTTGCGCTCAGTAATATCTCGAAAAACTAATACAGCACCCATAATATTATCTTGATCATCGTGAATTGGTGCAGCGCTGTCATCAATTGGTATTTCTCCACCCTCTCTAGTAATCAGAATAGTTTCTGCTGGGAGGCTGACAATAATGCCATCTTGAAGGACTTTTACGATCGGACTTTCAATAGAGTTATGAGTATCTGCATTAGCAATATTGAATACTTCTGATAAATTTCTGCCATAAGCTTCTTCCTGTTTCCATCCAGTCAGATTTTCAGCAACCGGATTCATGAAAGTTACCAATTCTTGCAAATCGCTAGCAATAACACCATCGCCTATACTTTTTAAAAGTGTATCCAGCCATTTTTTACTTACTTTTAATTGCCTTTCTAAACCATGTTTAGTGAGAGTTATTTCAATATTTGTTTGTAGTTCTCTTTCTTTAAAAGGTTTGAGTAGGTAGCCAAAGGGCTCAGTTATCTTGGCTCTTGCTAATGTTTTATCATCCACATAAGCCGTTAAGTAAATTACTGGAATATCCAAATGCTTATGGATTTCTTGGGCAGCTTCTATCCCATCCATTGACCCTTTTAATTTAATATCCATTAACACTAAATCTGGGGATATTTCTACTGCTTTGTTAATTGCTTCTTGTCCTGAAGAAGCAATTACAGGAACTGTATAACCAAATTTTATAAGTCGATATTGTAAATCTTTCGCAACAATAGCTTCATCTTCCACAACTAAGATTTTTGCAGATGTCATATTTTAGTTTGTTATATTAATGTAAATTTCACCTGACACTTCACACCCATATCACCTTGGATATTCATATTTCCTGAAAGTTGATTGGTTAAAGCATCTACTAACTGCCAGCCTAAAGAAGCTATTTTTTGGAAATTAAAATTTGGTGGTAAACCAATTCCGTCATCACTGACCACAAGTGTAACTTGCCGATCTTGATTTTGGTTAATTTCTATACAAATCGTACCATTCCTACCTACGGGAAATGCATATTTCAAGGAATTAGATACAAGCTCATGGATAATTAAGCTACAAGGAATTGCCGTATCCAATCCGAGAAGAACGTGTTTGTCTATAATTTAGTACCAGAGTGATCGCATCTTCATTGACTTCGTATGCAGTAAATAAACTTGCTACTAAATCTCGAATATATTCACCAAAATTAATCTTTGCTAAGTCTTGAGACTCATACAATTTTTCGTGAACTAGAGCCATTGATGCAATCCGTTGTTGGCTTTGTTGGAATATTACCAAATCGTGTTTGTCTTTAATATAAGCCGATTGCAAACTTAGCAGACTGGAAATAACCTGTAAATTATTTTTGACTCGATGATAAATTTCTTTTAATAACACCTCTTTTTCTAAGAGTGATGCTTGCATTTGCTCCTCCCACTGCTTGCGATCGCGTAGGGCAGCTTGCCGTTCGCTAATATCTTCCACTACAGAAATAAAATATCTTGGCTCCCCACTAGGTTCGCGCATTAAAGAGACGGTGAGATTAACCCAAACTAGGGAGCTATCTTTACAAAAATAGCGCTTTTCTATTGAGTAAGTTTGAATATCATCTGCTAAAATCTGGTAAAAATATTTTAGGTCGGCATTAATATCATCTGGGTGAGTAATATCTTGAAAAGTTAGCAACTGTAGTTCTTCGGGTGTGTAACCAAGAATATTGCAAAGCCTCTGATTAACTAACAACCACCTTCCATCTATTGCTACATGGGCGATGCCAACAGCAGCTTGGTGAAATGTAGCACGGAATCGTTCTTCACTTTCTCGTAATGCTTCTTCTATTCGCTGGCGCTCAGTAATTTCTGTCTGTAGTGATTGATTAATTCTTGTTAACTGTACTGTTCGTTCCTCCACCATATTTTCTAATTGATTAAGTAGACTACTTACTGCCTCCTCTGCTTGCTTACGCTCAGTAATATCGGTATGTGACCCTGCCATCCGCACTACATTACCATCTTCGTCCCACAGTGCTTGACCTCGATCCAAAATCCATTTGTAAGTGCCGTCTTTACATAAAACTCGATGCTCAGTAGTGTAAAACGGTGTTTTCTGAGAAAAGTGATCTTGGACTGCTTGTGTTACCCAATCCAGATCATCTGGATGTACTCGTTTCATCCTTTCATCTAAATGGTTAGAAATTTCGTGGTCTTCATAACCAAGCATTTCCTTCCAACGGGCCGAGAAGAATATTTCATTGGTT
This sequence comes from Nostoc sp. FACHB-133, assembly GCF_014698055.1. Lineage (NCBI taxonomy): Bacteria > Bacillati > Cyanobacteriota > Cyanophyceae > Nostocales > Nostocaceae > Nostoc > Nostoc sp. FACHB-133. The sequence continues at coordinate 125,681 of NZ_JACJSH010000004.1, forward strand.
TTAACATTCCAGTCCCAAATTCCATCATTATTGCCGCGCAAAGCTAATTGCCAGCGTTGTTTACTTTCCCTCAACACCTCTTCAGTTAGTATGCGTTCAGCAATTTCCTTCTCTAGTTGAGCAGGACTTGGTAGGGCCAGTGCTTTGGGTATTAATGGCACAAGCTCTATAGCCGTCAATACAGAGACAAAAGCAGTAATAGCTTTGAGTAACCCTGATAGCCAATAGGTAGGATACCAAAGCGTCCACACATCCATCAAATGGGTTGTGCCACAAGCAACAATGAATGTGCCAAACATCAGAAATATCCAGCCGAAAGGCACATCTCGCCGTTTACGGACAAAATAAACCAACATTACTGGGATTGAATAATAAGCAAGTCCAGTTAGTACATCTGAAACCAGATGCAACCACACCAATTCTGGTTTCCAGAGGTAGCAATGTCCGTGGGGAATAAACTGGCTAGTAGAGAAAAAATTATTTAAAAATTCCATCATAATTTAGGGGTGCTATCGAAATTGATGACACTCCTAAGATTTTAGCTAAATAATAGTAATTCACCGAACTCAATACATCCTTATTGTATTACTTTGCCCAGAGAATAATCTATCCTATTTGCAGCATAGTAATTTTCACACAAACCTTTATTTAAACTATTTTTTTAGAAAATAAACGTTCAAATTCTCGCTCTAAAATGTTTCTTATTTTTATTTTTTCAAAGTAATTAAAAATGGATGGACTTATATAAGCATGGATTATATTTACCAGTTCTAGGCAGTTCCAATATTGATCTGATACCAATGAAACATTATCACAAATTTCCTTTGAGTAATTTGCTAATGATAGGCCCAGAGACTCCACTTTTTTTAAAGCTACTAAGGCTTTAGTTATGCTAGGCAAGTGCCGCCACTGAAAATACCAGCTAAAATTGCAAAACAGAACAGAAGAGAAGAAGTACGCAATAGAAGACGGATTAGGTTCATAATATATCTTTTGAGGATATATATTAAGAGTGTTTTTCACACTGATTAATAATCTCACCTAGTTGTGATTTATAAATATATTATGACAGTGAGATACTCAATCGCAACTCAAATGCAACTCATAGGCAACTTCATAAATACTTGAGTATTTTTTTTTACAAAACAATAATTCATCTGTATAAAAATGCTATAAATAACGCTTTAACATTTTTACACAGATGACCTAAGCTTATACCGATTATCTATGATGATGTTAGCTTTAATCAAATTTCGCTGTTTTTGGTTTATGCTATTTTTGTGTGAGTACAAAGTCTATATAAAGTAGGTTTTTGCCCCAAATATATTCCACAAATTTTGTATAAGTTTTTACTACCTAAAAAGGCATAGTCCATCACTATAAAAGGGCTGCTATATAGCAATCATATTTGATTTATGAAAATCTCAAGGCTCAAATCCCCGACTTCTCTAGGAAATAGGGGATCTTATTTATCACAAATAATTTAGGATTGCTATAGTAATTAGCACTGTTAAGTAGTGCTAATTAGAAGTCTATTTCACAATTTTAGATTCTGCATTCTTCTAGCTTCGACTTCAGAGAAGCAAAATGTTTTCCACCTAATTCAATTTGCCCATCTGCACACCCAGTTTTTAATCTTTCGACTAAATAATCCAAATCATGAGCTATAAAATTTGTACCATGATCTGGTTCTACTAAACTAACTAAAGATATGTTTCTTGCTTGTTGTTCAGCCAAACTAGAAATACCTAAAAAGTTGAATACACCAGATTCATAGGTTCCACAAGGTACTGAAGGATTATTTACTCCAACACAGTATTCATTTGGTTTAAACCAATCAAATGCTGGGTAGCCGTGGAAATGAACAATTGGCGCACCATCTTTAATTAATTCTGGCGTATACAAAGCCGCAGAAAGACTAATTGCAAGCATGACATAAATATCATAAGAAGGTTTCATATCTGCTAACTCCGAATGAATCACTTTAGGGAGTTGGAGATATAGCTTTTCTTTCAAACCAATTCTGATAATATCGTCAGCGATATTCAAGTCTGTTTTATTTGACCCTGAACGAGAACTGACAAGCCAAATATCAGGTATTTGCCTAAATACATATTTGTCTAGGAGTTTGATTTTGGCATAGCGTCTACCTTTTTCATTTTGACGAATTTCGTTACTACTAAATCCTCTAACAGGTAATAGACTTTCCCACTCATTTTTACTTACCTCTATATCTCCAAAATATTGTGGAGGTTCAGCATAAGCAACAAAGCCATAAGAGACACCTGTTCTACCATTTATGATGACGCTGACAATATCTCTATGTGATTTTCTTTTAATCACTTCATTCAATTTAAAACCAGGAGGGAATAAACCTGTTGATGCCAATTCCTGACCCAATTTCACTAATTTTGCAGCATAGATAGATTCTTGAGGATTATACTGTCCTAGCTCAAATCGGCTCAGTAAAAGCGGAGCGATTGGCACAAAAACTTTAGGAATTAGTGATTTTAAAACAAACCGTTCTATCTCATTTTTGGAGAAAATAGAGTCTGAAAGATTCATATTTAATATAGAAATTTTATCAGATGATACTCCAATAACAATTTCTGAAAACGTTCTGATTAAAGTGTTTAAGCCAATATTGATTTTTTGTTTATACGGAATCAGAGGGTTGATGAAATCATGGTCTATTTCAGTAAGTACAATTACTTGAGTTTTACTAGGATTGTCAACGTACTTAGCTGCATGATCCTCAGCCCAACTGCTCAATCGAGCCATTTTTATAACAGGTATTTTTCGACCATTTAAAACAAATTTAGAATAAAGTTGATAGAGAATCTCTGCTGTAAAAATACCAAGTTTTCTTAGAATAGAAGGAGGTATTTCTACATCAATAATTGCATTAACTTCTGATTTAACTCCTTTAAACTTGAATTTTTTATTTTTATTAATTATTGGAATTGTTAGGTCATAGTTAAATTCTGCGATCGCTTCCTCCCAAGATAAAACTTTGACCCCATAATCTCTCAACTTAACTTCCAATTCTTGGCGAAATTTCCGAATCTCTTGATTTTTGTAACTATTAGGCAAAGGTTTAAATGTAACTATCAGCTTTTGAGCCATAACTTTAGGATCGATAATTGGCGGCTTATACTCTACAGATGATTGCTCTGAAAATCCCCCAATTAGACGACCAATAGTCTGTAAATTGAGTCCTTGACTTAAAGGGACAGAATCTAAATCAGTAGCGACATCCATCTCGTGTAGAAATGCCACAATCTCCGCTTTGCAAGCAACTATTTCTGCTTGCATTTCTAATGTGATTATGCCCTTGGGTGAGCGAATCTTTAATTTGTCGTTATCAACCCACAAATGAACACCCTGTTGAGTAAGGTTTGCTATAATCTCTGATGCGTTCATAGTTTCAGAATCTCCTAATTGTTTCAAAGTCTTGATTTTTGAAAATATCAAATGAACGATAAATATGCCTATTTGTACGTTAAAGAAGAATCTAAATCCAAATTGCAAATCTCATGAATATAAGACATAACATTGTTCACAAGAAGTTTCATAGTGCTTTGGCTAATTGAGGGTTGAGAAAAAACAAAATTGAACAGCATTTTTCCTTGAAAAGTTGAGGCGTGGATAACAAAAACACCTGCATACAAAGCGTGGGAAGCAGCGAAACTGATTTCTTCTATTTCAAATTCACCGTAATATTTGGGTATATTTACTTTGCCAACATTAGAAACAGACACTGTGGCAGCTACTTGCTTGGGATAGATAAAACAAAAATCTATGAGATGCTTGGCAATCAAAATCATTTTAAAGAGATCACCGGATTTTTTACTAACTTCAAGTTTTTTTTTCACCTCACGGGCTAATTCCCAAAAGGACGTGTTTCTCCCTATAGTATGAAATCCCATAATAGAGGAGGCTAATACAGCCATCTGATCATCAGTGATTGCTGGTTCGAGATGTCTCCTCAAATCAAAATATGATAGGCAGTTTACTCGTGTATTTTTGCTATTTACTTTAATTATTTTTCTCCCTATTGTAAACATCAGTAAAGCACACAAAGCACTATGTACTGTTGTATTTTCTTGCCGACAATGATTTACAAATTTTTGGGTTAAGTCTTCGTCAAGTTGTCTGTGGATAATATTGCAACTACGCTTTGCAATAGATACGTACTTTTCAAAACCTAATGTTTGTGGTCGATTACAGATTTTTTGTAAGCCAAGCTGCAACAAGAAGATAATGCTATTCATCCTACCTCTAAATCCCTTAGTCCATTTGGGCATTAGTTCTTCGATAGGTGGAAGTGGAGTTAAGCTAATAACTGGATTAATTGGTTCGCCGGACACAATTTTTTGACAACAAGTCAATATTTCTGAGTGAAGTTGGATGGATGATAAACCATCTGCGATCGCATGGTGTATTGTTGTAATTAGGTAACTTACATGCTCATCACCTAAAAGATGAATAAGAACAACTCGTAGCAAACCTTTACTACTATCAATTCCGTTGTTCATCTCTTCATCAACTACTTCTTGCCACTGGTCGTTGTCTAACTTTTTTACAACGCGTAAAGCAATATTTGCTGTTTCTTGACTTTGAAAGATGAGACTATTTTTATCTCCAACAATTTTAGAATTTAGACGAGGGTGGCGACATTGAATCATGTCTAAAGCCTGTGTCAGAGTTTCTTCATAGATATAGCCCTTGATGCGACTAATAGTTACTATGTTCCAGGTTTTAGCACGGCTATTTAAGATTTCCATAGCTTGCTCAAGGTGTCCCAGCTTTCTGTTGTAAATCATATTTACTTTTGGTTCCCTCTAACTACTAAATTATTTGCAAGCTTATTTCTCGATTTAGGTTGTAATTATTGTTCGATAACCTGAACAACCTTTTGCTTAAGCTGTGCTAAAAACCTGGATATATTCATAGTTTCAAACTATCAAAATCTTTTTCTGTAAGCTGTTCAAATCTCAAAAATCTCTGACTGAGAAGCTTTAGATTCTTCGGCTAAACGCTGAGATAGCGTTTCAATAGTGGGGTAATGCCACAATAAAATTGGAGATAGCTCAAAACCAAACAGCTTCTCGGCTTTGCTAACAAGAAACATCGCCTGGGCTGACTCTAAACCGTAGCTGTCTAAAGGTTGACTGACATCTATATCCTTAGATTCAACTCCTAGCTGCTCTGCAATATGAGATACTAACCAAGCTTGAATTTCTTCTGCGGTATAAGACTGCTTTTTAGTTGTCTCAGGAATAGACTGACTCATTTACACACCTCTTAAGTAAAAAGAATTGGATATATAGCATTCTTAAATAGGATATGAACAAGCTATCTTTTTTGTTCATAGCCTAAATAGGATTGCTGTAGTGGCTAAAATTTTTGAAATGTCTAAGGTAGGAGATATTAGAAAAATTTTTAACTTTTGCGGCTGCTTAATATCCCCTAAATGTATATCGAGCTACGTGAAATTTGTCAATTAATTAGCGACTCGAATGCTAATATCACCCTGTACTACGCATTGACAGGCTAGGCGAACATTGGGATTATCTGGAGCCAACACATCAAGTAAAATCTGCTCCTCATCCATCACAGGAGTTAGATTTTCTATCCCACTCACAACTTCTATAAGACAGGTTCCGCAAGCAACACAACGACAACCAAATAAAATTGAACTAGGATATTCATCACAAATCTTAGTTAAGCGTTGGTTTGCTTCGACTTGAAGTGTTTTTTGATCATCTTCAAAATGAATAGATACTATCATTTCTAAACTCACTAGTGTCAAGAAAGAGGGTTAGCAGATTTAACAACCCTTAGGCTACTTCAACAACTTTTTGAATTTCCTTAATTGCCAAAGCATCCTTGTAACGCTCATAGCGATTACCTAGCTTACTTGTATTTAACTCCAATTCCAGTGCCTTTATCAGACGCTCTAGCTGCTGAGATTTGTATTGCCAACTCTTTTGTTCCATGTAACCAATTATATTGCGCCACTTTGAACTTACCTGTCTCCAAGAATTAACTAATTGATTTATATCTACTTGCTTATCAGCTAATTCAGGATGGTGCAGAGACATACTTAGTGAGTTCAGCCCAACTCTAATATCAGTTAGCATGATTCCTTGCACAGTGAGGTCTAACTTCTCCAAATAAGTAGTGTAACTGGCACTAATATAGTCTTCCACAATTAGCTGTATGAAATATCGAACGAAATCTTGAGCCTCTGGAGGAGCTACCCTATACAGTTCTACTCCTAAATCAAAAGATGTTGTGTAATGACGTGCTTCATCTGTTAAGTGGCCTTGATTCAATTCAAAAGCTAATGGTTCATAATCAAACTTTTCAGGGGAATCAAATAAATAGGCTTCGCTTTTTTTTAACTCCACGTTAGCCATGTACCGATACAGCAGAGTTAAGCTACCCAAGCCACTTTCTTGAACTTTTTCGGCCGGTAGCATCCTCATGGCATCCCCAATCATGAACCTTAAATTTCGGTATGTAAAATTTTGGCCTCGTTGCTGTGTCTGTTCTACAATCTTGTTAAGAAAGCTTTTCCCCTTTTGAAGATTCAACAGAGTTTCATTTAAATCTTCATCAAAAGTAAAACGGGTATCGAAACTGTCAAAATCTGATTGAGGTATTGCACCAACAGAACCATAGAAAAAACCAGGCTCATCAAAGGAGCTTTGAATTCCTATTTCTCGGCAGACCATACTATATACGGTTCTAAAAGACCAAATATGATCCATTTCTTCATTAGTTTCCTGGTGAAGAATCATAAATTCGTCCGAGTAGGAAGCAAAAACTTTTTCAGCAATACCCATATTGGACATGAGAGACTGATATTCGCTATTGGCAACATACTTGTAGAAGTTAGCAAAAAATGTCGCAGATAAAATTGACATTTGACGAGCATTAAAGGAAAGTAAATACTCACAAATCGGTACCGGTAAGGGAAGCATTCCCGGATGAGAGTAGAGTTTTTCTCCTTTAATTCCCTGCTTGCTCATGGCGATAGCAACAGGCTTTAATTCTAAAGAATGAGTATGTGCCTGCTCGAAAAGCTTATTTTGAATTTTGGGAATTCGGTTATCAATTTTAACAGTATTCATGTGATTTTCCTCCTTTAATTAAGATGTAGTTGGGCGATATTCGCTGTAATAAGCGGGCATTTGTAAGCCTTGAATTTTCAAACTTTGTATCCGGTATAAAAACGCCGCTCCGGTCATAATATGGTTAGCAACATCAACAACCTGACGATTATTTGAGTCAGATAAGTAAGAACCTCTAACCCAGTCATTGAAACTGCCCATAGCAGGGCCACACCAGATTTGATAATCCATTTCTCTGCCTTTTTCCCCAAAGTTAGACCAACGGGATGATAAACCCAGATACCAGCGAAAAATTAAAGCCATCTTCAGTTTGGGATTATTAACAGTCTTGGCCAATTTATCAGGATTGCGTTGAGATAAATAAGTAACTGTCTCTTGCCACACTGCATCCAAGCTCTTTTTCAAAACTTGTTTTTCTAATTTATCTCTTTCCACCAAGGGAATATCTTCAATTGAGTCATAGTTTTTATATAGTTCAAACATTTTTTGGGCTCGTAAAGGAAAGAGAGTTCCTCTTTTTAGCACTTGGAGTTTTACCCCCATTTCAAACATATCTGCTGCCGGAGCCATCATCACATCAGCCATCTCGGCTTGAGCCAATAATTGTTTAGTATGTTGAGAAGTTCCGGCTTCAATGCAAGACTGGTTAATCGAGCCTGTTACAACATAAGCAGCCCCCATCATAAAGGCAGCTAATGCTGATTGTGGCGTAGCAATTCCTCCTGCTACTCCAACTCGGACAGGTTTTTCATAAGAAAATTTTCTTTGAATTTCATCTCTCAATTCTAAGATGGAAGGTAAGAGACAAACCAGAGGACGATTATCTGTATGACCACCAGAATCTGCTTCGGCAGTAATATCGTCAGCTAAAGGAATTTTTTCAGCTAGGGTTGCTTGTAATTCACTGATAAGGCCTTGCTCAACTAATTGCTTCAAAATTTTTGTTGGAGCAGGTTGCAGAAATTTGATTGCAACTTCTCTCCGAGAAACTTTGGCAATAATTTTATTTTTGATTTCGATTTTATTGTCTACATTTAAACCAAGTCCAGCAGCGCGGTAGTAAACAATGTTGTCAGTCAAATCGAGAAATGCGGAAGCTTCTATTGTTCTCACCTGATATTTAAGATACAAATCAACAACACCGCGTTCAATAGCAGGTTCACTGGGACTGTGGAGTAAGTTAAATGCGTAAGGCCCTTCGGGTAAAGCTTGCTGAATACGCTTAATGGCTGCTTCGACGCGAGCAGGAGATAAGCCACCAGCACCAAATGAACTTAAGATTTTCTCTTTACCAAGGGCAATTACCAGTTCTTCAGAAGCAATCCCTTGAGCCATTGCGCCCGTGGCATAAGCGTATTTTACACCATGAAAGTTTATAAAATTTGGATCGCCTAATTGCCCAGTTGACAGAGGTGGAGTAGATACTAATATTTCTGCCTGTCCTGTTTTTTCTTGGTTGCAAGGATATAGATAACCTTCGTTAGTTGCGCCAACTTTTCCTTCAACTCTAATAATATAACAAGGTTTTTCTAAATTTAGAAGCTTAGATTTTATGCCTTTTTCGTTAAAAGATACAAAATCTAAAATACCTTGCCAAACTTGATTTTGGTGAGAAATATAGTCTGAAATTTTTAGGTAGTTACCATTGTTATTTAGTATATTATCTGCACCAATCATCTTTTTTAACCTCCAGTTACAGAAAATTGTTTACCAGATAATGTTTGAAGAATTTACAGCAGATTTTATACTGATTACCTGTGAGGTTGCTCTAGAACAAGGGGCTTAAGCCCCTTGTCTTACTAAACTTGATTTTGTACCAATTATTTATTCAAATAATCTGGGTACTTTGCTGCTTTAAATGATTATGATTCAAATAACTTTTGATAACAAGCTATTTGCAACTGAATAATGGTACTAATTTGCTTTAGTGACTCCTGTCGCGCTTGTAAAAAGACAGCATGAGCTTTGGTCATCCTGGAAGCATTCTCACTCAGTTTTTGATAGTAAGGACTGTGTGAATTGAGCAAATGGGGTTCGTCAACAACGATGGAAGTTTTCAAACTAGGGGTCAGAGCGAATTGATTCTTTTCCTGTTCTGTTACCAAATTTTCGTTAATTTGTAATTTTTCTACAGTTTCATTGCGTTCTTGTAGCAATAACTGAGTAGGTTCGCTGCCATTTTGAAAGTTAACTTGCTCTTGAAGAGTTTCTAGATTTTTAGAGGTGTTTTCAAGACTTTTGGTAGGATTGGGGAGCAAAGAAGAATTCATTTGTGCAAATTCCTTTAATTCTGATAGTTGATATTGCTGCTGATTAACAGTTTTGATGGGATCTCTAAAAGAGATATCTTGAAGGATTTCGTGATTTTTTTTATTCAAAGATGTGTAACTAATCTTGCTATTTTGCAAGGTTATAGTTCTCACGTTAGACTGGCTTTCATTAGAAACTTCTGGTTGTTGAGAATATAATGGTGATAAATCTAGTTCAACTCTATGGCTAAGGAGTTTTGCTAAGGCTTTGATAATAGAAGCATGATCGTCTACACCTCTTTTATTAAGAGATACTGTGATCTGTTCTTTTGCCTTGAGGGTTTTATCAATCCATCTGGAACAGTTACTACCAGCACCTACTTCGAGGAATATTTTGAAGCCATCTTCATAGACACGGTTAATTAGCTGAGGAAAATTGAGCTGTTGACAGATGTTTTGAGCAATATTGCGAGCTATTGAATGACTGTCGAGGTCAATTGGTTTATACTCGGCTGTGGAATAAAAAATAGTTTCTGATTTATTTTGGCTAGGGAATGTATTTAATCTCACAAGTTCATGGTATTCAGAGCGCATTGCCTCGCAATGGATGACATGGGTGAAGGGAGCAAGAAAAGCATCACAATTTAGATTGGCAATTACCCGCTTACAAGCTTCTATCTCACCAGCAATCACGACTTCTTCTGGAGTATTAATTAAAAGTAAATAGACGCGATCTTCATCTTGGATGGCTTCCTGAACACGAGATACTGGACACATAAGAATATAGTTGCGCCAAAAATCTCCGCTTTTATCATCCTCTCCTTGAGGTAATCCCCAATACTCGCGCACAGCATTTTTGGAACCAGATAGCCTTGTCTTAAACAGAGGAGATGAGTTAAAGCTCTTACTATTGTCTAGAAACTCAGTCCAGACACCTTGAGCCAACATCATGCTAATCTCGCCCAAGCTATAACCAAAAGCACATTGGGGCTTGATCTGAAAATAATTGCTCAGAGTAGCCGTCAAAAGTGTGGCAAAGAGCATTTCTAATTCAAGTATTGCTACTGAATCGTTAATCAATTCCTTTTCAAGGGCTTCCAGTTGTCTATTTGAAAATTTTTCTAAACTTCGAGGGTAGACAAGTTTTTCTACATTCGCGAGACGGTTGTAACCACTTTTGATGAGCAGCTGATCGTAAAGTTGAGGAAATAAACGAAATAGATTCCGACCTATTCCGAGATAAGCACTAAAGGCTGCTGGATAAACGAAAGCGATTTTACCTTTTTGCCCAAGTGGTTTTGCTGTAAAATAGCTACCTAGAGGAGTTTGCCAGTCTTTACCTGTCTTGAAGGCATCGGGAATACCTTTGAGGGAGTACTGAATTTCGCGCTGCAATTCATCTTGATTGTGTCCGAGAATTGCTACTGCATAAGTTGCCTGTTGATGCTGTTGAAAAGCCTTAAAAGTCAGCCTAGCAGCAGTAGATAGGGAAGAACAATCTTTAATGGTTTGTTGAAGATTGCAGATTTCTTCTAATAGAGTTGATTGCTCGTCAGATGCGATCGCAAACACATAGTAAGGCATTTGCTCTAAATACCTGCTGTTGTGATGTTGCTGATATACTTCCTCTGACAAAATTAAATGTGCATAACTTCCATCTATCTCCATCCCGTTAATCGCAGCTATTCTTCTAGTAGCTCCTTTTTCTAAAAACCAGGGTTTTGATTCAGAAGCGACATAAAAGGGACTATCTCGCCAAATCTCTGGCATTTTGGGGCCAGACCACTGGGGAACTGCGGGGATGTAACGGTGATATAGGCAAAGTGCTGTTTTAATCAGGCTAACTATCCCCGATGCAGCATAGGTATGACCTATATTTGCTTTAATACTCCCGATCGCACAAGTTAAATTTGGCTCAAATGTGCGATAAGCTGTGAGCAACCCTTGAATTTCTGACTCATCTTGCTGGGGAATTCCACTACCAACAACTTCCAAATAGTTGATATCTCTTGGCTTGATATCTGCAAGATGAAAAGCCTGTTGACAAGCCTGGGCTATCATTTCAGAATTTGGAACCGTGAGAGAGTGAATTTTAGATTTTGAATTTTCCACAAGACTAAGAGCGTCAATCGTTGCATATATGCGATTGTTCTCTCGTTTTGCTGTTTCGTGGAGCTTCAATACTACAGCCGCCGCACCCTCACCGACTATCCAGCCATTGGCTTTCTGGTCGTAACTGAGAGTATTCACACCTGTGTTAACTTTTGTTATTTCATTTCGTTGTAAAACACTAGCGCCATCCCCAGCAAGGTCAATCGCACCGACTAAAACAGCGTCTACTTCTCTGATTGCGAGTAGCTTTTGGGCAAGCTCCAAGGCTTTAAAAACAGAATTTTGTTTGGCAATTAATGTGAATGTCGGTCCAGCAAAATTCCACAGTTTGGAAATATAATTAGCTAGGCTGTTTTCAATGTAGTTGGTATATTCATTATCTTCAAGTTGCTCTTTTTGTTGATGCAGAATTAGGTCTTTAGTACTAGCAATTATTATTGCTATTCTCGTACTTTTACGAAGTGCCGCATCTTTTAGAGCATTATCGGCAACCTGAAGCATCAACAGTTCTTGAGGATTAAAATTGTCTACTTCTTCTGGTGGTATTTCTAAACTGAAAGCATCAATTTCAAAATCTTTAATGTATGCACCTAATGGTGCTACACCGTCGGGAAAACTGTAGTTTTTCAACAACTGTTGTTGTGCTTCTATTGCTTGCCATCGCTGAGGAGGTCTGGAAATAAAATGCTGAGTTCCCTCATAAATACTGCGTTCAAAGGTATCTAATCCCTTGCAGCCGCCACCTAAATAGCAATCCATCCCTACAATCGCTATTTTATGAATTTTATTTTGTGCAAATTCTTCCATCACCTACCTCCTCAAGCTGATGTATATATTTTGTAAGAATTCAGGAGTCAGGATAAAATTTGGTGAATCAATCATATTAGATTCCTTATAAGTCTGACTTCTGACTCTTTAGTGCTGAATTCTTATGACCTGTTTCAGTTGCCTATTTAAATTTCATCTAGTTGCTTGGGTAAAATAGTTCCCTTCGCACCAAGCATTCGATTATATATTTTCCCTTGCTGATTATGGGCGATGACATCAACAATTAAACTCGATTCTGTCTTTGATTTTATTTCACAAGAAACGTAAAAGATTTCATCAAATGGAACGGCAGCAAATTGTTCAAAAGTCTTGATTTCTGAAGGCAAACAAGCTACCTGATAAAAATGCTGCGCCCAAATCCAAAATGCATGAATCTGCACATCTGCAATGTAGGGATTGAATGTTTGGACTGGGAATTGTCCTTGTTGTCTTTCTCCAGGCTCTGGCAAGTAGCATTCTACGGTGATCTTGTCCAGAGTGGCATTTAAAACAGATTTTACACCTTGAAAGGTAAATCCGTGAAATAAGCTAGCTGCCCCATTTTGATAAAGTGATGAAGTCGTCGCGGTGATTTTATGATCCTGGCTTAAGTTCATAAATTCGTGTGTTGGGGCAATAAGAATTTCCCGCTTCAATTTCATCTGACTACTAAAATGATAACGGATTTTACCTTCTGGAGTTTTACTCCAGATTTTGGCATCAAAATCTATCTCATTGATATCATATTTAGCAATTTCTTGCAATTCTAAAGTATATTCAGTTGCTAAATTTTCATCAAATATTAGTCCCTTCAAAACTTTATAGTTTGTATAACTGAAGGCTTTATAACCAGGATAGATTTGTTCGCAAGTGTTAGCAATCCATAAGAGTCCACAAGTCGCGGGGAGAACTGGATAACCAGCAATTACATGATCTTGTAAAAATGGATTAGCTGCTAATGTTAGTTGCCTCTGAATCCGAAAAGTTCTCAACTCGCTTGGTAACTTTTCTGGGATATAAACTAAAGGGCTACCAATTACAACTTGCACAGTTTCTTGATTGGTGTTAGCTAATTCATCAACTAACATTTCTGTACCAATATCAACAGGGATAGTCTCGATATTCCGTTCAGCAAAAGCTTGCTTTAACTCAGGAGAAACCATACCACTATCCCAAGGGCCCCAATTAATCGCTACTACATGAGAATGGGGATGGTTGCGTTTGACAAGGTGGGCTGATTTGTTGAGAATTTCATTAGCGATCGCATAATCTGACTGTCCCACATTTCCGTAGAAACCAACTACAGAAGAAAACAGGACTAAATAATTCAGTTGGCTAGGTGTTACACAGCGCAACAGGTTTTCTAGACCTTTAACTTTGGCTGTGTAAACTGTTTCAAAATCTTGGACTGATTTTTTCTCAATCCGCTTATCAGCTAGATTTCCAGCCCCGTGAATAATTCCTGTTACCTGGCCAAAACGCTTGACAGCATTAGCAACTTGCTCCTGAAGTGCGATCGCATCAGTCACATCAACATTCAAATATTCAGCTTTTCCACCCGCCTGGTTGATAGCTTGTAAGGTTGTAGCAATTTCGCGACTAGATGAAATAGCGTTAAACTTTTTCTGCACCATTGCAGGTGTGGGTTTTTCGCCTTTGGCGAAGAAATCCTCCATAATCCGCTTTTTCAAATCTGCTTCGCTTAAGTAACCTTCAGTCCATACGGGTTCTGGATCGGCGGCGGAACGACCCACCAAGATAAATTTGCATTGATAACGCTGCGCTAGTTTAATCACACACTGAGCCGTTATCCCTTTCGCACCGCCACTTACGAGAAATACTTGGGATTCGGCATTAGGGATGGGGAAAACGTTGGAGGAAAAGGTGCTGGGTGCAAAGGGAATTGCACCGATTTCCTGCTCTCTATTTTTTTGTTCTTCCTGTTCACATACTAGGGTTACTCGCTCTTGTGAGTTATATCCCACTTCCACGACTAATAGATTTGGGTCGTGAAGTTCGGCGAAGATATGCTGTGCTGATGTTTCAGCATCTAAATCAGGACTGAGGTCGATCGCTCGACAAAATACAGATTCCCATTCTTGGTTCAAACTTTTGGTGAGTCCAAATAGTCCAGCGCCAATTGCACCAAAGTTAGTTTTTTGCCCTAGTCCGAATTCACCATCCAGACGAGCCACAGTTACAAAACTACTACGTCCTTGAAGTGCTGCTTGATTGAGTGGTTCTTTGAGATGTTTGGCGATGAGAAAGACATGGCGAAGGATGGCTTTTTCTGATTCTAGATAACGGACATGGTTGCTTATATCGTCGTGAGTGGAAGGATTCAGATGGATAAATGTAGCTATTTGTCCATAGTTAGTAGCGATCGCTCTTAACTGTTCTTGCAAATGCTCCTCACTCAAATCTGTAAGCACCACACGGCTAATGCCTTCAGGTAAAGGAGATTGTTTAGCAATGACGGTTGGAGGAAAAGTTAAGACAACGGTTTTCCAGCCGCGTTTGAACAGAGTCTCAGCTAGTTTTGCCGTAGTCAGAGAACCATCATCGGTAAGCAAGGCGATATGGTTATCGGGTAATGTGAAATCTAAAACATCAGGTTCGGGAAGATATTTGAGTCTGACAGGACTACGAAAAATTGAGGATTGGGGATTGGAAATTGGGGAAAACTCTTCTCCCCTGCTCCCTACTCCCGGCTCCCCGACTTCTTCCCCAGTCCCTAGTTCCTTTTCTATATGTGCAACAATTTGTCCAAGGGTACGTAATTGAGCCAATGCTTCTGAAGTCAGCTTGGGTAAATCGGGGTATAGTTCTAGCAACGCTTCGATAATTTCCACAAGTTTGACAGCATCAATTCCCAAATCTGTCTCAATATCCATCGACAAATCTAACATTGTCGTCGAATAGCCTGTCTTTTCACTAACGACATTGAACACAATGTTAGTAAGCTCTGGAGATGAGGGGGATGGCGGGGATGAGGAAGGTATTGCTGTTACTCCTCCATTTCCCTCATCTCCCTCATCTCCCTTATCTTCCCCATCTCCCCCATCTCCCTCTGCTCCCTGCTCCCTGCTCCCTGACTCATTTGGGGTGTTGACAAAGCCCACCGCAGGTATCGCACCAGAAATCTCAGATGCAATTTTCCCCATATATTCAGCTATTTGAGCCAGTGTGCGTAGTTGTCCTACTTCTTCGGGATTCGGCTTGGGCAAATCGGGATATAGTTCTAACAACGCTCCGAGAATTTCTACACGTTTGATCGAATCAATCCCCAAATCTGCCTCTATATCCATCGTTAGCTCTAACATCTCCGTTGGGTAGCCTGTTTTATCACTAACGACGTTAATCAGAGTTTGGCTCAGAGCGACTTGATCGATGATTACTGGCGGGGGTGGGGGTGCAATCTCTACAGGTGCAGTATTCTCCTTTAATGGAGTAATATCCAGAAATGCTTTTGCTTGATGATGTGCGCCATTACCATTACCATTTGTGCCGTTACCATTAGTTGAAACTGGCTCAGATTTAGTGGCAAATCCGTTACTCGGCAAAGCAACCGGTGCAGTCTCCCGAACAGGGTTATCTTCTTCGACTGGTGGAGCTACTGGACTTGGTTGATAATTGACTGGCGGTATCAGACTCTGTTGATTAGTATTGCTGGGCGACGGTTGATAATTTCGCTGAAGCAATTGGAAAAAGTTGTTAGTGTATTCTTGCTGATAGTTGAGATATTGCTCATGGATACGGAGACTATCAGTTTGATGCTCGTGAAACCGCATGATGCTGCGCTCTGAACTGGAGACTACCAGTTGCTGTGTTTCTGTATGTGGTTCGCTGAATTTACTATTTCCCCACAACGCATGTTGTTGCTCCATGAGTTGGAAGAAGGTTTTAGTATATTCTGTCTGATTGTTTAAAGATTGTTCATGAACCTGCAAGATTTCATGTTGATTACGACTGAAATCAATCAGGGAATATTCTAAGTTATCTATAGCTCTTAAATAACTTAGAGGAAGTTCTGAACTAGGTTGCAAAGACTTGATATCGAGTTGATCTGATTGCCCGTTCTGCACAGATTTCACTCCACCGTTGACTGTTACTTTATCTGCTGAATGAGAGGGGTTAGCTGTTACTGAGTGAGGTTTATTGCTATTTGCAAAGGTAGATTGACCGTTGACAGCTACCTTCTCTACGGAATGAGAGGGGTTAGGTTTATTGCCATTGCCAACAGTGGATTGACTGTTAACTGATACCTTCTCTGTGGATTGAGAAAAGTTTGGTTTATTACCGTTCGCAACGGTGGTTTTCACTTCATGCCCATTTTGCATAGCTTTTTCAAAGGACTGCTTGGTTTTATCCGATACAAAGTTGGTGCTATTTAAACGGACATTCAAGAGCTGATTTGGAGAAGCTTCTGGGATTTTATACTCCAGTTGATAGGGGTCTAAGTTTTGCAAAGGTAATCCAGCAACGCGCAACTGTAGAACAGCTTGGCGCAAAGTGCGATCGCTATCTTTGAGATGACTAGCATTTAAAGCTACAGCTAAATGAGGGCGATCGCACAGGATATCTTTGACCAAGTTGGTGAGAACACTTCGCGGCCCAAATTCAATAAAGCAGTAACCGCCTTCAGCATAAATATTTTCAATTTCTTGCTTAAACAGCACCTGATTCTTTAGGTGATCTTTGAGGATTTTTTGAATGACTGGCGGCTCATTTGGGTAACGCTTCCCGGTAACATTGGTATAAACCGGGATTTGTGGCTCATTAAAAGTGACTTTCTCAATTGCTCTGGCAAAGGGTTGCTGTGCATAAGCCACTAATGGAGTGTGAAAAGCTGCGGAAACTCCCAACAAAATGCTAGAGAACCCTTGAGTTTTCAGAGCCTCCTGTACATTAGCAATTTCAGCTTTCGTCCCTGCTAACACCATCTGATTTGGAGAATTCAAGTTAGCAATAGTGACTTGCGGGAAATTCTGAATTAGTTCTGTAACCTGATTTACATCCCCTTTCACCGCCAACATCGCTCCCGCATCCAATAGAGGATCTTTTGGTGCAGCCATCGCTTGACCTCTAGCTTTGACCAAGAACAGGTAATCTTTCTCACTCAAAACTCCCGCAGCCCACAAAGCAGTCAGTTCTCCAAAACTATGTCCAGCCACGAAATCTGGCTTAAACCCAGCTTGTTGCAATATCTTGTACAAACCAGCGCTAAAAGCTCCAATGGCTGGCTGTGCATATTCTGTTTGCTGCAACACCTTCATCTGGGCAGTCTTTTGATCTAGATCAAACACAGGATTCGGGAAAACAACCTCCGAAAGGGGTTGCAAACCGTCTTGGCGTAAAAGGCTATCAATTTGAGCATAAGTCTGCCCCAAGTCAGGGAAGTTAATTACGAGTTCCCGACCCATCTCTAAATATTGCGACCCTTGCCCAGAAAATAGGGCAACCACCTTCCCCTCTGTTGCTATGCCAGTTTTGCGATAGTAAATTCCTTGGGGATATTCCCATGATTCTGCTTGCAGTTTGCTTGTGAGCAAGTCAATACTTGTTTGCAGCAAGTCACAAGCTTGAGTCAGAGAATCAGCAACAAACCCAAGTCTGGCATTTGTAACCGGAATTTCTAAAGATTGAGAAGCCGCAATCAATTCTGTATAAAGCTGTTCTCCCGTATCAGATTGCAATTGCTGTTTAATTTCTTGACAGCGTGACAACAATTCTTCAGGCGTTGACGCAAATAGCAACATCGGCTGAGAAGGTTTGTGTAAACGATAGGGTTGTTGATGTTGACTTGTGTATTCTTCCAAAACGACGTGATAATTTGTGCCACCAAAGCCAAAAGAACTTACCCCTGCACGTCTTGGTTGGTCATCGCCGCTAATCCAAGGTCTTGTTTCCGTATTTAAGTAAAATGGAGAACTATCAATATCTAATTTAGGATGCGGTTTGGTGACATTAATCGTGGCTGGTAATACTTTGTGGTGTAAAGCCAAAGCCGTTTTGATCAAACTTGCCGCACCCGCAGCAGCTTTTGTATGTCCAATCTGCGATTTGACAGTTCCAAGGGCAATATGCTGTTTTTTGGGATTGTTCTCGCCAAAAACTTCTTTTATAGATGAGAATTCGGCGGGGTCTCCAGCCATAGTACCAGTGCCGTGTGCTTCAATCAAACCAACACTCGCAGGCGAAAATCCGGCATCTTCGTAAGCACGATGTAAGGCTCTCATTTGACCTTCTGGACGTGGCGCATAGATACTTTTGTAGCGACCATCGCTAGAAGTACCAATGCCTTTGATGACTGCATAGATCCGGTCATTATCCCGCTGGGCATCCTCAAGACGCTTCAGGACTAACATTCCGACACCTTCACCCAGCATCATCCCATCAGACTCTGCATCGAAAGGTTTAACATTCTCACCTTGGGAAACAGCAGGAGTTTTGCTGAAGCACATGTAGGCCATAATTGAGTTGTCGGTGTCAACTCCGCCAGTGATCATCATATCGGCTCGATGCTCAGTTAGCTCACTAATTGCCATTTTGAGGGCACCCAATGAACTAGCACAAGCGGCATCTACAACACAGTTAGTTCCGCCTAAATCTAGGCGGTTAGCAATTCTTCCTGTAACTACGTTTGCCAGCATACCGGGGAAGGCGTTCTCATCCCACTGCACATAAGCACTTTTGATTTTATCGATGATTTTTTGTGTATCTTCATCAGATAAGCCACTGCTTTTGAGAACTTTTTCCCAGATTGGGTACTGCATTCTCGCAGTCAGAGGAACCGCCAACTGCCTACCTAGTGCCACACCTAAAATTACACCAGTACGTTGGCGAAGGCGATCGTAGATATCGCAACTAAACTGTCGAGATTCGCCGTAACCTGCATCTTCCATCGCTGCTTTCGCAACAATCAAACCTAGCAATTGCGATATATCTGTAACTTCTAGGCTGTTGGGTGGCAGTCCAAATTCCATCGGATTGAAATTGACATCCGGGATAAATCCGCCTCTTTTACAATATGTTTTATCAGGTGTTCTGGGGTTAGGATCATAATAATCCTCTACACTCCAACGCGAAGGGGGAACATCAGTAATACAATCAACTTTATGAATTATTTTTTCCCAATATTCCTGTAAATTTTTTGATTGGGGAAAGATAGAAGCCATCCCGATAATTGCAATATCTGTTTTTTGCTGAGGTCTATTTATTTCGCTGGTTAGCGGTGCATTCTCAACCATAACTTTTTTCACCTGTATGAGCTTGAGTAGAGCCTGTTCACAATTGCTAACTTCTTCTTGCAACTGTGCTAAAACAGCTTCAATTCTAGAAGCAGTCATGACTTTTTCTTCACTATTAGATTTTTAAGATGTAAAGATGATAATAAAATTACCATCTCTACAAATAGAGAAAGACGCGATTATTTTTTAGGTAAGGCTAGGGGCTATTGATGGTAAGCGATATGCCTTTACTTGAGGTTCAGAAGCCATAAACAAGACTTCAATAGATTTTAGTGAGGATATCCTGAAGTCTAAATGTAGAATTCAGATTTCTTTTGGGCTAAAAAATTGCTCTAAATTGGAAATGGCTTCAACATTACAACATAAGTTGTTAATCAGATAGAAATTGGATGTTTTCATCCAGCTAACATCTTAACTTATCAATTGTAGTTAATATTAGGCTGTTTAATTCTCCATTACAATTGATATACAACTTATATACAACGGTATCGCTCTTGAAAGGTAAAATATTATTGGGCATAATTTATTAGTCCATTTCAATAACGGTACTAGTAGTCTGTCAGCTCGAACTCTTTTTTTCTCTCTGACTCTGTGTCGCGCCAGTTGCTACAAGTCGGGGAACCGCAAGGGCGCACTGGCTTCTCTGCGTCTCTGTGGTTCATCTCATTACATTTGCTGGGTAAATAAGTTTGTAGTTAGGCTTGTCTAAGCACTTTAATGATTAGTGCGAACCCTAAAAATCAGCTTACAAAACTGCATTTTCTGATTGCAATTGGGTAAATAGAACAGAACCTACATATAAACTTATACAGAATCATTCTCGGAATTAAAACTGTCATCTGTCTTATTACTTATCGCCTGGTTTTGAGCAGCAGCTAATATCTTTTGCTCAAGCCTACTAATACTAATTCCCAGCTCAGAAGCTTTTTTTGTTTTCCACTCTTCTAGCTCACAATCATGTTGATTGAGCCATTCACGCATGGCAACGCGGGCCATCTCAGCTTTGCGAAGAGTCTGGCGAGCTGCATGAAAAATCAGTCGCTGGTTATCAAAGCTTGGCAATGAGAGCATGAATCGCTGTAGTTTCATTTTATCTAGGGTCTTTGGGGGGCGATCGCTGTTACTCACATAACTATTAGAACTCTTTTCAATTAGTATGTCACATAACAAAAATACATTACTCGAATTGCATACAAATTGCATATATCTTCAATTTAGCAATCACAGCTTGCTCGAAAAAATACTGAGAAAAAGTATTAAAATATCAACAACATTACCCTCTTATTAATTTATTTGCTTATTGAAAAATATAGATGATAGCCAATTAAATAAGCTAAGTAACCGTGAGATAATGCTATAGTTTTTACATCTATCTAAAAGTCGATTTATTTTTTTTAAAGATTATGTATTAATCAATAAGATATTTTTTAAGGATTTTTATTCCTAAAGAATTAATTCTGTCTGCAATGTAACAATAACCACTAGTAACTATATCTAAAGAATGAAAAACACTAGCGGACAACAGACCCCTCATCAAGTAAAGAGTTATTTTGATATGCTGAGTAAGAGCGAGGACATAACAGTGTTAAAAAGTGATCAAAAATCGCAATTATTTCTCATGAATTTTATCGATGATATTGCTAGCTATTTCTATTCACAAATGTTGCATATAGATTGCAATTGAGTATCAATCAGTTTATCGTAAGTGATTAAATAATGTAATTCAATACTGTTTGCTTAAGAAGATGGAGAGATACATGAATAGGGAGAATTAAATATAAATTCACCTGATTGCTGGTCACTCTATACATTCATAAACGCACAGTATGACAATGTGATTTAATGCAATGATCCGTATTGTATGAAGCCTTCTGCATAATTAGACTGTCACGAAAATATAAGGGTTTGCTGGCATGAGACTATCTGAGCTAGATCCACTCATCCCGCTAATTGAGTTAAGAGAAGAACTCCTGAAGCTACCAAAAGGCTACTCATTTTATGAAGATGAACTGGTAGACTTTTTATCTCGACGAAGATGGCCTGAAAGTAATCGCCGCATTGATCGGACAACTTTCTGGCGGTGGAGAAATGACAACGGCATCGAACATCAAAAAGTATTTAGTCGATTGGATATCTTGAAACTCTGCCAAATTTGCGATCACTATCGCATAGATGGAACTCGCAACGAATATCTGGCGATCGTTAAAAGTAAAAAAGAGGCAGTTCTTAACAAATAAAGCTACCTCTGACTAGATACATAAAGTACCAAACGGCTTCATCCAGAGTTGATTTACTAACGGATTGATGGATAAATATGATTGATGTTAGTAATATCTAGCTTTGGAAGCTCCCCCGAACCCCCCTTCACGAGAGGGGGGCTTAATTCACTAATTCAAAATAGTTACTTTTACCCGCTTCAAGCTGAATTAGAGTGTTTATCTTGGCATGATATAAGGTCTAATTTTATCTCTGCTATTTCTGAATAATTTGGAAAGACCTTGTTCTCAGACATCGCTAATTTGGAATAGGTAATTATGGTACAAAAACAAAAACAGTCATTCATCAAACTATTCATTAAACCTGTAGTTTGGTGGCCAGTTATATTAGCAACTACTATGACTGTAGCTACTGGTGCGGCCTCTTTCTATACCTTTTCACGATTTCAGTTGTCCTCGAAAGTACAGCCTATAGCTACCCCACGTAGTTCTCCTAAAAGAACTACTATTGCAGCATTAGGACGTTTAGAACCTCAAGGAGAGGTTATTCGTCTATCGGCTCCAGAGTCCCAAGGGGGTGTTAGGGTAACAAAACTTATGGTAAACAAAGGAGACAAAGTGCGACAGGGGCAAGTAGTTGCAATGCTTGACAGTTACTTTCCTCGTCTTGCAGCTTTAGAAAAAGCTCAACAACAAGTCTTAGTTGCTCAAGCTAGTCTTAACCAGGTAAAAGCTGGTGCAAAAGCTGGAGATATATCTGCACAAAAAGCAACCATTGCTCGTTTAGAAGCTGAGTTGCGTGGAGAAACTTCTGCTCAAGAAGCAACGATCGCTCGCTTAGAGGCTGATTGGCGGAATGCTGAAAGCGAAAATCAGCGATATCAGCAGTTATATAAAGATGGTGCGATTTCAGCCTCCGACGCAGATACTAAACGTTTGCGAGTCGATACAGTTCAACAGCAACTCAATGAAGCTAAAGCTTCTCTCAAGCGCACTATAGAAACTCTTCAAAAGCAGTTAATCGAGGCCAAAGCCAGACTCAAGAGTATTGCTGAGGTTCGTCCTACCGATATAGCAGCAGCACAAGCTGATGTTGAAAGTGCATTAGCCTCAGTTAACCAGGCTAAGGCAGAGTGGGATTTAAGTATTGTGCGATCGCCCATAACCGGGCAAATCATGAAAATTAATACTTGGCCTGGAGAAATTATCGGCACTACAGGAATAGCTGATTTAGGTCGCACACAACAGATGTATGTGGTAGCAGAAGTCTATGAAACTGATATTAAAAAAGTCCGTATCGGTCAGTCGGCGATTATTACTAGCGATGCTTTACCAGGGAAATTACGAGGAAAAGTTACAGATATTGGTTTACAAGTTGGCAAACAAAATATCTTTAATAACAACCCTCAAGCAGACACAGATAACAAAATAGTTGATGTAAAAATTCGTATTGATAATCTTCAAGATAACCAGCGAGTTGCTGGTCTGACTGATTTACAGGTAGAGGTAATTATTGATATTTAGAACTTCTCAAGAAAGCTTTGGTAACTCATTGAACATCCTTAGCCTACCTAATACTAATTCGTAATTGGCTACGCTTTAACAGAAAATCTTTGATTTAAACAAAGCATTCTTTCTTAATTTAGTCTAATTTTCATCCTTGAGGTTTACTAAATGATTCTCAATATTCCCTTAGCTTGGTTACAACTAGCCAGACAAAAAATTCGCTTTCTTGTAGCTTTAGCTGGGATTGCTTTTGTTGCAGTTCTCATGTTTATGCAAATTGGTTTCCAAGCTGCTCTTTATGACAGTGCTACGCAGTTGCATAAGAATCTAGAAGGAGACTTATTTTTAATTAGTGCCCAATATAAATCTTTAACATCAAACCAGAGCTTTTTTCGTTCAAATTTATATCAAGTATTAGGTTTCGATGGTGTAGAATCAGTTAGCCCTTTATATGTACAATTTGCCAAATTTAAAAATCCCAACAATGGTTTAAAATTTCCATTGTATGTGCTGGGATTTGACCCAGTTAAATCAGTTTTTAAATTTCCAAATATTGAAGAAAAACTTGATTTAATTAGAACTCCTAATGTCGTTTTATTTGACCGCGATTCTCGTCCCGAATTTGGAGCGATCGCTAAAGATTTTCAAAAAGGCAAAATTATCAAAGTTGAAATATTTAGCTACAGTGGATTGGTCGGTTACAAAGTTAAAATTGGCGGCTTATTTAAGCTAGGCCCTTCCTTTGGAGTCGATGGAAATTTAATCGTTAGTTCTTCAACTTTCCTCCGAATATTTCAGGATCGTCCAGTACAAAAGATAGATATAGGATTAATCAAAATCAAACCTGATGCCAATCCCCAAAAAGTTTTGGCAGATTTATCAGCCAAGCTACCCAAAGACGTAAAAGTGATTACTCGCAAAGATTTTATTGCTTTAGAAAAATCCTATTGGTCTCTTAGAACACCCATTGGATTTGTGTTTAATCTGATGGTATTAATGGGGTTTGTTGTTGGTGTGATCGTTGTTTATCAAATTCTTTATAGTAATATTTCTAGTCATTTAACTGAATATGCAACCTTAAAAGCAATGGGATTCAAAAACAAATACTTATTAAGTGTAGTTTTTCAACAAGCTTTAATCTTAGCATCTCTAGGTTATATTCCAGGTTTGGCTATATCTATAGCCTTATATGATGTGTCAAGAAATGCTACTAAATTACCAGTTATTATGAGTACAGATAAAGCCATTATAGTATTGATATCAGCAACCTTAATGTGCTTAACTTCTGGATTCTTATCTACAAACAAACTTCGAAATGTAGATCCAGCAGATATTTTTTAATTTTACATAGCAGCCCGCTTTGATTTCTATTCGCGCAGCGCAATTGCGATAGGTAGGTAATAGATAATAAAGCTCTTTGAGTTGTACCTAGCTTTCCAAAAATCAAATATGATATATATCTGAGAAAATCATGAAAACAAAGTTTATTGTGAATATTAGCGATCTAAATCACTACTTCGGCGAGAAAAAAGTACGAAGTCAAATATTGTTTGATATTAATTTTAATATAAAATTTGGAGAAATTGTAATTATGACTGGGCCATCAGGTTCAGGAAAAACAACTTTATTAACTTTAATTGGTGGGTTAAGGTCTGTCCAAGAGGGAAGCCTTAAATTTTTAGGTCAAGAGCTTTCTGGAGCTAGTAACGAACAATTAGTTAAAGTACGCCGCCACATTGGATATATTTTCCAAGCTCATAACTTATTAGATTTCTTAACAGCCAGACAAAATGTTCAAATGTCGCTAGAATTACACAAAAATATTTCTGAATGGGAAGCTCGCAGTAAATCAGAAGCTATACTAAATGCCGTTAAATTGGAGAATAGAGTTAATTATTACCCATCTGATCTCTCTGGGGGACAAAAACAACGGGTAGCAATTGCTCGTGCTTTAGTAAGTCATCCAAAATTAGTTTTAGCTGATGAGCCTACAGCTGCTTTAGATAGTAAAACGGGCCGAGATGTTGTCACCCTAATGCAGAAACTAGCTAAAGAACAAAATTGTGCTATCTTAATGGTCACTCACGACAACAGAATTTTAGATATTGCCGATCGCATAATTCAGATGGAAGATGGTTATCTGGTCAAAGAGGTTTGTCATCTACCAAATGGATGATAACTAAATACCTGTAAAATCTGAATATGTCTTTAGGAATACTAATTTAGTTTAATTTTGGTACAATTATCCAGCAGAGAATTACAGGGTAAAGAATTTGTATCAGTTATTATAGTGAAACAATATTCCTTAAGTCTATAATAAGACACATCTAGAGTATGAAGTTATAAGTTCTCAGGTGAAATAATATTGTAGAGTATTTTTAAATATACTCTTATTTTTTGCGAGCATTTAGCTGTTTAACTTTAAAATTATCTAAAAATAACTAAAAAACAAATAAAAAGATAAATTCATCGAGAAATCCAAAAATCGTTGTACTTATTAGGATTGGCACAGAAATTTATGCTTAAAGATTTGATTTTTTGTCTGAAAGAAGCAGCTTTATACCTTCTATTCAAAAAATCTCGAACACCTCAAGATCCTTCTGAATGTTTTGTGAACCCTGCCTGTGGATGTGCTAATCCAGGGAAATATATCCAGTGTGAAGATTGTGATTATCTTGAGTCCTGCTTATCGGATTGTAAGCTGCAAAACGTTTCGTTCTTTTCATGTTCACAGACTAAATTTAATTAATGTAAAAGTAATGCCTACGATAGAAGTAGGTTTAGTCCCATGGTAGAAGTGCGAAAAAAAACTAGCTGTTATGTTAATTAGGAATGAGAAAACAATTCATAATAAGTAATTAAAAAGTAGAACGCAAGTGAATATAAATATTATTTTTACATCAGTAAGATTAATTTTTATTCCTTGCTTTTTTGTGAGCAAACGACTTTGCCCGTAGCTCCTTAATCATAAATAAGTAATTACTGATTATGAATTAGTTTGAATCTGACGAATATTTATGTGTTATGGGAGCTTCAAATGCTTTCAGTTTTTCCAACACAAACTAAGTGAAAAACTTCTGAATCTATCTTGGTTGTCAAAAGTTACCTAACTTAGCACTGGATTAAGTAGAAAATATCAGTTTTGAACATCAATCAACCACAGAAATCTAAAACATAAACGGAACTATGACCATGAAGCCTTTTGATTTATCTAAAACTGTTCTAGCTGCTGCCTTTGCCATCAGTTTCGCTTCTGTATCCTTACCTCCTTCTGTTTTTGCCCAAAGCGGAGGCTCAGGTAGTGGAGGTTCTAGTAGTGGCAGTAGTTCAGGTACTGGAACTACAGGTACTGGTTTAGGTTCTGGAACAACAGGTACTGGAACAACAGGTACTGGCTCAGGTACTGGAACAACAGGTACTGGCTCAGGTACTGGAACAACAGGTACTGGCTCAGGTACTGGTTTAGGTTCTGGAACTACAGGCACTGGCTCAGGTACTGGTTTAGGTTCTGGAACTACAGGCACTGGCTCAGGTACTGGTTTAGGTTCTGGAACTACAGGCACTGGCTCAAGTACTGATACCACAGGTACTGGAACAACAGGTACTGGCTCAAGGACTGATACCACAGGCGCTGGAACAACAGGTACTGGCTCAAGTACTGACACTACAGGTACTAACAGAAACGCAGGTGTTACAACTTCCCAAAGAACTGAAGATCGCGGTTTCGATTGGGGTTGGTTAGGTTTACTTGGTCTAGCCGGTTTAGCAGGTCTGGCTCGTAATCGTGATAAAGTACGGGCTTATAGCGATCCTAATGAAGTAACTGGTACTCGTTCTAGATAGTATTCACCACACTGTAGGAAGCGTAAAGCAGTTATTTTTGTCAACTTCAGATTAGACCAGTAGGGGCACAATATCAATATATTGTGCCCCTATAATTACATCCCAGTTTACTCAAGTCGAACTACTGCCTTGCCCAATGAAGATTACATTTGCCAAAACTTGTATTTTTGTTAGCGCCCGCACCAGACGTTGAGCTTGATGTTTATAAAGTGGTATTGGCAATACTCCAGGCAAATTGTTCATCCATTGCCTAGCAGTAGCTAAACTACATCCCGTAATCAAGACGATTTCTTCAGCGCCATACATAACAGCATTTGTAGTCAAAGCTTTCTCGATCTTCACCTGCCAAAGGCGAGGCAGCATTTCACCCCATTCGATTCGCTGTAAACTAGTGCTTGTAGCTAAAACAATCAAGCGATCGCCAGCATAAAGCTTAACATCATACCAGGGCATCAAGGAATAATTGTCTCGCCGATATTTATGGTAGAGAATCGGCACAACACTGTAGCCAGATGCGATTTCAGATAGAAGCAACCCATTGAGGGTATCACCTTCTTCAATCTTGTATTCCGTCACCATAACTATTTGCTCGCTCAAGTGAAACAAGCTCAGAACATTTTCCCCAAAGGCAGCACAAGCAAAAACTTCTGCCGACAAAGCCGCGCCACATAAAACTTGGGCATAGGGAAACAGAGGGGCGATATTATCACTAAAATGGCGATCTTGAGAGCGAATAATCAAGCTTGTGGCAGGGTTTATTGTATGAGCCATCAAACCAATTTCCAGATTTTCCATATTATCGTCCCCTACTAAAACGATGCTTTTAGCACGGGAGAGATTCACCTTAGCCAGTGCTTCGCTAGTATTGCCAATAATCAGGGGTATATCTGGTAAAGTGCCTGGGTCGAGAGTGGTAGTATGAATTCCTACTAACGGCTGATTGAGTTCTTGCAAAAGAGCAGCAACTTTCTGTCCCAAGCGATTTAAGCCAATAATCACTACATGGTTGCGTTGTGGTGTGGGAGGACGAGACTTGAAAAACTGGAATCTGGAAGTGACAAGAGCATCAGTTACCAGTGCATATAATACTCCCACGAAAGCTTGACCTGTCAATGTGAGTCCCAGGCTAAAGAACCGCAACCACCAAGGGATATGATCTGAAGGTTCAGATTGCGATCTAAACTCAACACCGCCAAATAAATCACCGTATCCTCCCAAGAGCAACACTGCTGTTGCATAGAAAGCTTCTTGCAGGGAGATGTCAGGATAATACAAGCGGTAAAGAATTATTCCAACGAACCACAGAATAAGTACGGTAATCCCATAAATTGTTGCAATTCGCCGAATTTGATTTTGGCTTTGGTAGTAAGATTGCCAAAATTGTAATATTTTTTGCTTAAGATTCTTCGCTGTGATGCTTTGAAGAAACTCTTGCCACTGCCAACTTTGGCCATGAGATTTATTTGTATATTGCTCAGAAAAAGCCAGTTCGTATGCAACATCAATGTAAACGAGTGTGTCTCCTAGCTGCACTTCTGCTTCTGGGTTCCATCCAAACAATTCTTTGAGGGGATCGGATGAAACGGTTGTGTGACTCAAAATGCGGCGAGTTGTGAGATTGAGTCTATGTACTGGCTTGCCATTGCACCAGCTATCCTTCGCTTGTACTTGGTGCTTGATTACTTGCAATAGTTGTCCTTCTATGGTGAAGTACCCGATTGCTTCAGAACCGAGAGATGCTAAAGCAAAGGCATGAGCAGAGAGATGGGTAGGCTCAAAGGCAACAAAATTACCTAAGTTTTCGGACAAGAGTTTGTTAAAGTTTTGTTTGTCAGAACGAACAATCAGGCGAACGTGCGGATTAAGTCGCCGTGCTGCAAACGCTGCTTCTATATTTATCCGCTCATTTCTTGTGACTAAAAGTATTGAGCGACATTTCCCTATACCTGCCTGCTCTAAAACACTTGGCTGGCGGCAGTCTCCGATGATTAATTTTTCTAACAAGCTTGGTACTTCTGGGACTTCCCAATGTTCGAGTTGTACATCGTCAATGGCGTTGACTTTAACATCATATTCCTTTAGGACTGCAACACAATGCTGCCCTAAACTTTGGAGTCCGCATACTAAGAAAAGGTCTTGGGGTTTTTTGGGATTGGTGGTAGGAGGGGGATGCACTTTCTGTTCATAGCAGCAGTCAATACTGCTAACAGTACGTGTTTGGTAGGATTATATCTTACCTTCGGGTCATGTATCCCTTCACTCGCAAAACTAAAAAGGTTTTCTGGCTATAGCAATCCTATTTTAGTTGTGAAAAATGTAGATTAGGAAACGAACCGCCAAGGATGCCAAGGACGCAAAGGGAGGAAAGAAGAAAGAGAGATGTAATTTTCACGAATGATTTAGGACTGCTATATGTAAGGGATTATTTCTCAATAATATCCTCCGAGAATTGAGAGAAGTTTAAGAAAGTAAACTAGCAGAATTTACGTCCAAAAATAATGTAGCTTGGGATTGTTGACGAAGAATAGAAGCCGGACAATCTGTAGTTATAGCTCCTTGCAACATTTTTTTTACCACATTTGCTTTACGTTTTTCTGGAGCCAGACAGATAATTTTTTTAGCTGAACAAATTGCCGAGATGGTGACAGTAAAAGCATATTGTGGGACAGTTTCTAGATTCGGAAACTGACCCGTACTTACTTGTTGCTGACGGTTCACTGTATCCAGCTTCACTAGTTTCATACTGTAAGGATCTTGAAAATTTGCTACTGCTGGATCGTTAAAAGCCAAATGTCCATTTTCGCCAATACCAAGACAGCATAAGTCTATTGGTTGCGCTTGCAATAGTTTGGTGTAGCGATCACACTCGTTTACTGGTTGCAGTGTATCACCTTCTATATAGTGAAATACTTTAGGAGCAACCCGCTTCTCTACACGTTCTCGCATATAGCGCCGGAAACTCGCAGAATGGTCAGCAGTAATTCCCAAATATTCATCTAAGTGGAACAGAATAATCCGTGACCAATCTACACCACCCAATGCAATCAAAGCATCGAGAAATTTGAGTTGGGAGTTACCTGTGGCTAACAATACAGCAGCTGTATCCTGTTGTTTGAGAACTTGCTGTAAATGCTTTTGGGCGATTTCGGCAACGTCTTCGGCCATTTCGACTTCAGAGTTATAAATCTGCACCAATAAATCATCAACGCGAAAAAAGTTTGTAGCGGCTAGCATTTGCTTACACAGAAGGTTTTCAATTATACGGCACTTTCTTGAGAAGCTCTACCTGTCTACCTTGATCGAAGAGGCAGAGAGAGGAGCAGGGAGTAAGGGGCAGGGGCAATACTTGTCGGTTAAGGGGAAAAGGGGAAGGGGAAAAGGGAAAGAAAAAACCTTTAACCCTTCCCCTTTAACCTTTTCCCCAAACCCAATTCTGAGTTCAAAATCCAAAACCCGAGTAGTATTGGGGGCAGGGGGAGAAAGAATTCTGGAATTTCCCAGCAATCAAGGGTTTAAAGCCCCTAAATTTATTTATGGGGTTCTCCTCCCCTGCTCCCTTTCCTCTTTGCTGATATGGCTTATCCGGTATAGATTTTAGAATTTAGCAGATTAATTTATCGCTTTTTGCGCTGTATAAGGGCAAAAAAACCATGTAAACTATTTAAATTAAGTTAACAATTATTTACATTTTACCAAAAAATCATGCTAGCTGCAATTCTCTTTGACCTCGACGGCACTATTGTCAATACTGACCCCATACACTACCGAGCTTGGCAGGAAATGCTGCTAAATTATGGCATAGAAATTGACGAAACATTTTATAAATCCCGAATTAGTGGACGCTTAAATCCAGAAATTGTTAAGGATATTTTGCCACAATTATCAATCGCAGAAGGGCAGAAATTTGCAGACGAAAAAGAGGCGTTTTTCCGCAAACTCGCCTCGAATCTTAAACCATTGGATGGATTTTCTGAGCTAATAGCATGGACGGAGACACATCAATTAAAGCGGGCATTAGTAACTAATGCACCTAGATTAAATGCAGAATTTATGCTAGAGGTATTGGGAATAAAAGAAGCTTTCCATACAGTTGTTTTAGCGGATGATTGTATTGCAGGTAAACCTGACCCTGCACCCTACCAAGCCGCCCTGAATAAGTTGGCGATTTCAGCAGAGGAAGCGATCGCATTAGAAGACTCTCCCTCTGGTATTCGGGCGGCAGTGGGCGCAGATATCCGCACTATTGGCATTGCTTCTACCCACGATTTGCTAGTTTTACAAGAAGTCGGCGCATTTATGGCAATTCCAGATTTTACTGATTTGCAGTTGTGGACATTGCTTAACTCACTCATTGAGCCAGATTTAAGTGCGATCGCTTCTAACCCGTAAACGCAAAATCTGAGAATATTAAGAGTAGAGAGGCAAAATTTGCCTCTCTACTTATTTTTGAGCCAAAATCGCGTAAATTTCCCGTTTAACTTGCTCTAAAAGCTCACGCACCCGATTTATTCGCTCCACATTGCCACTACGAGCAACCTGCACTACAACAGCAGCTAATTCTGTTGCAGCATTCCGCAATTCAATAAACTCTTGGGGCTTACCTGTCACGAAACTTTTGACGGTATCCCAAGGAGTATCAGAAGTTTCTTGTTGGGCACGTTCTGCCAATAATTTTCTACCTTCATCGGTAATCGTGTAAATCCGCTTGCCACCTTCCTGGGCGCTCTTGAGATAACCCCCTTCCTCCAGCAATTGGAGTGTTGGATACACTGAGCCAGGACTGAGGCGACGGAAACCACCATAACGAGTTTCCATCTCTTTAATCAGATCGTAACCATGACTAGGATGCTCGGATAACAATTCCAGTAGGATGAACTTGATGTCACCCCGACGAGTCCGATGTTCATCTCCCCAACCACGACCAAACATTTCATTACCAAAGTGTTTGTCACGATCTCTACCATGATGCCTGCCATGCCCAAACCAAGACCTAACAAGCAAGAAATCGTCTTCGTTAACTCCTGCCCATGCAGGTGTACCAAAGCTTGAGCGAAAGTGTCTAAACATAAATCAATCTCAAATCAACTTTCTCTAATATACGATATATCGGAATATATCACGATATATCGGAATAGAATTTTGATGAAGATTTATGAAGTAAGCAATTGTGCCAACGCAAAGCTCCCAAAGGGAGAGGCTAGCGCCAAGGGAAAAGACTCGCTGCTATCAATACAGTTCAGATAAGACCAAAACACTTGTAGAGACGGCGATTTATCGCGTCTCTTAGGCTGTGCGTAAACGTTCAATATCCCTGATCGGCGGCGCACCGAACATCCGGGAATATTCGCGGCTGAACTGTGAGGGGCTTTCATAACCGACCTGATAGGCAGCATTCGCCGCATCGGAGTTTTCGGCAAGCATCAGACGACGTGCTTCTAACAGTCTTAATTGCTTTTGATATTGAAGCGGACTCATCGATGTCACTTTCTTGAAATGGTGATGGAAAGATGAAGGAGACATACTTGCCTGCCCAGCTAGCTCTTCAACCCGCATCGGCTTTGTAAAATCAGCCTTGATGAGTTTTATCACCTCGGCGATGCGCTGCATATTGCTGCCAGATGTCGCTATTTGACGGACAGCTTCGCCTTGTTCACCCATTAAAAGGCGATAATAGATTTCGCGGATAATCATCGGTGCAAGGATCGGGATATCCTGGGGCGTATCCAAAAGCCGTGTTAGTCTCATAGCGCAATCGAGCAATGGTGCATCGACGGTGCTGACAAATAAGCCTCTGACAGAGTTATTCTTCTCCTCAATCACACTGGTTTGAGCAGTAATAATATCGCAGAGTTGACGTGGATCTAGATTCAGTTTGAATCCTAAATAGGGTTGCTCTGGGGTTGCCTCAACGATAAACGCACTTAATGGCAAATCAACCGAGACTACCAGATATTGAGCCGCGCTATAACGATAGGTTTCCTCACCCAGCAACGCTTCCTTTTTGCCCTGAACAAGGATGGCAAGGATAGGTTCGCAGACACCCTGTAGTGAGGTGGAAGCAGAAGATTCTCGCTGAAATTCCAGCTGCTCAATAGCTGTTTTATGAAAACCGTCCCCTTTGCCATCAGTGTGACGAGTGACTAGTGCTGCTAATTCTTGACATTGATGAGCGATCGCACTTTGGTTTATGACTTGGTTGATGATTTTGATCGTCACAATATTCTTCGATTAATTTAATCATACTCTTGTAGGCATTTTAGAACATCGATTTGGAGAATTAGGCAATAAAGCGCGAGGTCTGTGTATTTCAAACCTTTGCACTTACTCATACGATGAACACATCCAAAATTTAAATAAACCTCAACAGAGGGAAAAATAACCATGTTAAACGTAGAAAATAAAGTCATTGCGATCACTGGAGCCAGTAGCGGTATTGGTGAAGCCACCGCTAAGTTACTCGCTAAAAATGGTGCAAAAGTCGTTTTAGGGGCACGGCGCACCCAAAAGCTAGAAAAGATTATCGAGGAGATCCGTAACCAGGGTTACATAGCGGAATTCAAAGCGGTGGATGTTGCGAATCGTGAGGATATGAAAGCGTTCATTCACTTCGCCAAAGATAAGTTTGGTCGTGTCGATGTCATCTTCAACAATGCAGGCGTGATGCCCCTGTCGCCAATGAATGCCTTGAAAGTCGAGGAATGGGACAACATGATTAATGTGAATATCCACGGCGTATTGAATGGTATTGCTGCTGGTTTACCAATCATGGAAGCGCAAGGCGGTGGACAGTTTATCAATACCGCCTCCATCGCCGCACACATGGTGGGGCCTACCAGCGCGGTTTATTCCGCAACAAAATTTGCTGTTTGGGCCATATCCGATGGATTACGTCAAGAATCGAGAAATATTCGCGTCACAATAATATCCCCTGGCGTGGTTGAAACTGAACTCGGCTCTGATATCACAGACGAATCAGCAACAGGCTTCTTGAAAGAACTCCGCAAAACTGCGCTCACTCCTGATGCGATCGCTAGAGCCGTCTTATATGCCGTATCCCAACCGGATGATGTTGATATCAATGAAGTGATTGTCCGTCCGACGGCAAGCGCATTCTAACTCTGGGGGCGCATTGAAGAGGTATTGGGTATTGAAAATAGGCAGAGGGGAAAACTCTTCTCCCCTACTCCCTTTTTTGGTAACAGCGATCGCTGCAATTATCCCAGCCCAGAGTAGCAGTTATAAAATACTTGTATCATAAATTGCTGCTTATTCACTTTTATGCCCTATTTCGTTTAGAGATAAAGTATATATTGTAACAATAATTATACTAGTGTTGGCAGCCATAGCATTTTTAAGTCTAGATTTCAATTCTTATTAAAAAATTTACGAAAATCAAATATCTAGTAAAAATACGTATGCCATTTTAAGTCTTCTCACTATATGAATAGTAGAATTAGCCCATAGAGGAGAAGACAGTGACGCTCTTAAACCAAGCTCAAGTAGAGCAGCTAAAGGAAATAACTACACATTTACGACAAGTAAGACAAGAAAAATCCATACGCATAGAAGAAATTGCTGCTCAAACACTGATTAGAGCAGGCGTTTTGCACGCTTTAGAAGAAGAAAGATTTGAAGAATTACCTGAGGCTATTTTTCTTCAAGGTTTCATCCGTCGCTATGCAGATGCTTTAGGACTGGATGGAAATGCTTTATCACATACTCTTATAAGCAATCCAGTAGTCCGCCAAGACCCCAAGAACGATCATAAAAATTCTGACAACAAACCAAATACATACATACCTCTTGTCGTTACCTACATTCTGTTATTGGTCGCTGCATCTGCTGGTCTTTTACATATACTTAATCCACCACAAATCACATCTGAATCTCTGACTCCAGAAGTCAATAATCAACAGTCAATAGTCAGCAATACTAACAAATTGACAGAAAAGTAGAGTAGGTAGCAAGTAAAGGAAAAGAATTAATCACCAATGACTAATGACCAATGACAAATGACAAATTCAAGATATTTGTGGTTTACGCAGATGCCAAGTAGTAGCTTGTTCATAAGCGTAAGCTACCTGAAACAATTGGTCTTCTCGGAGTACATTGCCAATTAGCTGTAATCCTATTGGTAAACCCTGGTCATCAAAACCACATGGCAAACTTAAACTAGGTAAACCAGCAAGATTCACAGGAATAGTCATCAAGTCAGTTAAATACATACTCAAGGGATCAGTAGTTTTTTCCCCTGCTTTAAATGCTGTAGTGGGAGATGTGGGACAAACTAACACATCAACCAAGCGAAAAGCCTTTTCAAAGTCTTCCTTAATTAGGGTGCGGACTTTTTGCGCTTTCAGGTAATAAGCATCGTAATAGCCAGCAGAAAGGGCATAAGTGCCGATCATAATCCGGCGTTTGACTTCTGTACCAAAACCAGTGGCACGGGTACGAGTATACATTGATAGTAGATTATCGGCATCAGGAGCGCGGTAGCCGTATTTAACGCCATCGTAACGAGCCAAGTTTGCTGACGCTTCAGACGGGGCGATGATGTAGTAGGTGGGTAAGCCATAGCGAAAGCGGGGACAGGAAATTATATGAATCTCTGCTCCCAAACTTTGTAATACATCTACTGCTTTGGTAACAGCTTGTTCCACTACAGAATCTAAACCTTCACCAAAAGTTTCTTTAACGATCCCAATTCTTAGCTGACCTCTGGGTTTGAAGTCTGGTTTTAAGCTGGCGGCGTAGTTGGGAATCGCAACTTTGAGGCTGGTAGAGTCTTTGGGATCGTGACCTGCGATCGCACTTAATAATATTGCCGCATCTTCTACTGTGTTTGCAAATGGCCCAATTTGATCCAAAGACGAAGCGTAAGCCACTAAACCATAACGAGAAACCAAACCATAAGTTGGTTTCATCCCCACCACACCGCAGAAAGATGCAGGTTGACGAATTGAACCACCAGTATCAGAACCGAGAGCAACTACACATTCTTGGGACGACACCGCCGCCGCCGAACCCCCCGAAGAACCACCTGGAACTCGTGACAAATCCCAAGGATTAGCCGTGACTTGGTAGGCAGAGTTTTCTGTGGAACTACCCATTGCAAACTCATCTAAGTTGGTTTTGCCTACCATTACCGCCCCAGCATCTGCGAGCTTTTGCGTCGCCGTTGATTCATAAGGCGGCACAAAATTCTCTAAAATTCGGGAGGCGCAAGTGGTAGGAATTCCCTTAGTACATAAATTGTCCTTAATCCCAACAGGAATGCCTGCTAGTAGCCCGATTTCTTCCCCGGCAGCAATTTTGGCATCCACAGTACTGGCCTGCTCTAATGCCCGTTCTGCGGTAACACATAAAAAGCTGTGCAATTTCGGCTCTAACGCTTCAATGCGCTTTAAAGCTTCTTGGGTAATTTCAACGGCAGAACGTTCTTTCTTAACCAGCTGTTGGTGCAACTCGCGGATGGATGCCATGATTGCTCTCTTTGTGACTCAAGTCATTGATTTTAGTACATATTGACTGAGATTGGGAATTGGGAATGGGGAATTGGGCATGGGGCATTGGGCATGGGGAATTGGGCACTGGGGGCAAGGGGGAGAATTAAAAGTTACTTCTTTCCCCTTTGCTACCTTATTCTCTAACTCTCCACCGTTAATAAATAAGACTGATACCTCTAAAGAAATAAGTAATTGTGGGGTTGGAAAAATTGCGAGGCTTAAACAAAATAATATAAGGAATTTAACATCATCCGTAAATAGAGGGACTACAATCAAAACGGACAAATGTTTCATGCTCCAACAAGAGAGGATTACAAAGCTATGTCCGACTTAAATCGAGGAATTATGAAGTTTGAGGGTGCAGATTCCCCAAAAGTAGTCACTATCTCTACCGTGTTGCTTCTGGGATCGATCGCTGCTCTCATCATCTGGGCGCTGCAAGCTGCCTATGCGCTAAACTAAAACCATTAGTAGTCTAGAAGGACACTTGTCTTAAACGGTTTCCGTCTTAGCCAAGTGTCCATTCCATGACTAAATAAATAAAAGCGCCCTAATTACCATCAAAAATTTCAGAAAAACTTTAGATTTTAGATTTGAGGTTTTAGATGGAAAATTTAAATCTAAAATCCAAAATCCAGAATGTTTGAACCTTGGGGTGTTTTAGTTATTTTAATTATCTGCCCCCTCTTGGGCGGATTACCCCTGATTGCATGGATAGTTTATGCCCTTACGGGTAAGCAATTATCACAAGTTGGTACACGAAACATTAGTGTATCAGCTGCCTTTTATCATGGCGGTAAGTTTGTCGGAATTCTGGCAGTCTTGTCAGAAGCTTTTAAAGGAATTGCAGCAGTTTTCCTCACCCGTCTTTTCTTCCCAGAGGGATCGTTTTGGGAATTAATTGCCCTGATCGCTCTGGTAATTGGTAGATATTGGATAGGCAGAGGAGCAGGTACAACAAATGTCGTCTGGGGATTTGTCGTACACGATCCCCTGGTGGCAATATTTGTCTCTTTCTTTGCAGGTATTAGCTTTACAGTTCTGCAATCAAAACAGGCAGTTAAATATGGGGTTTTGCTTCTATTTCCACTGTTTGTAGCAATTTTGCATCTAAGCGATATCCCCAGAATGCTTGCTGCTGCGGCTTTAGCTGGTTTAATGGCCTGGATTTATGCAAAAATTCCAGATGATATGAACTTACCAGTTCAAGAGGCACAAACAGAATCGCAAGCGATGTTGGAATTTTTACGGGGCGATCGCGCGATGATTTCTTTAGATGAAGAATTGGATGCTGCTATTGTCGGAGAAAAGGCGGCTACATTATCCCAAATTAAGCGTTGGGGCTATCCAGTCCCGAAAGGGTGGGTACTAGCGCCAATCGACGATCCAAAAGTGTTGACAGAATTTCTCCAGCCATCAGAATTATCCCCCTTGGTGGTGCGTTCCTCTGCCATTGGCGAAGACTCAGAACAAGCTTCTGCGGCTGGACAATATGAAACAGTTTTAAATGTTACTAGCCCAGAGGCATTACAGCAAGCGATCGCTCAAGTTCAAGCTTCTTACAATCATCCATCTGCTGTACAGTATCGGCGCGATCGCGGCTCAAGTGATACAGCAATGGCTGTGTTGATTCAACAACAAGTCCAAAGTGTATATTCTGGCGTTGCTTTCAGCCGCGATCCTATTACTCAGCAAGGTGATGCAATCATCATTGAAGCCCTTCCAGGCAGCCCAACGCAAATCGTTTCGGGAAAAGTCACGCCAGAACAATATCGCGCTTTTGTCGTTGAAACAGAAAAATCTTCCTCTGTGCAATTAGAGGGTGAAGGACGAGTTCCCCAGGCATTAATTAAGCAAGTTGCATACTTAGCTTACCGACTCGAAAAACGTTATCATGGCACTCCTCAAGATATTGAATGGAGTTACGACGGTCAAACGCTGTGGGTGTTGCAATCTCGACCAATCACCACTTTACTACCAATTTGGACACGCAAAATCGCTGCTGAAGTGATTCCTGGAGTAATTCACCCCTTAACATGGTCAATTAATCGTCCCTTAACTTGTGGAGTTTGGGGAGAATTTTTTACACTAGTTTTGGGCGATCGCGCTTTGGGTTTAGATTTTAATGAAACAGCAACTCTGCACTATTCCAGAGCCTATTTTAACGCGTCCCTCTTAGGAAATATCTTTCTGCGTATGGGATTGCCGCCGGAAAGTCTGGAATTTTTAACCAGAGGAGCTAAATTAAGTAAACCTTCCTTGCAGTCAACCTGGGAGAATTTGCCAGGACTAGGGAGGTTGCTGAAGCGGGAATTAAATTTAGAAAAAGACTTCAAACAGGATTATCACCAACGGTTTATTCCTGGGTTGTCGCAGTTGGCGCAAGAAAATGTAGAGAATTTGGAACCAGCCAAGTTGCTAATCAGAATTGACTTTATTTTAGAGTTGCTGCGCCACGGGACATATTACAGCATTTTAGCTCCTTTAAGTGCCGCCCTCCGACAGGCGATTTTTCGGGTGAAGGATGGCCAAATTGATAATAGCGTGACTCCAGAGGTGGCGGCATTGCGATCGCTCAGTGCAATAGCCACAGATGCCAAGCAAGTATTGCTTGAGTTTGAACCACAGCAGGTATTTGAGCAGTTAAAGCAAACCCCAGAGGGAGAGAAAATCCTGCAAGAATTTGACGAATTACTTCAGGATTACGGCTATTTAAGTGAAGTGGGAACTGATATCTCCGTTCCCACTTGGCGGGAGAATCCCCAGATGATTAAGCAGATGTTTGTGCAGTTAATGCAGGGGAACGAACCACAAGCAGGCGCTAAAGACGCGATTAATAGCATCTTTGCTGGTAAACGCAAACGTTCTTTTGTCCAACGGCGTGTAGATATTAAAGGGCGAGTTACCGAAGTTTATTCACGGTTATTAGCTGAATTGCGTTGGAGTTTTGTAGCTTTAGAGAAGATTTGGTTAAAATCCGGCTTACTCCAGAAAACAGGAGATATCTTTTTTCTCAACTTTGATGAAGTGCGGCGTTTAGTCGAGGGTGACGATTCTAGGCTGATTGAAGAGTTAGATAAGTTAGTGGAATCGAGGCGATCGCAATTCTTTCAAGATAGCGAGTTCATTCAAGTGCCACTTTTAGTTTACGGCAATACACCTCCCCACCCCTTAGCTCCTTCTGCGCTCTACTCTGACCAAATTTTACAAGGGATTGGAGCCAGTCACGGGCAAGCTGAAGGCAGGGTAAAGGTGTTGCGAAATTTACAAGATGTGCCAGAGATTGATCGAGATACGATTCTGGTAGTGCCTTACACAGATTCCGGCTGGGCCCCTTTGTTATTAAGGGCTGGAGGATTAATTGCCGAAGTTGGTGGACGGCTTTCTCACGGTGCGATCGTGGCTCGTGAGTACGGTATTCCTGCTGTAATGGATGTTCGGGGTGCTACATGGCTTTTGCAAGATGGTCAACGGGTAAGGATTGATGGGTCTAGGGGTATTGTGGAATTATCTAACGATTTAAGACCCGAATGATTACCAATTCTCTGAAAGACTTGCCAGAAGAGTCTGTCTCTCACAATCCCGAAATCAAGAAAAAGGTGATGTTACGCTTCGGCGATTTGCCTCACCTAACTAACTTCTCTCAAGCGCGTTTTGCTCCCGGACAAACCGCACCAGCACACGCGCATCAAGATATGTGCGAAGTATTCTTTGTGGAAGCTGGTTCAGGAGTAATTCATATTGATGGTACAGAATACCCCCTGCTTCCAGGGAATTGCGTAGCGATAGAAGTTGGAGAGGTACATGAAGTTGTCAATAGTGGCTCAACTGAGCTTGTTTTGACCTACTTTGGTTTGCGTGTGGAAAAATCAGCGTAATTATTGGAATATCAAAAGCTTCAGTGAGGGCTCAACAATGTTGTGTCCTCACTAAAGCTTGTGGATGTTGCTTAAAACAAAGATAAATGTGTAGTATCCTAATATACTAAAGGTGTTGCGCCACGCATCTGACGTAAAGAATTTATACAAGCAGCACAGTCGCAACCAAATAAGTCGATTGCCATATCGCTTTCTTCGTTATTGAACTCCAACATGGGAGCATCTTCTTTAGAAAACTCTATTTCACGCTGATAGTTAGGAATTTGAGCCAATACAGAAGCCCTGGCACATACTAAACCCACTTTATGTTTATTGCGGATACAAGATAGACGGTCTGTGGTTTGGGTTGCTGATTGTGGCTCTATAGCTTGTGCTTGATTCAGCATTACTCCCATAGAGAGAATGGAGCTAATCAGCACAGGAGAAGAAAGCAAACTCAGTAGGAATTTGTTCATTGATTTTCTTAGAAAACAATTGCGATCGCTCAGGTTATCCGATTAAATCTTACAGTGCAAGTAAAGTCTATCAGGAATATCACTAAGATATCAGCACTGGGGAAGTTCATCTGGATATCATTTGCGGTAAATAGTTGCCAGCGAACCATGTGCTTTTTCCGATCTCCGTCTTCTGTTAATCAACGAAAAACTTTAGAGGATGTTTGAAAAGTTCTTAGTGATGTATGAAATCCTTTTAGATCCCCCTAAATCCACGCCACATGCTCCACTTGGGGAGACCCCAAGACCGCAGTGGCTCCCCTTATAAAGGGGGACTTTGATTCCATTTCCCCCCTTTTTAAGGGGGGTTAGGGGGGATCAATAAGTGCCTAAAATCACAGCCAACTACTTTTCAAACAACCTCTTATATCTATTTATATCTATATATTGAAAGGGCTTTTCTTAACTACAGCAATTCTAGTACATTTAACAAGTTTTTCAGGTAGGGGCAATTCATGAATTGCCCCTACCTGAAAACCCAAAAATTTCCCCTTCAAAACTTTTTAGTTTGAAGGAGAAATACCAGTTTAAATGCCTTAATCTATAGGGGCTTATCTCAATACTTTTGGGATAAACCCAACAATTAAAGGGTAAAGGTAAATTCAAACCCTTTCCCCCAAAACCCGAAAAGTATTGAGGCTTATCTGCTAGCTAAAAAAATCTTTGTGAGCAGCAACCAGCATTTGAGCCTGTCTCAAAACGTTTCCGAATAAATAAATAGGAATCTGCCAAGCTGCAACAGTCACTTCTTTAACTATATCCTGTACACTAATTGCTATTAATTCATGCTCTGGCGGCTCTCCCTCAACTGCTCCAGACCAAGTAAAAGCTAATAAAAAATCTTCATCTCCAGGCAAGGATGCAATTAAGCATTCTTCTGGTGTTGGCTGGCAAATAATCCCATATTCGTTTGCAAGTTCTACAAGTCTTTGAAAGTTGTTTACGTTCGTCATTTGTCCTTTGGATGTAATTGAATTTCAGTTTTAGAAAAAATCATATTTTTATCTCCATAACTCAACTTAGTTGCTCTATAGCATAAATTAAAAATTACGAATTATTAAGGAGTTATTGGAGTTGGATCGGGCTTAAGTCCAAAATCTTACCGCGATCGCTTGGTTGCATCAGCAACAATTGCTACTGTTTTAAAAAAATCTGAACTACCTACTTTTTCAGTTAACCTGATTTATATACACCTCCTTTCGTTACCATTTAAATATTGATGCCCTAACCTGACTCAGGCTGACGGAGTGCATTGAGCATTGCCATCGCTTTTGGCGGAACGGCTGTAAACCGAAGCAGAAAAAGATGCTTGTCAACATTAGACTGTTGGATCACCTTGGCATAGATATATTCTTCTTCTGTAGCCATTTCTGCTTCAATCAATAGCTTGAGTTTGAGATTACTCAATATTTCTAAAGAATCTAACGATCGCAATTGCGCCTTTTTTTCTGAGAGGCTAATTAATGCTCCCAAAAATACTGTTCCCACTGCATGTTTTCCCTGCAAAATGGTGTATTCCACAGGCACTTCTTGATTGAGAATGATTATTTTATCATCATCATCAGGCAAGAATAAATTATATTTACCACCAATGCCACGAATTTCACAAATTGTCACAGGGTGTTTTATTCCCTTGGGTTCTATTTTTAGTTGTCCAGCAATTTGAAGGTCAATATTGGCATCTTTACAAGTATTTTCAGAAATTAAAATCTGTCCTCCTACGGTATAAGACTCAATTCGAGCAGCCAAATTAACATGACTGCCAATAACTGTATATTGAGCGCGTTTTTGAGAACCAACATTTCCTGCTACAGCCTCGCCTGTATTCATCCCAATTCCCATTTCGAGAATGGGAAAATTCATTTGCCGATTTTGTTCGTTTACTTGCTGCATTGCCAATTGCATAGCAATAGCACAAGCGATCGCTCTTTGAGAATCATCTATGCGGCTAATTGGCGCACCAAATATCACAAAAATGCCATCACCCATAAACTCATTAATCGTGCCTTTATACTGATTAATCACATCTGTCATTGTTCCTAAATAAAGATTCAAAATCTTTACTACTTCTTCAGGCGGTAATTGTTCGGAAATAGCCGAAAATCCTCTTAAATCAGACACAAGAACCGTAAC
Organism: Nostoc sp. FACHB-133; assembly: GCF_014698055.1. Taxonomy (NCBI): domain Bacteria; kingdom Bacillati; phylum Cyanobacteriota; class Cyanophyceae; order Nostocales; family Nostocaceae; genus Nostoc; species Nostoc sp. FACHB-133. The sequence continues at coordinate 168,817 of NZ_JACJSH010000004.1, forward strand.
TTTTCTTCGTTCTCCCCCTAGCTTTAACCCAGAAGGAGTTTCTAGGATATTGGCGACGATTTCATCAGTTAGATAGCGACCGAGAGTTTTTCGCATCTCGGTAGCGCTTTGAGCAATATATTGAGTAAGTGCGATCGCAGAACCAGCGAATGCCAGCATTGAAGGGAGAACGGGAATCCACCAACCAGCCAAAAACGCTAGAAAACTACCACCAATTAAACCGCCACCTGCTAGCAAAACACTAACAGCCATAAGGGTTTTCTGGTTGCTACTGTGGCGTTGTAGCCAACACAAGCTAGCACCAATAATTGACCAAATTAAAATTGATAGCCATTCTAGCGGCTCAGGTAAGCACTTAATCAACGGACGACCATCCATTGCCGCACTTAAAATTTGACTAATCAAATTAGCATGAATTGTTATACCCGCCATTCGTTCTGTGTTAGTCAAGACATTACTGCTGTAAGGCGTATAGAATAGATCCTTCAAACTCTCAGCAGTAGCACCAATTAACACCACCTTGTCCCGCATTAAGTCTGGTGGGATGGGTTTATCTTGTACTTCGCCCAGAGAAACTTTAGTAAACTGCTGTATCCGTCCTCGATAGTTCAACAGCACTTGGTAACTTCCCGCATCTGCTCGGACATAACCCCCATCATTAGCTTCAAAAATCGGGAAAACGCCACGATTTAACTGCAAATAATTAGAGTTAGTTGCTGATGACTTGGCGGTAATGCCTTCAGGTTTCAAGTACAACAATGCCAGCTTTAACCCAAAGCTTTCCAGAATCTGATCATTATTTAAATTTACGTATAATAGCGATCGCCGAATTTTGCCATCCCCATCTATGGGTAAATCATTTGACCCAATTTGATCGAGTCGCTTTAGTTCTGGAGACGAATCAACTGCCGAACTATCAACAGTATCAGAGACTTTTTGGACTCCAATCAAATTTGGAGTAGATTTAAACACCTTAAGTAAAGCTTCATAACCAGGATTGACGGGTAAATCACGATAAATATCTAAACCAATCGCTCTGGGTTGTTGCTGTTTGATTTTCTCTAACAAACTGGCAAGTTTTCCATCAGACATAGGCCACTGGCCCTGCTTACGGATATCTGCCTCATTAATTTCAACTATGACGATGCGGGTATCAGGCGATTCTTGTGGACGAAGGAGAAAAAATTGATCTAGTGCTGCCAATTCCAACAATTGCAGTAATCCAGTCAACCGTAGTGCAATCACCAAGGCTGTAATATTAGGGACAGCAAGTAAAACACCACGCCATTGCCAGATTTGCGATTTCAGCTTTGCCCACATAAGATTTAGTGCTGAGTGCTGAGTGCTGAGTTAGGAGTTGGGAGTTAGGAGTTAGGAGTAGAGACGTGATTAATCGCGTCTGTAGAAGAGTTGTGAGTTGGGAATTCTGCTTTAGCCCCATGCCCCATGCCCAATGCCCCATGCCCTTCTTTCTTAGATGTGCAACAATCGATCAATGGTTCTGAAGCGATCGCACTCAAACCTACAGACTTGAAAAATTGTCTCCAATCTAGCTTCGCTTTAAAATTATTCGGCTCAGTTCGGCGTAGCTGCACCAAACTAGTCAGCGCTTCATGCCAAATCCCCGCTTCTGCATAGATGGTGGGTAACTTGTACACATTTGCCTTTGCTAACGCCTCCGACAACGATGAGCCTGGTTGAGTGCGTTCCACCCAACCTTCTACAGTCGGATTGTCGCTGGAGTCTTGAGTATTACAAACAATTGTTAGATACCAGTGATAAGTTTTACCTACAGTAAGTCCGGGGGAACTCTCAGGAAGTTTGAAGCTAATAATTCCAGGTTTAGCAGGAAGCTTAAAAGACGTTTCATAAAATACACTCTGGTCTTCAGCTAGCAGCACAAACTTAGCTGTTTTAACTTGAAATGGAGGTACATACCAGAAAAATGTTGGATGTTGAGCAAATGTCAGCCCTAATTTATCTGGAGGCATTAAGGGAGTTATTAGTTTTTTCCCTATTAGGCAAGAGCCGCCACGGGTAGAACCACCAGCACTTGCAGGAGGTTTTCCTCGCTGTGGTGGCTTAAATGCCTGACTAATTTGCCAAGTTTTGTTGGGATGGTACGACTGAGCGTGTACCTCTGCTGTCAAAGCAGAAAGCAAACCCAATGGTAAGGAAAAGGTTAGAAAATATAAGAATGGTTTAATCCGTTTCATATTGATAATGCCTAAGTTATAAATTACTCAAGTGAATAAATTAAGTATTCCCAAAAGCAAGATCAAATTTTTCACTCAACTACAAACTATTGGGCATTGGGCATGGGGCATTGAACATGAAGAAGAGACAAGGGAGACAAGAGAGAGACTTGTTCAATAATTCCCCCTTGTCCCCCTTGTCTTCTTGCCTCCCCTGCTCCCCCTGCCTCCCTGCCCCCTACCTCTTCCCGCCCCTCCCCCTTTTGGTCACAATATGGGAATATATAAAGTTGTAGCTAACCGCCTACGTAGAGGTTTAACGTGGATACCATTGCAATTCCTGCTCTAAATCGGCCAGTGGATGCCACGATAGAAATTCCTGGTTCTAAAAGTCTTACCAATCGGGCGTTGCTTGTGGCTGCTTTGGCACAAGGTAACTCTATTTTAGAAAATGCCTTATTTAGTGAAGACAGCGAGTATTTTGTCAAATGCGTAGAGCAATTAGGTATTCCCATTACGTTAAATCCTAATTTGGCTCAGATTCAGGTTGCAGGAAGAGGAGGCGACATCCCAGCTAAACAGGCAGATTTATTTGTGGGTTTGGCAGGTACAGCAGCACGGTTTATCTCGGCGTTGGTGGCACTGGGTAACGGTGAATATCGTCTAGATGGCGTTCCCCGAATGCGAGAACGACCGATGGGTGATATGCTGACGGTGCTGCAAACAGGTGGAGCAACCGTTAACTTTGAGGGAAACTCTGGGTTTATGCCCTACACCGTCTATAGCCAAGGATTCGCTGGCGGAAATTTTCGTTTAAAAGCTAACCAAACAAGTCAGCAACTTTCGGCATTGCTGATGATTGCGCCTTATGCCCAACAGGATACGAGCATTGAGGTTGAGGGGACATTAGTTTCTCAATCTTACGTCAAAATGACCTGTCGTCTGATGGCAGATTTTGGCGTGGAGGTGAATCAAATCGGCGATAATCAATTTCAGATTAAAGCGGGTCAACGTTACCAAGGTCGACATTACACAGTAGAACCCGATGCGTCAAATGCTTCTTACTTTTTTGCCGCCGCCGCCGTCACAGGGGGACGGGTGCGCGTCAAACATTTGACCAAACAATCGTGTCAGGGTGATATTCTCTGGCTAGATGTTTTAGAACAGATGGGTTGCGAAGTTAAAGCTTCGGATGATTACACCGAAGTGACAGGGCCGAAGCAATTGCAAGGCATAGATATTGATATGAATGATATATCGGATTTAGTGCAAACATTAGGTGCGATCGCGCCTTTTGCTAGTTCACCGATTACCATTCGTAACGTGGAACATATTCGCTATAAGGAAACCGACCGAATTCGAGCAGTAGTAACAGAGTTGCGTCGGCTAGGGGTTCAGGTTGAAGAATTTCCAGATAGACTAAAAATTGAGCCTGGCCCCATTACCCCGGCGGAGATTGAAACCTATCACGATCATCGAATGGCGATGGCTTTTGCTGTCACTGGTTTGAAGGTTCCAGGAATTGTAATTAAAGATCCTGGCTGTACAGCAAAAACTTTTCCAGATTACTTTACTCGATTCTTCAAAATGTTAGAAGAATAATTGAGTAGTATTCTATAGCGACTGTCTTCATTTCGTGTTTGATTTTAGTTGTAGGTTATGACTCATAATAAGTAGTCTGTATTGGGGACTTAAGTCCCCAAAGCTAGGATTTTATTCCTGAATACGAACGAAGATTTTTATTTGAAAAGGTTTTTGGTGAATTCAATAATCTTTATAGGACTTAGGGACTTCCAAGAAATAAATTATCCAAATAAACGTAGACGCGGAGCGGCTTGCCGCAGGATACCACAGAGACGCAGAGAACACAGAGGAAGAAGAAATAGAGAGTATTTTTGCGTCAGTTTTGGGATATTTTTTTATTTGGAATTCCCTCACAGAAAACTACAGGATGTAGACGCAAAAGGGATTCCCGCAGAGTCGGAGAAGCCCTATATATTGCAAACTTAAATTTTATCTTATTTTACCTCTAATTAAAGTCTGCTTAAACTCGCAATTTTAATATAAGGTGCATCCAATTACTTGGAGGCTTATTTCTCTTGATTAAAAAGGGAAGAATCATTGATTTCTATCACTACTCTAATCAGTGATATCAGTTTATTGTGAGGAAAATCGAGATGAAAATAGTTCCAAAATTAGCCATTGCTGCTGCTAGCCTAACTTTAGGTTTTGCTGTTGTAGATGCAAAATCTGTATCTGCTGCAATTATTAATTACGCTTTCACAGTTGATAGTCCTGTAACTAAGGGAAATGGCTTTTTTAGCTTTGACGACTCAACTCTGAGTAATGACTATACTCCCGAAGCTACTATTAAGTCACTCTCTTTTCAATTTGATGGTGATTCTACCATTTACACAGAACAAGATGATACGAATTATCCAGACTTTCCTGTTGCATTTCAAACCACATCTTTAACAGGACAAACATTTTTTACATTAGATTATCTGTTCAACGATAAATCTAATCCTGCCAGTTCTATCAGTTACGAAATCATCGGTGAAGATTTTACAATTTTCTCTAGAACTTCTCCAGATGCTGAACCCATATCAGGTAAAGTTTCCTATACACAAGTACCTGAACCTACACCTTTATTTGGCGCTCTCTTTGCTTGTAGCTTTGGCTTGATGATGAAGAGAAAAGTAACATTGATGAAAAAAGTTAAAATCTAACCTTCATTAAGTTGATATTAATGCTTTCTTTGCCAAAAATTAATCTCTTATTAGTAGGCTTTTCTGTAGCGACATAACATCTAACACATTGATAATAATGGGAAAAATGGGAATTAAAACCTGATTTTGGTAAGGGAATTAATTACGAATTTTGCCTACGATTACCCTGCCTTCTTTGTGTTAGCTGTTGCTGTGCTTTAACTTACCTGTTACTCAGGAGTAGAGAATGGTAGATTACCGGAATTTTGAGCAGTTCTTGCATAGTCGAATGAAACGACGCAACTTAATTATCGGGGCAGGAGCATTGTCTGGTTTAGCGATCGCTAATCAATTTTCTCATCAAACAGCGATCGCTACAGGTAGATTTTCTAATTATCCTTTTACCTTGGGTGTAGCGTCGGGCGAACCCTATCCTACCAGCGTAGTGATTTGGACTCGTCTGGCTCCTGAACCCTTAGAGGGAGGTGGAATGCCACCTGTGAATGTGCCAATTCGCTGGGAAGTAGCAACTGATTCTGACATGAGGCGCATTGTCTCTAGAGGTACGGTACTTGCAACCCCAGAACTAGCTCACTCAGTGCGAGTTGTGGTAGAAGGATTACAATCTGATACTTGGTATTGGTATCGATTTCTGGTTGGTCAAGATGCTAGCCCTATTGGTCGCACTCGTACAGCGCCTTTAGCAAATAGCTATTTGAGTAAATTTAACTTTGGTCTAGTCTCCTGCCAAAACTATCAGCAGGGATTCTATACCGCCTACAAATATCTAGCACAGGACGACCTTGATTTAGTAGTGCATGTTGGTGATTACATCTATGAAGGGGGAATCTCAACTACTAGTCCCAGACAACACAACAGTACAGAAATTCTCACCTTAGAAGATTACCGCAACCGTCACGCCCTTTATAAAACTGATACCAATCTGCAAGCAGCCCATGCAGCATTTCCTTGGATTGTTACCTGGGATGACCACGAAGTAGAAAACAACTATGCCAACAATATTTCAGAAATTGATACTGAACCAGATCAGGATCGAGCAATTTTCCTCCAACGGCGGGCTATTGCTTATCAGGCTTACTACGAACACATGCCACTGCGCCCCTTATCGCGTCCCGTTGGCCCCGATATGCAACTTTACCGTCGGCTTTCCTTTGGTAATTTAGCAACCTTCCATGTCTTAGATACCCGCCAATATCGCACCGATCAGCCATGTGGTGATGGTACTAAAGAACGTTGCCCAGAAAATTTAGATCCGAATGCAACCATTACCGGTAAGGCACAGGAAGATTGGTTATTCGATGGTTTAAATAGCTCACAGTCCAAGTGGAATGTTTTGGCGCAGCAGGTTCCCATTGCTCAACGAGACATGAAACCAGGAGAAGGCGGAACTTACAGCATGGATAAATGGGATGGTTATGTGGCTTCGCGCGATCGCCTCATGGCTTTCCTCGGACAGCGCCAGCCCTCTAATCCAGTATCCTTAGCAGGCGATGTGCATTCTCATTGGGCGATGAATCTCAAAGCTAACTTTGATAATCCACAATCCGCCACAGTTGGCAGTGAATTCGTCTGTTCTTCAATTAGCTCCGGTGGAGATGGATCAGACACCACCCCCGCAGTTGAAGCTTACTTACCCGATAACCCACATATTAAGTTCTTCAATAATCAACGGGGCTATGTTCGTTGTTCCCTGACTCCCACAAACTGGAAGACAGACTATTTGGTTATGTCAAATGTCACAACCCCATTTGGCACGATTAGTAAACGGGCTTCATTTGTGGTTGAAGATGGTCGTCCCGAAATACAACAAGTCTAATGGTTTAATTCCCAGGTATTGACACCACATAATCACAGATGGATACAGAGAAATTATCAGTGTTCATCTGTGTTTTTATTTTCATAAAATTGACTTTTGCAAGTCGATGCTTTCTAGCATCCACTCAATCGTTTCAATCCCTAATAGGGATTTTGATAAATTGCAATTTTGGCTTTGGCGGTGGTTCTGGTATTTTTCTGGTCTGTTTCAATCCCTAATAGGGATTTTGATAAATTGCAATCTTGTAAAGTTGATGAGCGTTCATATCAAATGTCGAGTTTCAATCCCTAATAGGGATTTTGATAAATTGCAATTATTGCTACAATATCTATTAGCAGTACGGGTTTGTTTCAATCCCTAATAGGGATTTTGATAAATTGCAATCCACCCCCGACACGGTGCTTTCATTCTCTCCAGAGTTTCAATCCCTAATAGGGATTTTGATAAATTGCAATGTGGAGTTGCGTTAGCTCTTGCGCTGCTTACCGATGTTTCAATCCCTAATAGGGATTTTGATAAATTGCAATATTAATCTTGCAGATATAGCTATTAAATAAAAGGTTTCAATCCCTAATAGGGATTTTGATAAATTGCAATTTCAGAAATTTGTTTACCATAAAATCCCAATTTCTGCGTTTCAATCCCTAATAGGGATTTTGATAAATTGCAATAGTGAATTGCTACTGCTGCGGAGGTGCAGTACCAGTTTCAATCCCTAATAGGGATTTTGATAAATTGCAATAAGTCGCAGCACTAGAGAAAGTGCTAGTAATCTGAGTTTCAATCCCTAATAGGGATTTTGATAAATTGCAATTTCCCCTCCCCCTCCACCAAGGGCGAGCGTTCCGCCTGGTTTCAATCCCTAATAGGGATTTTGATAAATTGCAATGTATCATCCCAATTTTTTGCCGACTTAGCGCACTCGTTTCAATCCCTAATAGGGATTTTGATAAATTGCAATGGATGGAAGAATTTTAGAAGTGTGGTATTTTTGTGTTTCAATCCCTAATAGGGATTTTGATAAATTGCAATTTGAAAAGCATGAGCGCCTTGGTGGTGGTCGTTGGTTTCAATCCCTAATAGGGATTTTGATAAATTGCAATGCTATTCAACGCAATATCACAAAGTACCTTCCTAAAAGTTTCAATCCCTAATAGGGATTTTGATAAATTGCAATGGTATTAACTGCCAGGTACTCTGGGTTGATCGGAATCGTTTCAATCCCTAATAGGGATTTTGATAAATTGCAATTTCAGAAATCTGTCTTCTTTTTGCTGCCCTTAAGTTTCAATCCCTAATAGGGATTTTGATAAATTGCAATCAACTAGTCAAACCGTGCGATCGCACTATTTTAGGTTTCAATCCCTAATAGGGATTTTGATAAATTGCAATTGTGTTGGCTTGTGTTTGCCATGAATCAAATAGTTTCAATCCCTAATAGGGATTTTGATAAATTGCAATTTACCCTGCTCAATTAAAGCTGCAACGCGATCGCGACTAGTTTCAATCCCTAATAGGGATTTTGATAAATTGCAATAGTATAGATTTACGGCTAGAAAATAGCTACAAACTAGTTTCAATCCCTAATAGGGATTTTGATAAATTGCAATTCCAGGTTTTCGTTACCTTCCCAGAGGTAAGCTGTTTCAATCCCTAATAGGGATTTTGATAAATTGCAATACTCATCGCGCATTTTACCCCAAAGGATTAATAATGTTTCAATCCCTAATAGGGATTTTGATAAATTGCAATAATACTAAAAAGGTTAATCCACTGGCTAAGATTTGGTTTCAATCCCTAATAGGGATTTTGATAAATTGCAATTCTATGCGGTCTTTAGGTACTGAGAATGGATTCAAAGTTTCAATCCCTAATAGGGATTTTGATAAATTGCAATTTGCGTCGGTTCAGCGCATCCACTACCGCATAGCCGTTTCAATCCCTAATAGGGATTTTGATAAATTGCAATTTCCGTCGTCTATCTTTTTCTGGCGCTCTGTGTCGTTTCAATCCCTAATAGGGATTTTGATAAATTGCAATAACAGCAGATGCTAAATGTCCACGTGCAGTCTCACGTTTCAATCCCTAATAGGGATTTTGATAAATTGCAATTCCACTATAGATACCCAATAGTAGTTAGGGTCAGGTTTCAATCCCTAATAGGGATTTTGATAAATTGCAATTCATTCTTGGTGTCATTTTCGATGTCATAAAAGATGTTTCAATCCCTAATAGGGATTTTGATAAATTGCAATCTCATTAATTCCTCCCAATATTCCAGGAATTTTTGCTAGTTTCAATCCCTAATAGGGATTTTGATAAATTGCAATCCTTTGGATGTTGATCGTTACCCAAACTATTACCCGTTTCAATCCCTAATAGGGATTTTGATAAATTGCAATCCAATAGGTTTACCGGACTTTCAAAGGGCATTAAGAGTTTCAATCCCTAATAGGGATTTTGATAAATTGCAATCATTACCAAAGGTTGAGCCGATGCTGCCATAGTTGTTTCAATCCCTAATAGGGATTTTGATAAATTGCAATCAGAATCAATGGGTTTATAGACCCGTTTATCGAGGTTTCAATCCCTAATAGGGATTTTGATAAATTGCAATATTATTCAGGAACTCCCGCTTTCATGCCAGGGGTAAAGTTTCAATCCCTAATAGGGATTTTGATAAATTGCAATTTTTGACATTAAAATTCTTCCTTAACTTTAGTTAGGTTTCAATCCCTAATAGGGATTTTGATAAATTGCAATAACTATTGCTGCGATTTGCACAAATTACCAAAGCTTGGTTTCAATCCCTAATAGGGATTTTGATAAATTGCAACCTTATTACTATCGTGATTGTCACCTCCAGAAAAAGTTTCAATCCCTAATAGGGATTTTGATAAATTGCAATGCGGGAGCCTGAAACCCGAGCTGTATTTAGTTTTCAAGGTACAGTTGCGCGATTCAAGGGCAATCATAACATTACAGAATTTGTTTGGAAAGAGCGCCAGGAAAATTTAAAGGCTGAAATCGTGTTTTGATAAGCATTTTAGAGATTGCGCGGATGAGGATTAGGGGAATAATAGGTTGAAAGCCTTACTGTGCTTGGAATATAATCACTTTTTGGGGGCTATAGAATTTGTACACCTACCCTTCCGCGCATTTGAGATATGGGAACTTAGCCAGAATGGAACTCAGTACAGAAAATTGTTTATTCCAGTGGCTTATTCTTTGCCAATACAGGCGGCTTTTCTCTGACAAGAGCCACATAGAAAAAACATTTGGACAGCAAACGAATCTAAGATATTACGGTAAGCTGATTCATAAATTTTAATATTTGTTGTCGTACTACTGTACTGATAACCAAAAATCAAGTTTCCGCCAATTTAAGGTAGAGATGATGAAAGAAATAACACGCCGCAAATTTATCGCAACAAGCACCTTGGCGACGGGTTTTGCCTTGGCAGTGCAACCCATTTCTGCTCAAGTCACCGCTACCGATGCTAAGGGGTTGGTAGCTGGTGCAGTGAAAATTCCCGTCGTCAAAGATGGCGAAATTCCTGCTTACAGAGCAGCACCGGCCACTGGTGAAAATTTCCCAATTGTCTTGGTAATCCAAGAAATCTTTGGTGTACACGAGCATATTCAAGATGTTACTCGTCGTTTTGCTCAGTTGGGATACTTGGCGATCGCACCGGAATTATTCATCCGTCAAGGTGATGTCACTAAGTTAAGCAGTATAGACGAGATTCGCCCAATTGTTGCCAAAGTACCAGATTCTCAAGTGTTATCCGATCTCGATGCCACGGTAAAATGGGCTGTCAAATCAGCTAAAGGCAATGCCAATAAATTGGCGATTACAGGTTTCTGCTGGGGTGGGCGCATTACCTGGTTGTATGCGGCACACAATCCCAAGGTGAAGGCAGGTGTTGCATGGTATGGGCGACTTGTGGGCGATGCTACCGAACTTCAGCCCAAGTATCCAATTGATATTGCATCAAAACTGACAGTCCCCATTCTCGGACTCTACGGTGGCAAAGATACGGGTATTCCTCTTGATACAGTAGAACAGATGCGCGATCGCTTAAAGTCTAGCAGCAGCAAATCTGAAATCATCGTCTACCCTGATGCACCCCACGCTTTTTTTGCCGATTATCGACCCTCCTACCGCGAAAAAGAAGCTAAGGACGGTTGGAAACGTCTTTTGGCGTGGTTTAAGAAAAATGGTGTTTCTTAAGCTGTTATGTCATTAGTCATTGGTCATTGGTCATTGGTTTTTAACAAAGGATAAAGCAATACGCTTGGGTTAAGCATTTCTTTGTTCTCTTTGCGGTAGCCTGCGGCAAGCCGCTCCGCATCTACGTTAGAAAAATTGACTTTGGCAAAGAGTTTTAGGCTTAACTGAACTGCATTGAAGGACAAATGACAAATGACAAATGACACATAGAAAAGCCTCCCGATAATGGGAGGCTTGAATGTGAGCGGAGACAACTTGCTAAACTACGGCCTTGCAGCCAGCGCTCCTCCTAATGCAGAGAAAACGGCGGAGACGGATGCTGTGGCAAACAGCCACCACGCTGCTGTAGCTGCGGCTTTGCGGGTTTCTTCAGCTTGTCGCTGTGCTTGATGCTTTACCTGTTCTAGGCGGCGTTGGGCTTCTTGCTGTATGCGTTCTGCACGTTGCAATACTGTGTTGCGGGCCCGTTCAATTTGGTCGATGATCCGGTTGGCATCTTCCTCAGAGATGTCCTCACGAGAACTCATAATTGCTACTAAAGTCTCACGATCAAAAGAAGATAGGCGATCGCGCAGGGCATCAAATCCCGCTTGAGGATCGTCAAAAAATATGCGGACATCGCGCTTGATACTATCGTAATTTAGTTCCGGGCGATCCAGAGAGTTAAGATAGTTGCGGATGCGGGCAAAAACCCCATCAATTGCATCTTGAATGCCTCGTTGGATATTCCGCACTTGTTCTACAAATTGATCCCTGACGGATACAATATTATCGGCAATCCGCGCTGCTTCTTCATCAGACATATCTTCCCGAATTTTCAGCAGGGCGATGATTGTAGAACGGTCAAAATGGGAAAGGCGATCGCTAAAACTTTCTACCCCCACTCGCGGATCGTGCAAGAGTAATTGTAGGTCGCGTTTAATACCTTCAGGATTGAGTTCTTCTTTACCAGTTTGGCGCAGATACTCTTCCAGATAAGCTTTGAATGTTTCTGCTCTTTGCTGTGTACGAGTAGCTAAACGACGAGGCGCACGTATAAAGTTACGAATCGAAGTTTGTGTGGAATCAATAATTTCATTGACTTGTTGTTCGCTCAAATCTTGACGTTGACTGAGCAACTTCACCAGTGTATCTCGGTCTAACTGCGACAATCGACGGCGCAGTGCGCTGGCTCCCTCTTTAGGATTTTCAAACAATTTGGTCAAATCTCGTTGAATACCTTCAGGATTGAGTTCTTGTTTACCAGTATTCCGTAGATAATCTGCGATCGTGGTGGTAACAGAGTCGTATTGCTCTTTGGCTTTATCCACTACAGCTTGGGGTGTGTGGCGAATATTATGCCACGACTCCTCAGCCGCATTGATGATTTGATTAACTTGATCTTCACTCAAATCTTGGCGCTGACTCAACAATTGCACCAAGGTATCGCGGTCAAAGCGAGACAACCGCGCCCGAATTGAGCTAATTCCAGCTTGGGGATCTTCTAATAGCTTTTTGAACTCCGCGCGGATAGCATCAGGATTCAGTTCAGATTTCCCGGTGTTACGCAGATATGATTCTACATTCAACCACAGGGTTTCTGCTTGATATTGTGCTTGTTCAGCTAATCCTTTGGATTCTATCAAGACGCGATCGCGTTGTTTTTCCAATTCATCCAGAATGCTGTCTACTTCATATAGCTGGATATCATTCCGTTCTAGCAATATCTCCCGAATTTCCTGACGTTCAATGTGCGCCAGTCGTAATGTCAGGGTCTCATAATCTGCATCTGGGTCTTGCAACAGTGGTTTAAAATTCTGTTCAATGCCTTCAGGTGTCAAATCTGTTTTCGGGGTAACGAGCAGATAACTTTCTACTGCGCGTTGCAAGTCTTGGACTATTTCTCTTTCTTCGATACCTGTAACTGTCACCAGCACATCTTTGCGGACAACTTCTAGCCGATCTGCAATGCGCTGAATTTGGCTTTGGGTAAGTAGTCCTCGTTGTTGGAGAATTTTGACGAAATCGTTACGTGATAATCTTTCTAGTTCTCTGCGGACTATTCCAGGATCAGCTGCTGGGTCGTAAATTACATCACGAAATTCTTGGGCAATTTTTTCTGGGCTTAGTTGCCAAGCATAAGTGTTGTACAGATAATTTTCGATATCAGATCGAATTGGGCTATAGGGTTGTGATGGTGTTGGCAAACCTAGCTTATCTGCTTGTTGGGTGACTTTATCTTTGGCTGTGGTAAGGCTACCTAAGATTTTTTCCACATCCAAATCAGATAAATCTGTGCGTCCCAACACAATGCCGGTTAATGCCGATAGTCCTTGCTGGATGGTACTTTGAATTGGCCCAGTAGTAGATGCCTTTTGGTCAGCATCCTTGGAACCACGTGTTTCTGCAACTAATCGATCCAGCTTGGCGTTAAGTTCATCTGTCTTACTTTGTCCTGCTGGAAGTGATTTCAGATAATCCATTAACTCACCCATCCGGTCTTCGGTGGGTGAATGTTGGCTCACTACCTGTTGCCAAACCTTATATAAAGTATCAGCAATGCGGGTAACGTCTTTTTTGGAAAGGTCGGTACGGCTGCTGACTAACTCGATAAACTTTTGGCGGTCAATGTTGCGAATATCTGGAGTCCCTGCGATCGCTTTTAATTGGGGATCGTTGAGTAAATTTTCAAAATCACTCCGAATTTTCGACACATCTAACTCTGGTGGACGCAGCTTATCTAAATAATCTTCTATGTTCTCCCGAATACTTCCAGGGTCGATGCCGCTTCCTAGTTCTCGGCGGACGGCGGCGGCGGCGGCTTCAGCTGTTGCTACAACTTGATTATTGACAGCCTTCGCGCCTAGTGCGGCTGTAGCTGTGCCCATAATCGCCTGAAAACCAGAAGTTGCCGTATTTACGACTGAGCCAATTAAGGAACCCACAGTAGTGGAACTCACCCAAACCAGGAGTAAAAAGTAAGCACCCCAAATTACCAAACCGAGAATTGCTCCTAAGCCTGGGTCTAAGATTACAAGGCTTAATTTAACTGCCAGAAAACAGGCAATTAATAAAGCGATCGTTACAGTGAATAACGTCCAAATCCCAACTGCTGTACCGATTTTGCGAATGTTGCCGCCCAAACTTCCGACTTCCCCAGAATCTGAATCCGAGTCAGATGAGTGCCCCAGATAGGAAATACCTGCTGCAAGGGAGAGATTAGTTAGAACTAATTGGAAAGCAAAGGCTAGGATCACGCCGGAGATTAAGGCCACAAAAAAGCGCGGCCCGGAAGTCAGAACCGATGCCTGTGCTGGCGTGACGTTTGAGGGATCTACTGGAATCTGTGCTAACCACAATAGTGGTTTGTAGAGTCCCAGCATGATTTCCGTATTTTGGAACATTGTATTTCCTTCTACTAAGTTTAAATTTGGGGAATTAAGATTTTCTTGAGAAGCAACTCTTAGTATTTTTGTCTGTACCTATGGCAATACCTAACTGTTTAGTTCAGAATCGTAGAATTTAGCTGTTGAAAGCATCTCTCCAAAGGCTGAAAACCATATACAGCAAAAGATATAAATTTTGTTATCTAACGGTAAAAGTAGTTAAAAACTTGGTTAATTATTGGTAGCCACACTCTTAATTTTAACTGCTTAATCAAAATGATTGATTTTGATTAAGCTATAGTTTAATTACTAGAACTTTACATTTATTTATAATTATCTTTTTATCACCCTCTCAGGGTGGATTTGTCTGCACTAATATGTTGTTGAGTATCGTCCAGAAGAAGTGCCTGTAGTTTGTGCCTACAGGCAGAAAGCAATCTAGTTATAAATAGCTACATTAAAGTTAACAAATGAATTGTTGACGACAACAAGATGGCAACTCATTATTCCAGAGATTTGCCAATACTTGTAAAAGAGTAATTTGCTTTGGAATTTAGTCGGTGATAGTGTCCAGCGCGATGTCTTACATCTGATTGGCTGCTAGAAATTCAACATCTAAAAAGCTAAGAAATTTTGGAGAAACAAATGGCAACTCAAGAAACTCGGTCTTCTACTGATTTACCAACTGTTGCACCAGAATACAACGGTGTAGATCGCAACGCTTTTCTGTTTGGCTGGACTCCTCAAGCCGAAATTTGGAATGGTCGTTTGGCAGCAATTGGTTTTCTCGCCTATTTACTTTGGGATTTAGCTGGCTATAGCGTTTTACGCGACGTACTGCACTTAGTTGGCTACTAAAGATTGAACCTTTGAAAACTTACTGGATATTGGAGAAAAAAATGGAACCTCGATCTTCTACTGATTTAGCACCTGTTGCTAAAGCCTACAATGGTGTAGACCGCAATGCTTTTTTGTTTGGCTGGACTCCTCAAGCCGAAATCTGGAACGGTCGTTTGGCAGCAATTGGTTTTCTCGCCTATTTGCTTTGGGATTTAGCTGGCTATAGTGTCTTACGCGATGTATTGCACATAATTAGCTATTAGTATCCACAGCTATATAAGACTTCTGCAAATAATAATCTAAACCCTAGTTTCCAGGTAGGGGCAATTTATGAATTGCCCCTACCTTTATCTAAAGCAGAAAGCGAAACAACACATACAAAGCCGAAGCTACCAGTTGCAACAGCATCACTGGAATGCCGTAGTGAAGGAAAGTTTTAAACGAGATGCGTCGTCCATGCTGCTCAGAAATACCGGCAGCGACGATATTAGATGATGCCCCTACTAATGTGCCATTACCTCCCAAAGTTGCACCAAACATCATGGCATAAAAAAGCGGTAATACTTCTGGGGGAAACTGCCCTTGAAAATCTTGCGCTAGAACTTCTGCGGGTGCTAATCCCACAGTAACAATGTATTGTTTGAGTAAGGGAACCATCCCCACCACTAAAGGAATATTGGGGACTACGCTGGATAATATACCTACAAAAAATAATAAAACTAGGGAACCCAAGATAATATTTTTTCCTAATATTGCTGCCAATATTCCTGATAAACCATTAATTACACCTGTTTTTTCTAACCCTCCAATTAGCACAAAAATACTCATAAAAAATATTAATGTACTCCAGTCTACATCCCGCAAAATATTGTTAACTGAATCGATTTTGCTATGGTGAGATAACAGCAAAGCTAAAGCTGCTCCTAACAAAGCTGCGGCAGCAGGCGAAACCGGAACTGGTAGAGTTTCTCCAACGACAAAAAATAGCAGGACGAAAAATACTATAACTGCACCAAAGCTTAAAGCTCGTGGATGATTGATTTGTGGATGTGGCAGTTCTTCTAAATTATCTAACTGGGTATTCCAAATTTTACGAAATAAAAATGGTAGTGTTGCAATTACTATAGCAACGGCAATTACCCCTCCTAAACTCAATTCCAATAAATAATCTGTAAAGCTGATATTCACAGCATCACCAACAATAAAGGTAGCTGGATCTCCAACTAAAGTTAGGAGTCCGGCACTATTAGCAACAAATACCATTAAAATTAACAAGGGAACAAAATTTATCCCCACTTCCTTTGCCATTGGTGGAATTAAAGGCGCTAATAACATTACTGTTGTGGCATTTGGTAAAACTGCACAGATGGGTGTCACAATAGCCACAATACCGAGTAATAGACGCTTACCTTGTCCCTTAGCCAGGAGTACTATTTGAGTTGCTAAATAATCAAATATCTTGGTAGGTTCAAAAGCTCGTACTAGCACCATAACTCCAAAGAATAAACCTAGTGTTCCATGACTGTTGCCGATATAACCAACAGCTTCTTCTAAAGTCATGACGTTGGTAAAAACTAATAATAATGCTCCCAATAATGCCGCGATGGTGAGATGTACCCATTCGGTCATCACTAAAATAATGACACTTATAAATGTAATTACACTAAGGATTGCTTGCCAGTTGTCCACATCTCACTCCTGAAGTTTTATTTGTTGCATATTAGCGAAAAAAGCCACCTAGTTTTAGGTGACTTATCTATGATTGCAATTGGATAAAAATTACTGAAATTTTAAACAGCGATTATTCATCAATACAACTGGGAATACCCAAAACTGCGCAGGGGAAATTATAACCTAATGCTTCAATCATCGGATGATTAACAGATTGGCAACCGAGAAATAGAATATCGGCGGCTTCTGATTCAACAACTTTGTGAAGTTCTGTGGAAATGCTGCCAAACCGCAAATGAGATTTGAAAGAACCTTGCCATTCTTCAGCCAGACTTCGGGCTTGCCAGAGAATTATATCTGCTTGTTGCAAGGGAGTTACCACTGTCTGCAATTTGGGTTGAGTTAACACCTGTGTAACAGACTTTGATACTTCACTAATTTGACATTCTAATGAAGGCTGTTGTGGAAAGCTCAAGATATTTGGATATTGACTGCTTTGATTGTCTTCTAATACATAAACAGCCTGAACTGTAACTTCTGCATTAGTAGCTAGACGGGTTTGATGGGCAATCCAGAAAGCAATATCTAGTGCTGTATGACTGTTAGGAGATGCGTTGTATGCAACAATTAAGTTAACTGCTTTTGATTCTTGAGGTTTTTTAGAAAAAGGTTTTTTGGGTTCTGGCAGCAGTACCATTTGTTCAATTAAGTCATCTCGACCTGTGGCACTTTGCAGACGTGCTAACATTGGCTTGATTTTCACAGCTTTACTTCTCCCAATGAAATGAATTAGTAATGAGAAAGAAGCAGGGGGACAAATTTTAGATTTTTAGACTTCGGCTATCCTTAGTCGAACAATTTTGGATTTTAGATTGAGTAACGATAACCAAAATTGCAAATCTGAAATCAGTCAAGGAAACCCCAATAATAACTGTATTACAGCCAAAATCTTGGGAGTTCCTTCCATTGCCTACGGAGTTAGCTGACGGGCTAAGACTGGAAGGTGTCTCTCGTAAGATTAGCCCCAAACATTGGTTCCTCCGTTCCAAATTCAGCTTTGATGAATTTGAATTAGGCTACCCACTAAAAAAAATGATAATCTAAATTTACTCGTCTTGGGCAAAATATCGATCGAGGAAATTCAGGGCGTGGTTGCGGAGTTCAAAATATTCTTTTGAGTTTCGCATGGCGGCGCGATCGCGTGGACGCTCAAAAGGAACTTCTAAAATCTCTCCTATACTAGCAGATGGGCCATTGGTCATCAAGACGATGCGATCGGACATATAAATTGCTTCGTCTACATCGTGGGTAATCATCATCACTGCTTGCCGATGGTTTTCCCAAATATCCAATACCTGCCGTTGCAATTTGCCGCGAGTTAGCGCATCTAGTGCCCCAAAAGGTTCATCCATCAGCAACATTTTGGGACGAATTGCTAAGGCTCTGGCAATACCTACTCTTTGTTTCATCCCTCCAGAGATTTCATCAGGATATTTGTCAGCTGCCGCCGTCAAGTTTACCATTGCCAAGTGTTCATTTACAATGCTGATTTTTTCAGCCCGATTAGCATTTTTTAGCACTTCATCCACAGCTAAACGGATATTCTCTCGCACGGTTAACCAAGGCAACAATGAATAGTTTTGAAATACCATCATCCTTTCGGCTCCTGGTTGACGGATTTCTTTGCCATCAAGCCGAACTGATCCGGAAGTGGCTTTTTCTAAACCAGCTACTATCTTTAATAGAGTTGATTTCCCACAACCAGAGTGACCAATTACAGAAATATATTCATCTTCACCAATCGTTAGATTAACTCCATCTAAAACGACAAAGTTATCTTTATCAGGTGTCGGATAAGACTTGACTAAATTTTCAATTTCTAAAAATCCAGTGCGGGGCAGAACTCCTGTCTGGGTATTAATAGGTAATGAGGTATATTCCATCATCAAAGGCTCCCGAAATAATTTAGTCAATCAATTTTGGATTAACCGCGATTTGTACCGAAAATCTAAAATCTAAAATTGCCAAGGTCAAGATTTAAAGTTGGGATTTAAGACATGAAAAAGTTAGTGGGAGCGTTAGCCCTGATAGCAAAACTATTCAGATAACCCACAGGATCGCTGGGATCGAAGCCTTTCTTATCTATAAATACCTCTGGTGGTTCGATTTTGTAATCATCCTTGGGACACTCGATGCCCATTTCAGATGCTATCTCTCGATATAAATCTGTTCTCCAGCCTTGTCCGGCTAGTTTCTCCGCATTTTTGGGGAATTCCTTAATTTGTCCCCACCGTGCTGCTTGTGTCATTAACCAGATACTTCTCGATCGCCATAAGAATGTTGAGTGTTCTCCTGGTTGTTTCGGAAGGTTGTCAGGAATATCGAAGAAAATCGTGGTGTCGGCGGCTTTGATGGTGCGGTCTTTGCCGTCAAAGCCGCCATAGTTATAGTTGCCGAGAATTCCGGGACTGGTAAACTTCGCAATTGGGGCATCTTTCTTTTTGGGTCTTGCACCTGTAAAGGAACGTTCTGTAAGCAGCTCAGCAACTTCTTGGCGATTTTCTGCTTTGCTGCAATATTGGCAAGCTTCAATCATTGCCTTAACTAGGGAACGATAGGTTTTGGGATATTTATCGATGAAAGATTCCATCACTCCCAATAAACGATCTGGGTGTCCTAACCAGACTTCCTTACCTTGTGCAAAGGTAAAACCGATGTTTTCGTTACCTGTTATTGCCCTTGTATTCCAGGGTTCTGCAACCATGTAAGCTTGCATTGCACCAATCCGCACGTTTGTCACCATTTGGGGTGGCGGTACGATGATGACGCGGAACTCCTTCAGGGGATCAACACCTGCGGCAGCGGATAAGTAACGGATAAAGTATTCGTAAATGGAAGAACTTAATACTACTGCCCAAACTCTGTTTTCTGGTGGTTGCTTGTCAAAGTAACCTCGGAAATCGCGCCCAAAGGCTTCTAAAGCACCATCGCCATATTTTTCTTGATACTCATACCATGGGCGCAGCCCAAAATCCCACATGGCTTTGTTCATCGTCATGGCGTTACCGTGGCGGTGAATGGTCATTGCTGCACACAAGGGGGCGTGACGTGCGCCTTCTGCACCAATTCTGGCGTTGGTGACGGCACCAGATACTACGGGTGAAGCATCTAGGCGACCAAAAATTAAACCGTCGCGGGAGGTGGCCCAGCTAGCCTCGCGGTTGAGTGTGACGTTCAAACCATATTTGCGGAAGAAGCCTTTTTTCCAGGCGATCGCAAATGGCGCACAATCATTAACGGGAACGTAACCAATGGTGAGATCGGATTTTTCTAAGTCTTGCGATCTAACTACTGGTTGTACAGCCAAGGCTTCTTCTGTTAGCCCTTTGGCGGATCTATCTCCTGAAATTCCACAGGAGGACAGCGCTATCCCAGTTGTGGTTGCTCCTATTCCCTTAATAAAATCTCGTCGAGTCCAGTTTATATCACCCATTTTTATAGCTCCATTTGTGATGAATTGCTCACGCAGAAGCGCAGAGTTTGGTTACATCTTGCTGTTTTGATCGCAGTCGAATTTTGTTAGTTGGAAGTTTTCGGACGATGGGTTACTAATTCTTCGAGTTTGCCCACGGCGTAATCCAAAACTAACCCGGTTAAGCCAATTATGAATACAGCTAAAAAGACTGAACTCAGGTTTAAACGACTCCATTCATCCCAGACGAAAAAGCCGATACCAATACCACCTGTAAGCATTTCCACAGCAACGATTACTAGCCAAGCTATACCTAAACTAATCCGTAAACCTGTAAAAATATACGGTAAACTTGCAGGCCAAATTATTTTGGTAATCCGTCTCCAACGGGGCATTTCTAGCACTTGTGCCACATCTAAATAATCTTTGGGAACACTAGAAACTCCTAAAGCGGTATTAATAATTGTCGGCCATAAGGAGGTAATGAAAATGACAAAAATGGCTGAAGGATCTGCTAAATTGAAAATTGCTAAGGCGATAGGAAGCCAAGCTAAGGGTGATACGGGTTTAAAAATTTGAATGATCGGATTAAGCGCTAGCATTGCCGATCTAGACATCCCAATTAAAAACCCCACAGGAATCGCTACTACTGCTCCTAACAAAAAACCCAGTAATACCCGGCGCAGACTTGCGATCAACAACCAACCAATTCCCAAGTTCCCTGGGCCTCTTTGGTAGAAGGGATTTAAGATGTAGTCTAGATTAGCAATGAGTGCTTCTGGTGGAGTGGGCATTAATTCATGGTTGGCAAGTGCAATAATCCACCACAGCACAATTATTCCCAAGAAGCCCAATACTGGTAAAATAAATACATCTCTGAGGATGACAGGTTTTGTCTTTTTCCACGCAGCTTGTGTTGCGATCGCAGCGATCGCAGCCAAATTTAGTTGAAATATCATTTACGACCTCAACAGATTTAAGTGCAGGTACAAAGAATCCGAGCAGTACCAGCCTTGGACACCGATGAGATCGGAACATTATAAAAATGCCGTCTCTTCAGTCTCCTCCCAATGCCTACGAAGTTAGCTGACGGGCTAGGGCTGAGAGATGCCCTTCTTTTAAAGTGTTGAGTACCAAGTGCTGTTAGCGGTAGCGGGGCGTTTAGCCCATGCTGAGTTAACTCTTCACTTCTCACTTTTAACTCTTCACTTTCTATAAGATACGCCCCACAATTTGGTTCCTCCGCTCCAGCGTTATGCACTGTGACACGCTGAATTAGGCTGACTTACTCTAATGGATACTAAATTATGCACAATATAACATTGATGCTCAGTAAAAGCCATCTGTTCGATGATAAATATTGTTGATTTTAATACTGCAATTCGGCGTATCTCCTTGATTTTTGGGTATAAATAAAATTTATATTTTTAGTCTGTTGTAAGTGAATTACTTGCACACAAAGCTAAATAATATAGTTGAGTCAAGCATTAATCTTGTTATCCGCTTGCTTAATATTTCTTAACTTAAAATAGATTATACTGGAGAAATTTTAGATACGGAGAGTTAATCAGCAAATAAACGAATATGTAAAATCTATTTCTTTTGGTAGGTGAATTAAATTCATAAACTTGGTAAAAACCCACTGCACTCGCTAAACTAATTGGATATGGCAGTTTGCTCATCTATCTCCTAGCTGAATTTAACATAATGGATTTTAGTCAAGTACTGGCTGAAAAAACGGACACCATCATCGATAAATGGGTTGCAGCAGTTCGCAAGGATAGACGGATTGAAAGTGCTGATGACCTATCTTATACAGCAGTGAAGGATCATATCCCTGATGTTTTACAAGCAATGGTAACAGTGCTTTCAAAATCTCAGGATAATGATATTCAGTCGATAGTGACTGCTAGTTTTCAGCATGGAGCTATTCGAGCAGAACAAGGTTTTGACCCAGCAGAAATTGCCAGAGAATATCATCTGCTGAGAACGGTAATATTTGATGCCATACACGCAGATTTATTAAAGGGAACACCTGTAGATATAATTCGTTCTATGCGTTTGATTGACGCTATCATAGACGAAGCGATCGCTCGATGTTTTAAGAGTTATGTTGACGAACGCTTGCGAGAATTACAGCAGTTGCAATTATCACTAACGCTACATAATGAAGAACTTACCCGCTTAATGAGCGCCAATCAAGAGTATCTTTCGCAACTAGCCCACGAATTGAAACATCCTCTAACTTCCATTATTGGTTACTCGGATCTGTTTTTACGCCAACAACGACGCAATACACAGATAAAAGACACCTCAACCAATTTAGAACATATTGAGAGGGTACTACGTAACGGTAGACAATTACTCCACCTAATTAACGATGTATTAGAACTTTCGCGCTATGAAGCAGGACAGATAAAACTTCAACTAGCACCCACAGATGTGCCTGAATTAATCAATAATATCTGTGAAATGTTGGAACCTTTAGCTGCTGGGAAAAATTTAAAAGTCGTAGTAGATTGCGATCGCGCTCCCAAAGAATTAATCACAGATCCTTTTCAATGCCAACAAATTATTACAAATCTTATTAGTAATGCGATTCGCTATACAGAGTCGGGGACTATTATTATAATGTGTCAGGTATTGGAGAACCAGAGATGGGCAATCGCAGTTTCTGACACTGGAATTGGCATTGCACCAAAAAACCAAGCCCAGATATTTGAACCCTACTTTCGCGTCAGTTTTAGCGATCGTCCCTATCTCCCTGATAGTACAGGATTGGGGTTAGCGATCGTTTCGCGGTTAGTAAAACTACTACAAGGTCAAATTAACTTAGTTTCTGAGGTGGGAGTTGGTTCTACTTTCACTGTAATTTTGCCCTTACAAATAGAGAGTTGATTTCGCGCCAAGACGTAAAATTATTGTCTACACCTCTGCGTGAAATCAAAAAACATTTTTACAACAACCCTTGTTTTTTCAACTTAGTTAGCGCATCCTCAGCAGCAGCTTTCTCTGCTTCTTTCTTATTCCGTCCCTTACCTTCGCCATAAATTTTTTCATCTACCAATACCTTGGCTATGAATTCTGGTGCATGAGAAGGGCCACCTATTTGTTCTGTGAAATATTTAGGAGGAGTGGGGGTAACGTTGCGTTGCACCCATTCTTGAAAGCGATTTTTTGAGTCTACATTAGAACGAGACACAACTATGTGCTTAGGATCTACAGAATCAAATAGTGGTTCTATAATTGCTCGAACTGCTTCAATATTGGAAGCATTATCCAAATAGTAAGCACCAAGGACTGCTTCAAACGTACTACTAAGTAAATTAGGATTTTGGTAGCCTCCGTCTCGAATTGCGCCTTTTCCTAACCGCATCCTAAAGTCTAAACCTACTTCCTCGGCGAACTTTGCCAATTGTTTCTCATCTACCAGCGCCGAACGCCGCCGTGTTAATTCATCTTCTCCCATTTCTGGGTGACAACTATATAGATACTCACCACTTAAGAAATTCAGCAAAGCATCACCGAGAAATTCTAGCCGTTCATTGTGTTCGCCTTCCCCAGGGTTTTCATGAACGTAAGAACGGTGGGTAAGTGCTTGTCGCAGAAGTTTTTCATTATGAAATATTAGAAGTTTGTGCATTTTATCTTGTGTCTTGTTGCAGAAATTGACTGTTGGGAAACTTTATGGGTGCTATTGTATTCAGACATAAAAAAACCGCAAATAGCGGTGTTGAGAAAACCCAGCTTTGATTCAACTGGGTTTTTAAAAGCTCTTTTAAGCAGCTAGTTTGTCTAACAACTCAACTAAAAACAATTCCTGACCTTGTCTATGGACTTTACCATCTCTTACAGCAGCATCAACAAACTGACTAAAGTTTTTAAACTTCTTGCCGTCAGACATAGAAATAGAGGAAAAGCCTTGATATTTATGGCAACGTTGACGCATCAAATTGTCAATGTATCCAAATACGGTAGATTTGCCTTGGCTTAAAGAAGTTTTAGTAGATTCAATTAGGTACATAACAGCGTCATCGTAATTAATTTGAAACTCAATCTCAGTGGTTTTAAGCTGAGTATTATTGACAACCAATTGAGGCAATTCATCTACAAAGTAAAGTTCGTCAACAAGGTTTTTCAGACTT
Source organism: Nostoc sp. FACHB-133 (assembly GCF_014698055.1). Lineage (NCBI taxonomy): Bacteria > Bacillati > Cyanobacteriota > Cyanophyceae > Nostocales > Nostocaceae > Nostoc > Nostoc sp. FACHB-133. The sequence goes on from NZ_JACJSH010000004.1 coordinate 193,284, forward strand.
TGTTTTACATTACCTCGCCGTGCAAAAATTATGACATTTTTATTTTTGTCTTGCAGGAATTTAACTGGATTTGCAAAGTCGCCATCTCCTGACACAAGGATAAAAATATCTGGGGACTGATTGTTATATACATCATCAATTAAATCAGATTTAAGTTGATTGTCTGCACTGTTTTTTAAAGAGCAGGTAATGTCTTCACATTGAAAACCAATACGTTGAAGATTCTCTTTTGCAGAAACCTGGTTTTCAAATAGTGAATTATAGTAGACCCTTCTAATAATTAAACTCCCCCTTGCTTTGGCAAAAGCCAGCAATGAACTTGCTATATTTTGACTTAAATAAACATTTTGAAAATCGCAATAGATGCCAACTTTTACTTGCTGCTGGTTTGTTTCTCTATTGGAAGATTGATTAGCGTGTGGCATTGTAATGTATCCAGTATTCTTTGGTGAACTGGACAGCTTCAACAAATTACACATCTAGCAGTAGCAAGGCTTTATACGAGGAATTTGTACTCAAAAAGTACTACCCTGCGATAAAGCTCTCTACCGTCGCTTTCGTTTGGTTCAAGTCTCAGCCGTAGAACTTCTGGCTTCCTACCAAGTTTCGTGTCATCCTTTCCCCTGAACATTAATCCAAATATCTTGTCTTCCTGTTGAAAGTCTAGTCAATCAGTTGACCTGACATTGGACTGAATATTCAGCCGAAGGGATGACGCGAAGCTTGGCAGGAAACTAGGAATTCTGCTGCTGAGACAACACCAAAAACCTGCGCTTTAGAGTGCGGTTATTTTGCTGCCTTAAGTACACATTGTCACATCTAATGCTAGATGTCAATAAAGTTACTTATGAAGATTTCGTAAAAGTGTAGATGCGTAGCGGCTTTTCGTAAAACATCGCCTTCTATGGTATTTTTTCACAATCACTATTTTTTTAGTTAATAAATGATTTATGGTTTGCTTTGCGCGATTGCAGCATACAAAATACCTAAAATTTTCTTAATATCCTTAATATAATATTCGCTCAAATCAATCGAAACTACATTGCCTTCAAGCTTAAGAAATTGCCAGAGCGTACCTATAGTAACAGCACCATATATAGCTTTTATTTGATTTCCACCTCTCTCGTTAAATAACTGAGCAGCTACCATTTCAGCAATACATTGTGCTAAACCAGACCTCAAATTCTCATTTTTACTTTCTACTAAGACAATCACCGGACTACGTACAAGTAACTGCTCAGAAGAAAGACTCAAAATAAAATCACAAAAGCCGTTTAATCCTCTTTGACTATCAACAGTAAAGTCCACTCCCGAAAAAAAGCTGATTTCATAATTAAATTTGCGTCTAATCTCTAATAAAATTGGACTAATTATCATTTCACTTCGAGCTTTTTCTGAACTTATTGCTACTGCTAAATCAACATTTTCCCTTAGAATAGTAGATAATAAATCACTACATTCTTGCTCCTGCATATTTGCAAATAGTCCAGATGACTCCTGGATAACTAAGCCAAAGGAATCAATAACTTCAATAAGTTTAAAATCACTATAAGCCATAAAACTTACTCCTTTGTCTTATGACTGAATCCTATAACAAAGTTTAAAAATTAAGCTTTGGCGGAAACACCCTAGCTAAATCAAGAGATAAATCAGGGAAGCAGGGAAAACTTATTACCTCATTTGACAAGAAAATTCGCTTATTTGAATAACCATATCTGCCTTGATTATCCTGATATGGTTCACTGTAAGCTTCCAAATAATTATCGAATAAATTAAATATCCAATAATCAGTAATACCTGCTTTAGCATAGAGAGGTATTTTAACATCTTGGTCATAGGCCAAAGAAGAATCTGCAACCTCCATTACTAAAAACACATCAGCCGCTTTAGGATGACCCGAGAGATAATCATCAGCACGGTTTTGAACAATCGCAAAATCCGGTTCAGGTTCGCTGTTAGGTGGCAAATCAATCGGTGCTTGAGATTGCAAAGTAGCCTTGTCTCCTATTATTTTGGGGAGTTCTTTCCACAGTTTTCTTAAACAAGTTTCATGAGCTTTACCTTTGGATGCCATTTCAATAATTTCCCCGTTGATTAATTCAATGTGGTCATCTTCATGGAAAAAGCCTAATTCTCCAAGTCTGTGGTATTCATCCAGCGTGAAGCGTTTAGCCTGAGCAATACTCATAACCTTACCTTTCTCTCATTGCCATAATCCCTATTCTAAATGTGCCAGAAATTGGTATGCTAAAGGCCGAGACTCGCTATGAAAGCAAACAATGCCTGCGCCTACTATCAACCCCACAATCACTGCCTTTCCCTTAACTGCCGTAGTCGGTCAAGAAGCAATAAAATTAGCCTTGCTGTTAGCAGCCGTTGATCCTGGTTTGGGAGGAGTAGCGATCGCAGGTCGTCGCGGTACGGCAAAATCTGTAATGGCTCGTGCTATCCACGCTCTACTACCACCGATTGAAGTTGTCAAAGGCTCAATTAGTAATTGTGACCCCAACCACCCAGAAGAATGGGACGATCAACTTCTGGCGGAGTACGCAGACAAAGACATTCAAGATGTACCCGTCGAAATCATTCCCGCACCTTTTTTACAAATTCCTCTAGGTATCACAGAAGACCGACTATTAGGTTCAGTGGATGTTGAAAAGTCGGTAAAACAAGGTGATACCATTTTTCAGCCTGGATTACTTGCTACAGCAAACCGGGGTGTACTGTACGTAGATGAAATTAATCTATTAGACGACCAAATATCAAATCAGCTTTTAACAGTATTATCTGAGGGACGCAACCAGATTGAACGGGAAGGAATTAGTTTTCAGCATCCGTGCAAATCCCTATTTATTGCTACCTACAACCCAGAAGAAGGCGGATTACGAGAGCATTTGTTAGATAGAATTGCAATCGCACTCTCTGCTGACGGTGTACTCGGCTTAGATCAAAGAGTAGAAGCAGTTGAACAAGCGATCGCTTATTCTAAATCTCCCCAAGACTTCCTCAAACAGTACAACGAAGATTTAGACTCCCTCAAAACCCAAATCATTTTGGCACGGGAATGGTTAAAAGAAGTCATCATCACCTACGAACAAATTGCCTACTTAGTGGATGAGGCCATTCGCGGCGGAGTTCAGGGACATCGCGCCGAGTTATTCGCCACGCGGGTTGCCAAAGCTGCTGCGGCTTTGGAGGGACGAACAACAGTTAATGCCGAAGATTTGCGCCGTGCTGTAGAACTGGTAATTGTACCACGCGCCACAGTTGTGCAGACACCGCCACCCGATCAAGCACCGCCACCGCCTCCACCCCCACCGCAACAGAATCAAGAAGAACCCCAAGACGAATCTGAAGACGAAGAACAAGACGAACAGGAAGAACAGGAAGAAAATCAAGAGCAAGAACCCCCCAGCATCCCGGAAGAATTTATCTTTGATCCAGAAGGGGTAATCCTTGATGACAACGTGCTGTACTTTACTCAAATGGCGAAGCGGCAAGGTAAATCTGGTAGTCGCAGTGTCATCTTTTCCGATGACAGGGGACGCTACATTAAGCCAATGTTACCCAAGGGGAAAGCGCGACGCATTGCAGTAGATGCTACCCTCAGAGCAGCTGCTCCTTATCAAAAAGCACGCAGAGAAAGACAACCAGATAGAAAAGTTATTGTCGAACAACCTGATATTCGCTCGAAACGCCTGGTACGTAAAGCCGGGGCGTTGGTAGTGTTTGTGGTAGATGCTTCTGGCTCAATGGCCCTGAATCGAATGCAATCGGCTAAAGGTGCAGTGATGCAACTATTAACAGAAGCTTATCAAAACCGCGATCAAATAGCATTAATTCCTTTCCGGGGAGAACAGGCAGAGGTATTATTGCCTCCAACACGTTCTATTGCTTTGGCGCGTAACCGTTTGGAAAGGTTGCCCTGTGGTGGGGGTTCGCCCTTAGCGCATGGTTTAACTCAAGCTGTACGCGTCGGCTTAAATGCCCAGATGAGTGGAGATATTGGGCAAGTTGTCCTTGTAGCAATCACCGATGGGCGGGGTAATATTCCCTTAGCGCGTTCTTTAGGTGAACAGCTTGAACCAGGAGAAAAGCCAGATATCAAAGGAGAATTATTAGAAATTGCTGCTAGAATTCGTGCTTTGGGGATGCAACTATTAGTAATTGATACGGAAAGTAAATTTGTGTCTACTGGCTTTGCTAAAGAATTATCGCAAACAGCAGGCGGTAAATATTATCATTTGCCAAAAGCGACAGATCAAGCTATTGCTGCTATGACCAAAGGTGCGATCGCTGATTTAAAATCTAGATAATTAGTCATTAGTCATTAGTCATTAGTCATTGGATTTTTGACTCAGCACGACTACGAACCAGTGGGCATTACCTGTGGTTGTAAATAGCAAATCAAATCCTGAATTCCCTTTTGCAGATAGCGCGTTACCGTCATTGGACTAGTACCAATATTTTTAGCGGCATCTTTGCGAGAAAGTTCCTTCAAAAATACCATTTCGACTGCCATACGGGGCTTTTCTTCCAACATATTGATTGCACCTTGCAGTTGTTGGCGTTCTTCTTCTTGTTGTAAAAGAACATGAGAACGAGGACAAGGAAGTGCTTCACCCAAGGTTATTTGGCAATCAACATAGTTAACTGCGGTTGCATCTAAACTTAAAGGCATCCGATTTTGAGCGGCTAACTTGGTTTCTTGCCATTCTTGTACAGATACTCGAAGTTCGCTGGCAATTTCAGCATCTTTAGGCTGGCGACCTAAAGACATTGCCAAGTCCTTGCGAATCTTTTGCCCTTCATTGTATAATTCTTGCCAACGACGAGGAATTTTTAATAGAGTACTGCGATCGCGCAAAAAGTGCAGCATCTCACCGCGAATGTATGGCACAGCAAAGGAACTAAAAGCATATCCTTGGCTGGGATCAAAACGCTCAATAGCCCTAATCAAACCAAAATACCCAATTTGTTCTAAATCTTCATAAGGTTCATTACATTGATGGCTGAATTTATGAGCCATCTTCCGTACTAAGCCAGTATGTAACTGTACAAGTTTATTACGAAGTTTTATAGAAGGATTCTGGTGGTACAAGTGTAATAATTCGATACCATCAGTTCGTAAAGAGGACTCACTTGTTGCCATATACATTCCTTTGTTGAAACTCCTATTCCTCAGAAAATGGAGTTGCGTATATTTTCTTCTAAGCTGTTATTATTTTGCTCAGTCAGGGAAGAATAAGCCATCGTCGTTTCACTGAACTTATGAGGGGTCGAACTCCATAATTCAGTATTTGTACGCATGATTTTGCTAACCTTTCTGTTGCAGGTTATTTTTGTTTTTTACATAACTCTTGAATGGCACATAATCTTTAGCTTTTGCAACAAAAACTAGCTATTTATGCTGAACAATGCATAACTGACCGAATAGCCATCTGTCATACTGAGAGGAACATGAATCGGTACTGAATTAATCGCAAAAGAGACGGGCAATTTTATCTTTTAGTACGCACCGTCATTAATAAAGGTCGAAAATCCAAATTGAAAGTTGGGTAGAAGAACAAAAGCTAAACTACAAAAAACAGAATTCTGACTCATTTTTATGGGGATTTGTACTTAGTTGGGTCTTGAGGTACATTTCTATTCAATATTGGTAAGATGGAAACTTAGTGGTAAACATGCTTGCTACTAACCGCATCTATTACCTACACCTCACCCGCCCTAAAGTGGTTGCGTTTAAATCCTTGGCTGTTAACCGCAAAGATTGGTAACAATAGGAATAAGCACAACGTTTTCCTAAAAAACAGTTTTTCAATATGAGCAATACCAGTAATTTTCGTGAAGCTATCCGTGAGGCTAAATCTCACGCCCTCGTTGGCCCTAACGTGATTGCCAACGCCCTCCCCTACGTTGGTGGTGGTTTGGTGCTAACGGCATTAGGAACCTACGGCGGTTTGGGAGTTATCCGTACTAACCCCGAAATATTCTTTCCCACCTTCATTGGTGCGGTGATTTTGGAGTTAATTTTGTTCTTTGTTGCCCAAAATGTTGCCCAAAAAGGTAACAAGGGTCTTGCACTACCCCTGTTGGCAACCTACAGCCTCTTGTCTGGATATACTCTCAGTGGCCTGGTGTATGTCGCTTTGAGATCCCAAGGTGTTGGCATTCAAGGCATTGGTTTAGCTGCCCTTGGTTGTGGCGTTACTTTTATTTTCGCCCGTCAAATTGGTTCAAATCTCTCTGAACAAGATGGAATGGCTTTGACGAAAACCATCAATCTTGGCGTTATTGCCTTGGTGGTTGTGTGCCTTGCCCAATTCGGCTTTGCCATGTTTGGTGTTTACACGCCAAATTGGTTAGAAATTGCCATCTCCGGTTTAGGAGTATTTCTGTTTGTTGGGGTTTCTGTTGTCGACTTCTACATCTTGCCCCGCACTTACAGCGATGACCAATATCTACCTGCTGCTTTGTCGATGTACCTTACTTACATCAACTTGTTCGTCTTTATCTTGCGGTTGCTAATTGCCATCAATGGCCGCGATTAATTGCCTATAGGCAATAACACAAGTAAAGTTTTATAAGGTGAAACCGTGGTTAAATTTTTCGCAGCCACGGTTTTTTTCATCCGTTTAACAGTAAAATATGTAGACTAAGTTAAGCCTCAGTGAGCAAAACTATGCTTGAACTCTTAAATATCAAAATGGAAGTAAAAAGGTTGTCTAATATCTTGGGAAAGGCTGAGGACTGTCTTTGACCTCCAATATTTGACTGCAAAAATTCAATATTTAGATCAAGTAATTGCTCAACCGGATTTTTGGAATAATCCAACCCGTGCTTATGAAGTACTTCAAGAAATTGAATACTTGATATTCTACAAGCATCAGGAATATCAGCGCTGGTGTTCGATTCTAGAAGATATCAAGGCTGCGTTGGAATTGCTCGAATTATCAGCCGATGAACAATTGTGGCAAGAGGTGCAAAGCAACCTTACCCAACTCCAACAAGAACTCGAAACCGTAGAAATACAACAATTGATGTCCGACCCCTGCGACCAAAAAGGTGCATTTCTCACTATAACTGCTGGGGTTGGTGGTGTAGATGCTGAATATTGGGCATATATGTTGCTGCAAATGTACTGGCGTTGGGCAAAAAGCCACAATTACCAATTGGATGTAGTAGAGATTTCTGATGGGAATGAGGCCGGAATTAAGTATGCAACCTTAGAAATTACAGCACGTTCTACATACATACGGCTGCCTCAAATCAGAAACGGGCACACATCAGCTACAGCAAATATCGCCCTTTGATGCTGCTAACAGCTTGCAGACGAGTTTAGCAAGTGTAGAAGTTATCCCAATATTGGATGAGTCCGTTGAGTGGGAAATTCCAGAGAAGGATTTGGAAATTACTTGGTATCGCCATCGAGAGAATGTCAACCGCCCAGAAATATGGGTACGGGTGCTTCACATTCCTACCGGGATTAGTGTATTTTGCGACCAACAGCGTAGTCAGATGCAAAACAAAGAGAAAGCCTTAGCTATTCTCAAGAGTAAACTGTTTGCGATGCCTATGGCTGGCTACGCCTACGCACTAGCCCAAGTGTCCAGCAAGTTGACAAAATTCAACCCCAGCAGATAAAACCTCTATCCAACAAGCTTATCCGTGAATATATCTTGCATCCTTACACCTTGGTGAAAGATTTACGCACTAATGTAGAAACACTTGCTGCGACAGAGGTATTAGACGGTAAAATTGACTTGTTTATCAAAGCCTATCTGCAACAGCTATATCTCACTAATTCGGGGGATAAGGAAGTGCTTGATAATTTCAAGTAACTTTTGTAACCTATACAAGTAGTGCAGAAAAAATTTGCCCAACTACAGCTAAAATCAAGAAACATAAAAAGAGCAATTTTCCAATCCAAAGCGCTCTATCTATCATTCAGCAAGCATTATGGATGTCCTAGAACTCAAACGCGAAATCGAAACGTTGTCTGGCCGCCTGGGTAAAACCCAGGACTATCTTTGACGTACCTGCACTGACAGCCAAAATTCAAGACCTCGAAAAAATATCCGCTCAACCAGAATTTTGGAATGAGCAAACCCAGGCCCAACAAACGCTGCAAGAACTTAACGACCTGAAAGCCCACCTCCAGCAATACGATCGCTGGCACGCCAATCTGGAAGATACTAGGGCAGTTGTTGAATTGTTGGAGTTAGAAACCGATGAGGCACTACTCCAAGAAGCAGAATCTACCATCACTAAACTCAATCGTGACCTTGACCAGTGGGAGTTACAACAGTTACTTTCTGGCCCCTATGATGCGGAAGGTGCTGTACTAACGATTAGTGCTGGTGCTGGTGGCACAGATGCTCAAGACTGGGCATTTATGCTGATGCGAATGTACACCCGTTGGGGCGAAGCTCATGGCTATAAGGTAACTTTAGCTGAAGAGTCGGAGGGTGATGAAGCTGGAATTAAATCGGCAACCCTAGAAATTACTGGTCGCTATGCTTATGGTTACTTGCGTTCAGAGATGGGTACTCATCGCTTAGTGCGGATTTCACCTTTTAATGCCAACGGTAAGCGACAAACCAGTTTTGCAGGGGTGGAAGTGATGCCGCAGATTGACAATTCTGTGCAATTAGACATTCCAGATAAAGATTTGGAAATCACCACAACCCGGTCTGGTGGTAAAGGTGGGCAAAACGTTAACAAAGTAGAAACTGCGGTGCGGATTGTTCACCTTCCCACTGGTCTTGCCGTGCGCTGTACAGAAGAGCGATCGCAGTTGCAAAATAAAGAGAAAGCCCTGAATCGCCTCAAAGCAAAACTTTTAGTCATCGCCAAGGAGCAACGCGCCCAAGAAATTGCCGAAATTCGTGGCGATATGGTGGAAGCCTCCTGGGGAAACCAAATCCGTAACTATGTCTTCCACCCTTACCAAATGGTGAAAGACTTACGTACAAATACAGAAACAACGGCGATTGGCGATGTGATGAATGGCGAACTTGATCCATTCATCCAAGCTTATTTACGCCAAGAAAACAAATTAGTAGAAAACCCTGATTCATAATTTGGGATTATTTGCAAGTGCTAAGTAATGATTTTTCAACATTACTTAGCACTTTTGATTTTTGAGGATTTTAGATTGGCGCGTTTTGAGAGAAATTTCTGAGTAATATGCAAGCGATCGCTATCCTATCCCAGACCAACTGTTACAGTTATAAAAGAGTCTGTAGACAAATAACTATGAGCAACTCTCCTTCAACAGAACCTCAACCTAGCTACGTAAAACTCGCCATGCGAAACATGGTGCGGAAGGGTGCAACTTCCCTGAAGCATTTTGCGTTGACTGCTGTAGGGCTTTTAGCTCTCCTTGTCGGTCTTGCTTACTTAACTCACTAAGCTATTACGCAACTGGTGAGGGTTATCATTAGTCATTAGTCATTAGTCATTTATCTTCCAAAGGACAGATGACCAATGACAAAGGACAGTCTTAACAACAAACCTCAGACAAGGAGACTATGTGCCCCTGAGCGTTGAACTATATGTGGAGGATTCTTTTTACGATTTGTCCCTGACAACATCTGTAAAAATTGCTGACACTGATACTCGAATTCCTCCTGAAACTTGGGAAAATTGGTTTAATCACTGGTTGGAAATACTTCACCCTCAAATTCCGCCAGCGCCAAGTTATGAAATTGGGCTGCGTTTGACAGATGACTCGCAAATTCAAGAACTGAATGCTCAGTATCGTCAACAAGATAAGCCTACAGACGTTTTAGCTTTTGCTGCTTTAGAAGTGGATTTTCCGCAGAGCAAAGAAATGCTTGCATCTGTACCATTATACTTAGGTGATATTATCGTGTCTGTAGATACAGCACAGCGTCAAGCTAAACAGCAGGAACATAGCTTACCAACTGAACTAGCTTGGTTAGCATCTCACGGTTTATTACACCTGTTGGGCTGGGATCATCCTGATGAAGAAAGTTTGGGGCGAATGTTAAAACAGCAAGTAAGATTGCTGAACGCGATAGGTATTGCTATTGACATGGAATAGCAGTAGTTATATGTTCTTAATGTTAATTTTGGGTAATACTTTTATAATACTTCTGTGCAAATTTGCTTAAAGATTGCCTCAAAGTTAATTCTGCCATTAAGATCGGCGAATATTCCCACTGTAGCAACTCTATTTTTGTATTTTTAAGTCTATGTCCCCAAAAATTTCTTCATCACCAACGCCTACCTCGTTACAAACACTGGTGTCTAACGAACGGGAATTTTCCTGGAAAGTAGCCTCTAATTTATTTGTTAGTTTTAAATATGCCTGGGCTGGAATCAGCTATAGTTTTCAAACTCAACGTAATTTTCGCATCCACGTAAGCGTTTGTGCTTTAGCAATCGGTTTAAGCGTATTTTTGCACCTGCAAGCTGTGGAAATAGCGGTAATTGGTATAACTAGTGGTTTAGTTTTGGCATTAGAGTTACTAAATACAGCGATCGAGTCTCTTGTGGACTTAACCGTTAAGCAGACATATCATGAATTGGCAAAAATTGCTAAAGATTGTGCGGCTGGTGCAGTTCTTGTCTCTGCTTTGGTAGCGGTGCTGGTAGCTGGTACGCTATTGCTCCCTCCTCTGGTAAGGTTAATTATATCCGCTTTGTAAATATAATTTGCGTAGGCATAGCCCAATCCAGGTATCGCCACGTGACTTGGTAAAAGGATCGTACTCTACCCAATTCACTGTGGAGAAGACATTATAAGAAATTAAAAATTTAAGAAGTGGCTTGTTATAAAGTAGCCGCTTCATATTTATGTGTCTACGTTAGCGTTATTTTTAATCTAGCGAACAATCAATATAGTATCAGTAATCTGATGAGAGCTAAAAACCAGGAGTGATGAGCTTTGATTATAGTTATCGACAATTACGACAGTTTTACATATAACTTAGTGCAATATCTGGGAGAATTAGCGGCAGAATTCTCAGTAGCAAATGATATTAAAGTTTTTCGTAACGACAAGATATCCATAGATGAGATTCGGGCATTAAAGCCGGAAGCCGTAGTTATTTCTCCTGGGCCTGGCCGCCCGGAAGATGCGGGTATATCCTTAGAATTGATTGAACAGCTAGGACAAGATTTGCCAATTTTAGGTGTCTGTTTGGGACATCAAAGCATCGGTCAAGTATTCGGTGGTAAAATAATTCCTGCTCCAGAGTTGATGCATGGCAAAACCTCTCAGGTATCTCACACTGGGGTGGGGGTTTTTCGGGGATTAGAAAATCCTCTCATCGCCACTAGGTATCATAGTTTGGTAATCGAACGTGAGACTTGCCCAGATGTGTTAGAAATCACCGCTTGGGTTGAAGATAACACCATCATGGGAGTGCGACACCGGAACTATCCTCACATTCAGGGTGTCCAGTTTCACCCAGAGAGTGTCCTGACATCTTCAGGAAAACAGTTATTACGAAATTTTCTCGAACAGTTACAGTCAAGAGCATAATTAATGAAACGACGACAGTTGATGGGCTATGCTGGGGCGGGGTTGGCCACAGCTTTAGTTACTACCTTGGGTTCTAAATCTCAAGCTGACGCACAATCTAGCGGTTTATCAGTTCAGTGGTTGGGTCATACTTGCTTTCTTTTTACTGGTGGTGGTGCGAAAATTCTCGTCAATCCATTTCGGACGGTTGGCTGTACTGCTAAATATCGAGTACCAAAAGTTGCAGCAGATTTGGTACTGATTAGCAGTCAATTACTAGATGAAGGTGCGGTGGACGTACTACCAGGAAATGCAAAACTCATCTACGAACCAGGAGTTTATGAGTTTAAAGGTATTAAGTTCCAAGGAATTGCCATAGACCACGATCGCAAAGGTGGTAAGCAATTCGGCTCAAATACTGCTTGGAGTTGGAAGCAAGGCGGGATTAATATCTTACACTTAGGGGGAGCCGCTGCACCTATTTCCATTGAGCAAAAAATCTTAATGGGACGACCTGATGTATTATTCATTCCGGTGGGAGGCAGCGCAAAAGCCTACAATGCTCAAGAAGCAAAGCAGGCTATTCAAGTATTAAATCCCAAGCTGGTGATTCCGACCCATTACCGGACACAGGCGGCTGATGCTGCTAAGTGCGATATTTCACCACTTGATGATTTTTTGACCTTAATGCAAGGTACGACAGTGCGGCGTAGCAATGGAGATAGTGTTTCCATTAGCCCTGGTAAATTGCCAGAAAAGAGTGAAATTCAGGTTTTGACTTACAAGTTTTGAGGAGCAGGAGATGAGGGGATAAGGGAGCAGGGGAAGCAGGGGAGGCAGGGGAAGCATTTGATAATTCCTCACTCCTAACTCCTCACTCCTAGCTCCTAGCTTTTAGAATGTATACCACTGTGGGCCAAGCTTATCTGCATCGCTGATGGGATTCTCAACGGCTGTTGTTCCATCTATAGTCCAAATGTTGTCTGAGCCTGCGGTCTGATCGCGCCAGTAGATATCGGTCTTACCGTCGCCGTTGAAGTCACCAAGGGATGGTGTCAAGGCCGCGTTATTAGTTGGTAAGAAAGCTTCAGTCGCAACTGTTGTACCATCCATCAACCAAGCAGTGTTCGCACCTGTGGTTCCATTGTGCCAGAAGATATCGGTCTTACCATCACCATTGAAATCACCAATTTTGGAAGTCCAGGATGAGTCAAGTGTTCCCAAAGCGCCTTCTGTGACTAAGATGCCTCTCATCGTCCAAACCTTGTTCTCACCTGTTTGAGCGTTTCTCCACAGAATGTCAGTGCTTAAATCGCCGTTGAAATCACCAAGGCTAGCAGTCCAGGCTGCGTCTTGAGATTGCAGCGCAAATTCAGTCTTTTGGGCACCATCCATAAACCAAGCGCTGTTATCGCCAGTTGTCCCATTGCGCCAGAAAATATCGCTCTTGCCATTGCCATCGAAATCAACAATGGTAGGAGTTAGAGCTGTGTCTGTAGTGTCTAGAACAGTTGCAGTGAGAACTGTAGTGCCATCCATCTCCCAAATAGCGTTCTCACCGGTTGTAGCATTATGCCAGAAGATATCAGTTTTGCGATCGCCATTGAAATCCCCAATCTGAGGACTCCAGGCTGCATCAACGCTAGATAGAGCAGCCGCAGAACCAACTCTAGTTCCATCCATCAGCACAATGCTGTTCTCACCGGTTGTCTTATTGCGTAATAAGAAGTCGGTTTTACCATCAGCATTGAAATCAGCAATTTTGTAATCATAGGCGGATAGGTCAAATTGACCCAAAGATCCCTGTTCGACAACTTTTGTGCCATCCATCAACCGAATAATAATCTCACCAGTTGTAGAATCGACCCAAACTTTATCTGTTTTGCCATCACCGTTGAAGTCAGGAACAATCGCCGCACTGGTTAAGTAAGGATTAGGATTAGGATTTGCTGACACCACCGCAGATTGTTGTGGTTGGTAGGAACTCTTACTCCCCAAAAACGAATCAGAATTTAGAGGAGTTACGCTATCAAGAGGAGATGATAATGCTTGTATTTTTTCGGAAGTTTGTGTCCATTGTGCATTCAAAGTTTTTGAAGTATTTTGAGTTCCAAACATGGTGTGTTTTTATGATTGGTTGTCATATTTTTTTAACTTTTTTTTGAAGCCGCTTTCTGTAACGAAATAACATTTTCTAGGTTTTCCATATTTCTTTATAACTATTTTTTATTTATTAATATCATTATTTGAAGATAAATCTTTGTTTGTTTTAAATGATAATTACAAAATTTTCAAGTCCTATATAAACAATTCTAAAATTCTTTTTGCTCATTATGTATATGATGATTTACAGATAAAATTTTATTGCTTTATCTGCTTTGTTTGACATTAAAAATTTTTATCAAAATTCTACTTATATCTTTAATGGTTCATTAGTCAGACAAAAAGTATTCACACTAGGCTATAGGACTAATATTTGATTGTCTAAAATAACTCCGTACAACTCAAAAAGCCTTCTTGACTATTGCCTCCTACCTGCCTAGTAAGGCTACGCCACGCTATGCGAACAAAAATAAAAGCGGCTTCCTCTAGTAGCTTTTCAAACTTAAATTCATTGGTAAGTAAGTTCGCAGGAAGGAATTTAGTCCTTATTTTTTAATTACTCAAATGTTTGATAAAAAATTTCAAAATTAGCTTTATAAAGTAATATCCGTATTTATTACAAAGTTACAAATATGCTAAAATAAAAATAATCGCTACATTAGTTATAATAATTTGTGTAATAAGTCCTTCTTTTATGGTGAATTTCTCAATTGTTTGCGGAATCACTACTATTTTTTATTTTGTGGAATAGCTCTAGATGTCTGCTTACTTTCTTCAACTGTACCAATAAGTAATTGCACGCCAGCTTCGAAAAAATTCGTATATGTAAATACCACGAATTCATCTTTGTTGACCACGTAAGCGACCGCTTTTATTTCTGTGGGTTGAGCAGACATATTTTTTACAGTGTGTTGTGGAATTTATTAACTACCAAAATTGCTATGGAATAAGGCGATAAAAATAATTTATTCTTTTATGAATATACTAAATCATTCGATAAAAACAATATTTCTAAGTTATTTAAAAATTAGGAAATCTGAGTATTTCAAGATAATTGATTATTCTCCAACGATTTATGGCTGGAGTGGAAACAAATATTGGTTAGAATAACTTAGATTAGCAACTATTTAAGAGGCCTGAACTGTGCATCTACCAGTTGCTAAAAGTGTAAAATAATACAATACTTTCATAAAAACATCAGCTATGCAAGCAGAATATCGGCAGCGTCGTGAGCAGTTAATGGCAAAAATTGGTGATGGCACAGCCATTTTTCGCAGTGCGCCAATGGCAGTGATGCACAACGATGTCGAGTATGTTTATCGCCAAGACAGTGATTTTTTCTACCTAACTGGTTTTAACGAACCACAGGCAGTTGCAGTGTTAGCGCCACATCATTCAGAACATCGGTTTGTGCTGTTTGTCCAACCGAAGGATCGCGAAAAGGAAGTATGGACTGGTTATCTTTGTGGGGTAGATGCAGCCAAGGAAATCTATGGTGCTGATGAAACATACCCCATTAGCGAGTTAGATGAAAAGTTGCCGCAGTATTTGGAAAAAGCCAGCCGCCTTTACTATCACTTAGGACGCGATCGCACTTTTAATGACCAAATCCTAAGACATTACCAAAGTTTACTGCGGACTTATCCTAAACGCGGTACTGGGCCGATCGCTATTGAAGATACTGGCCCTGTTCTCAACAGCATGAGACTTATTAAAAGTGAAGCTGAGTTGGGGTTAATGCGTCAAGCGGTTGCGATCGCCACTGAAGCACACAATTACGCCCAAGAAATCACCGCACCTGGACGTTATGAGTACGAAATTCAAGCGGAGATGGAACGCATTTTTCGAGTGCGGGGTGGCATGGGGCCAGCTTATCCTTCGATTGTGGCTTCTGGAGTGAATGCTTGCGTACTCCACTACATTGAAAATAATCGTCAAATGCAGGATGGAGAATTACTGCTAATAGATGCCGGTTGTGCTTACGGTTATTACAACTCGGATATTACGCGGACATTTCCTGTAGGGGGTAAATTTACGCCTGAACAAAAAACGCTGTATGAGATTGTATTGGAGGCGCAAAAACAAGCGATCGCTCAAGTGAAACCAGGTAATCCCTTCAAATTAGTTCACGATACAGCAGTGCGCGTTATCACCGAAGGTTTAGTTGAACTTGGCATTCTCAAAGGTGAAATTGATAAGTTAATTGAAGAAGAGAAATATAAGCCATATTATATGCACCGCACTAGTCATTGGTTAGGTTTGGATGTTCATGATGTAGGAGTTTACCAGCACGGTGAAGACAAACCGCAGATTTTACAACCAGGCCAAATTTTGACAGTGGAACCGGGATTATATATTGTGCCTGATACCAAACTAGCAGAAGACCAGCCACAGACTGATCCTCGATGGATTGGCATTGGTATTCGGATTGAGGATGATGTGTTAGTTACACCTGATGGACATGAGGTGTTAACTGCGGGAGTTCCCAAAGGAGTGGATGAACTGGAACGATAAAAAAGGGAGAAGGGGAGCTAATTTCCAAGTCTCTCTCCCAATTTGGAAAACGTTAGAAAACCCGGCTTCAACAAAGTAAGCCGGGGTAATTTATGCACTTATATAAAAATGAGGCTTAATCTGTGCGATCATCACTTTTGGCACTAGGAGCAATAGCAGAAAGTTCTTAAATCAAGAACAGCCCTCAACAAATTCAACTTCTGGTAGTTTACCTGAGCGAAACTGAGTAACAAGCTTACCATCAGTCTCGAAAATAACGCGATAGTTCCGATCAGCACGGTCTTTCGGGACAAATGTCAAGTAGTGTCCGCCTTGGACGTATTTATGAGGTGTGATTTTAATTTGTCCTGGGTAAAGAGACTTGATTTGTGCTTCGGTATCGCCAATTTTTGCACCTTTGAGGGTAGTAATCTGGGTATTCTGCCGCACATCTACTCTAGAAATGCGACCTCCTGTCACCATGAACGAAAGATTGTTGGGTTAATTTTGTGGCTTAACATAGTAGCAATTGTTATTGGGTGGATCGCCCACTAACTTAGTACCAGCAGCCTTTGTTGCTTGGGAAACAGTCATCCCAACTCGTACTGCACCGATTCCATTGATAAACAGTTTTGCCTGATTTGTCAGTTTCGCCTGTGCTACAACTGTGCCGACAGTTAGAGAAGAAACTGCCAACGTTAAGGAAGCAAGAGTTAAGAATTTAACTTTATTATTCATAAATTGTGGGAATAAAAGTAGTAGATTTTTGCATACTGTATCTATGCTACCAATTTCAGATTTTCAAGTTTTTGACTGGCGAAATTGTGATATTACTTCAATCAAACCAACAATATTACGATTGAACTCAGGTAAATCTTCCACAAGTATCCAATATTCCTGATGTATAGAACCGCCCACAGCTCTCTTTCCTTCTGCCTTCTGCCTCGATCTACTTAATATCAAAGGGTTAAGCGATCGCAGGACTGTTAGCCAATGTATCTGAAATAACTCTGTTCCCTTGATTGGTGATATTTTCCCCGTCTTGGCTAAGTTACTAACATAGCCACTCATCTGTATCTGTAGTGCTTGTGCAAAAGACTCTGGTGATAAACCACAAGCTGTTTTGCTGGTAGTTAATTGTTTGAGACGATCTTGATGAGTCTGCCATTGTACTGATACTTCGCCAGTATAAACATTAGTTTTTAACTATGCTTAGTATTCCCTGACACTACATAAAATAGCTTAGTACTACAAATACCTAAAATAAAAATGGGTATAGCCTTTTGACCATACCCATTTCAGTGATTTTAGAAAACTTGTTACAGTTGCGGTACGTACTGCTGTTTCTCAGGGACTTCAGCGTACTCAGCCACAATTTGGCGGAATTCTTCGCCGTCAATGGTTTCTTTTTCGATGAGCAAATCGACTAAGCGATCGGTGACAGTGCGATGATCGCGGACAATTTTCTTGGCATTGTCATAGCATTCTTCCACGATCGCTCGGACTTGTCCATCAATGCGGGAAGCGATGGATTCGGAATACTCAGATCGGGTTGTCCAGTCACGACCCAAGAATACTTCACCCTGCTGGCTTTCCAATGAAAGTGGCCCTAAGTCGGACATCCCGAACCGAGTCACCATCTGCCGTGCCATTCCCGATAACTGCTGCAAGTCTCCACCAGCGCCAGTGGTAACTTCGGCAGCCCCAAAAATTACCTCTTCAGCAGCGCGACCGCCCAAAGCACCAGTAATTCTGGCTTTCAACTGAGAACGAGAAATTAATCCTTGTTCTTCGTTGGGAGTAAACCAAGTCAAACCTTGCGCTTGTCCTCTAGGAATTAAGGTAACTTTCTGCACTGGGTCATGGTCTTTTAACAAAGTTCCCACTAAGGCGTGTCCAATTTCGTGGTATGCAATTAAGCGCTTGCTCTTGCTATCCACCAAAGGAGTACCTTCCATCCCAGCGACTACCCGATCCACCGCGTCATCAATTTCGCGGAGGGTGATCGCTTCTTTACGTCTTCTAGCGGTCAAAATTGCTGCTTCGTTGAGCAAGTTAGCTAAATCAGCACCAGTGAATCCAGGAGTGCGGCGAGCGATCGCATCTAAAGATACGCTAGGGTCTAGTTTCTTGTTGCGTGAATGGACTTGCAAGATTTCCAAACGCCCTTTGATATCGGGTGCATCAACTGTTACTTGGCGGTCAAAGCGACCGGGACGTAACAAAGCTGAATCTAGTACGTCGGGACGGTTGGTAGCAGCAATAATAATGATGCCTGTGTTACCTTCAAACCCGTCCATTTCAGTGAGCAATTGGTTGAGGGTTTGCTCTCTCTCGTCGTTACCGCCACCGATACCAGCGCCCCGTTGCCGTCCTACTGCGTCAATTTCATCGATGAAGATAATACAAGGGGCGTTGTCTTTGGCTTTCTTGAACAAATCGCGGACACGGGATGCACCCACACCAACGAACATTTCCACAAATTCCGAACCGGAAATACTGAAGAAAGGTACGCCTGCTTCGCCTGCGATCGCTTTTGCTAATAAAGTTTTACCAGTTCCAGGAGGCCCAACTAACAGCACTCCCTTGGGAATCCGTGCGCCTACAGCAGTAAATCTTTCTGGCTGTTTCAGGAAAGTGACGACTTCTTGTAGTTCTTCCTTAGCTTCTTCAATACCCGCTACGTCATCAAATTTAACCCCGGTTTTCGCCTCCATTTGGAAACGCGCCTTAGATTTGCCGAAGTTCATCGCTTGACCTGGCCCGCCGGGGAGGTTACTAGAACGCCGGAACAAAAAGAACAACCCAGTAATCAATAAAACTGGAAACACAAGATTACCTAACAATCCCCAGATTGCGCCATCATTCCGCATGGGGTGAGCATCAAAACTAATATCTTTTTCTTTGAGCTTGCTGATTAACTCAGGAGCGTTAACAGGCAAATCTACCCGCCACCTTTGGACGCGATTTTCGATGTCTGGATCGCGGGCTTCGATAATAGCTGTCCTACCGCCTTCGTAGAGATCAACACTGCTGACGCGATCGCCGTCCAAGTATTCTAGAAAGCGGCCATAAGTCATGCGGGTATTGGCTGCATTCTTACTCATGTCAGTAGGAGCGCCTGCAAAGGCCCCTTGCCAGAAGAAAAAGCCAATTACCAAAGCCGGCAATGTCCAGAGTACTACGACTTTCCAAGAGAATTTCATCTTAATTTGCCTCTAGATGCCTATACAATTCATTAGCTCTAGTAACCAAGTGTTCATCACTCTGTCACTTTAAGCTGTTAAACGGATGTTTATAAATCCATTTTGTTTAATTTGATCTCTTATATGCACTGTCATAAGGCAATTAGAGCATTATGGCGATGCCAACAAGAATCTTAATCAAAGTTAACTTAATTTTAATACAAAATCGCACGAGAAAAGGGAGCGCAACGGGATGCAAAGCCACGGAGAATTTCTCCACAACGCTTCTCATATCGTTTCAACCCCTGACTGAAGGGGCAGGGGGCAGGGGGCAAGGGAAAAACCAATTCCCAATTCCCAATGCCCAATTCCCAATTTTCTACTTAACTTCTGTAATTTTGAGAGTGTAAGGAAGATACTTACCTTTTTCGTAGGAACCAACCCAAACTTGGTAACTTCCAGCTAGCCATTCACCAACAATGCCGGCATTTTTGCCATCAAAATCGTCATTACACCAAGTACCACCAGGCCCCTTGATAATTATGGTGGTGTCTTCAGGACTTTGGACTTGCAACTTTAGGTAGTCGAATTTACTTGTTAACGCTAATGTGTGGTCTGGTGTTTCATCAACAAATCCGGTACAAGGGCCAGTGGCTGTTTCAGTTCTCCCACCTACTTTACTCCCAGATATTGAACCACCACTCATCCCGCGAACTGTCAGGGGGTCTGGCGAAAACTGGGGACTAATAGTTACATCTCCAAATATCGTTGGCGCTTCCTGAGCATCAGTCACAGCGTTAACTGTCGATGTGATGAAGAGCGTAACTATCATCAACGATAATCTCATCCCTCTATTGAGCGCTTTTGTCGGCATTGTAATTACGTTCGCTTCTAAGTGGTTTTGAAGACATGAATTTTACACACCAAGTTCCCAATATGGGGATAATTGACTACCTATTTTATATTTGAAATTGGGGATAATTCATTAGTAATGAGTCAATGATTTGTTGTTCTTATAGTTGCTCTACCTTATGGATAGGGGCACACGTTTGTGCGCCCCTAAAATCTAAAATATTTCTAAAATCTGGAAGTAATCGCTAATTAGCTTCTGTTATTGCCCTACTCAAACGCGACTTGTCTAAACCAATCTGATTTAGTAGTAACCAAGATTGAATGAGGTCGGGGCCATGAACATCCCCAGTTAAGGCTGCTCGGAGCGATCGCATTACCAAGCCTTTTTTAACTTTTTGCTCTTTCACCACTTGTTTGATAATGTCCTGGGCGGCGGCTTCCGAAAGTTGCGGCTGATTTTCTAAAGCTGTGACAATCGCCTCAAGGACAGCAGTAGAACCTTCTTGCTTTAGTTGTGTACTACCTTCTTCGCTAAACTCAACTGTGTCGTTAAAAAATAGTTGGCCTTGAGGTACTGCATCTACTAAACGAGTCAAACTTTGGCTAATTAAAGTTACTAGCTGCTCTAACCAGGCGCGATCGCGTCCACCATCAAATTTATAGCCAGCCGCTTCCCAAAAGGGTATGAGTAAATCTGTGAGTTTATCTACTGGTGTATTGTGGATATACTGACTGTTCAACCAATCCAGCTTGTCCCAGTCAAACTTTGCACCTGCTTTATTTACACGCTCAAAGCCAAACTCTTTAGCTGCTGTTTCTAAGGTAAAAATTTCTTGCGTCGAGTCTGGTGGCGACCAACCCAGCAATGTCATGTAATTTACCAAGCCTTCAGAGGTAAAGCCCATTTTCTGAAAGTCGGAAATGGAAGTAACACCATCCCGCTTAGAAAGCTTGCGCCCTTCCATATTCAAAATTAACGGCGTGTGGGAGAACTCTGGAATTTTTGCACCCATTGCTTCATACAGCAGAATTTGCTTGGCGGTATTGGCGATGTGGTCTTCTCCGCGAATGACATGGGTGATTTGCATATCGATGTCATCCACTACAACTACAAAATTGTATAGTGGTTGACCGCTACCCTCCTCTGAGGCGCGGGCGATGACCATATCACCACCTAAATCGCTACCTCGCCAAGACATTTTTCCCCTTACTAGGTCATTCCAGACAATTTCCCGCCCATCTTCGATTTTGAAGCGAATCACATAAGAACGACCTTCTGCTTCAAAAGCAGCACGTTGTTCTGGTGTGAGGTTGCGGTGACGGTTGTCATAGCGGGGAGCTTCACCTCTCGCTTTTTGGGCTTCTCTTAGCGCTTCTAGTTCTTCGCTGGTGGTGTAGCAGTGATAGGCTAATCCTTGATCTAGCAGTTTTTGTACTGCTTCTTTATAAAGATCCAGGCGTTGAGACTGGAAAAATGGCCCTTCATCCCAGTTCAGTCCTAGCCAGCGCAATCCTTCAAGAATATTGTCGGTGTATTCGGGACGCGATCGCTCTAGGTCTGTATCTTCTATTCGCAAGATAAATTTCCCGCCGTGGTGACGGGCAAATAACCAGTTAAATACAGCCGTTCTAGCTGTACCAATATGTAAATTTCCGGTTGGACTCGGCGCAATACGGACTCTGACAGTCACAGTTAATTCTCTCTTTCGCAAAGCATGATAAATGTAGCTTATATTCAAACCCTCAATTCTGGGTCAATCCTTTTGGGGAATTCCAAATCAAAAATCACCGAACTTCGGTGATTCACTACTTATAAATTTAGAACGGGACTGACGGGGCTCGAACCCGCAACTTCCGCCGTGACAGGGCGGTGCTCTAACCAATTGAACTACAGTCCCTTGTTTGGTCAACTTTGCTATTATCACTATTTTTTTTCTGCTTGTCAAGCATTTTGGAATGGGAAATTAGAAATTATTTTTATCCCGTCTCTCCAAGGTGCGAATTTACCGTTAAATAGAGCTTGATAATACAACCTGGGGCTTAGATTCTAGATGCTGCAATATCCGGGATTGCATTTGTTTATACTGCTGTTTTAATAGCTGTTTGCTGACTTGGGGCACAGAAGCTGGTGGTAGGCTATGAGTTTGTTGCACCCAGGTTTTCAACATTTGTCGCTGAGTTGGCTCAATCCGACTGCTGAGAACGTTGGCGCAGGAATGTGGTGCTTCCAGAGTAAAGAAAATCAAAGGATAGTGTTCATTTTCAGCCAGGAAACTTACCATTTTAAGATTTTGGGGATTTTGCATATCTAAGTAGCACGGTAGCCACTTAGGAGCCAATTGCCGGTTGTAGAGTACAGTTACCCACAACAGCATTGGGTGAGGGGATGTCATGAAGATAAACTGGTTGTAACGGGTGGAAAGAGCATAGTTTTTGATTTCTTGTTTAGGCAACATCAACCATAGTGCGGTCATAGAGTCTTGTGCAGTATCTATAAGCTGGGGAAAAACAATTTCTTGAATTGGTTTATTTGGAGGCCACAAAAGTTGTCGGCAGCTTTGTTCTACTGCAATTGGTAATCCAGAATCTAGGGGACGGCTAAGGATGGGATTAGAGGATAAATTTGTTGGTAAACTGGTAGAATTAGATTGTTCTAAGCTATTTAATACTTGCAAAATTTGAGCGATATTTTGTGGGCGATCACTTGCTTTTTTTGCAAGACAAGACATGATTAAATTATTTAGCTTCTGAGGTATTTTCAGAGTTGGTTTAACATCTGCGATCGTTTTGGGTTGTTCAAAGTGATGTGCTTTATACCAAGCACCAAAGTAATCAGTTTCTGGTTCCCAAGGTTTTTTGCCTGTGAGCATTTCAAACATCATCACACCCAGGCTATAAATATCAGAGCGACTGTCTAACTTTTCTCCATCTAACTGTTCTGGAGAACAGTATGGTAAAGTACCATTAAATCCCCTGCTTGTACTAGCTGTTGATGCATAATTTAAAAATCTAGCAATCCCAAAATCGAGGATTTTAACTAACTGACCTAATATCGGATCGGGAATAACTAATATATTGGCAGGCTTAATATCTCTATGAACCAACGGACAAATGTTGCCGTCAATATTAATACCTTGATGGGCACACTGTAAGCCCAAACAAATTTGGCGCGAGAGAGTCAAAAACATCGATAATGATAGCGGAATTAAGTCCTTTAAACTCTTACCGCATAGATATTCCATCACGTAGTATGGTTTTCCTTTCTCATTCACACCATAATCATACGCCCGTACTATGTGTAAGCTCTTTTGACTCAAAGCTGCGCTCATTAAAGCTTCACGAGCAAAGTCTTGTTGCATCTTGCTATCGACAACAGTCTGAGTTAAAAACTTGATAGCAACTGGTATACCTCCTAACAAAATATCATTTGCTAAGAAAACTTCACCCATGCCACCGCTACCAATTAATTGCTTCAGTTGGTAACGATTGGCAAGTAAGCCCGTACTACTTGGAGATGTAAATGGGCTTTGATTCACTTTATTCACCTCTGCTGCTGAGTCTATTTAAAGTTAGTAATATACACATAAAAATATAACTAGGTAATGGTGGCAAGTATTTTAATCACGCACTTTTAAGAACGCGATAAAAGTTTAAAAAAAATCTCCAAGAATTTATCCATCCAATTTTTTAACCCTTCTTTCTCAGCTTTATGATCTGCGGCTAACTTTTGTAAAATGTCTAATTTTAGTTTTTCGTACTCTGTTTTTAGAAGATTTTTAGCTTGATTAGACAAAATTAATTCATTTGACCGTTGACTCATGTCTAACCAATCTACAAGTTGCTGACGCTGATTAACTGTAAGACTTAAGGTTGTTACATGAGAGCAACGGTTTGGCTCTTCTAGGGGAAAGAATAGTAGATGATAGTAGCCTACATCTGCTAAACTACGTGCTATATTCTGCCCTTTATTATCTTTTAAATCTAGAAAATAAGGTAGCCACTTAGTCATAGAAGGCTGGGCATCGTATAGGACTGTTACCCACAACAACATCGGATATACATTAATTTTGCTAATAAATTCGGTGCTGTGTACTTTATTCAAAAATTTTGCAATCTCTTGTTTGGGCAACATTGCCCAAAAAGTTGGTATAGGTCTTTGAGGAGTTTGTAATAAATGGGGAAAACCAATTGGCGCAATTGGTTTGTTCTTAGGCCAATTTTTCTGCAAACATTCTTGTTCTGACAAGAATGTTGCCGGTACTAATTGAACTGGAAGTGAGGCTTTAAGAATGTCACTACTATTGTTAGCAATAACATCATTAATCTGACTATTAACCTTTTCTAAACCTTCTAATATTTGGTTGATATTTTGCGGGCGATCGCTTACTTCTTTTGCTAAACAACTCATCAACAGTTTTTCTAATATCTGTGGTACTTTGACTTGCGGGTTGACTTCTTCAACTGTCGGTGGCATTTGAAAGCGATGCGCTTGATACCAAGTACCAAAGGAGTTACTTTTTGTCTGAAATGGATGTTTTCCTGTTAGCATCTCAAACATTAATACTCCTAAACTGTAAATATCAGAGCGCACATCTAGCAATTTGCGCCCTTCCATATGTTCTGGAGAACAGTAAGGTAAACTGCCAATAAAAGAATCTGTCAGGGTCATCCCACTTCGTTCTGTTAAAAATTTGGCGATGCCAAAATCGAGTATTTTAACAATTTCTCCTTCTTTACTATCTTCACTAATAAATATATTTTCGGGTTTTATATCTCTATGAACAATGGGATAAATCTCTCCTTTGAGGCTAATACCTTGATGGGCACATTTTAAGCCTAAACAAATTTGATTACAAATCTCCAAAAATTTCGATATTGTTAAGGGCTGAATTTTGAGAATTTGTTTGAGATTTTTTCCTTGGAGATATTCCATTACATAAAATGGAGTTTTATCCTCAGTAAATCCATAATTTAAAATACGAACAATATGTTTACTTTTGCGGCCCAATTGAGCCCCAATAAAAATCTCTCTGGCAAAACGTTGGGACATGTGCTGGTTCGCCAAACTAAATGATAAGATTTTGATTGCGATTGGCATACCACCTTTAGCAGTATCTTCTGCTAAATAAACTCTCCCCATCCCCCCTTTGCCGATCAAATCTTTGATTAAATAGCGATTATCTAAAAATTGCCCGATATAATTGTCTAATTCTGCTTTTTGCCCTACCATATTCTCAATTTTTTTTTGTGGCATAAAAATCATTTATGAAAAATACTTTTGGCAAATTAGTTTAATCAGTCTAGTTAAGTACTAAATTTAAATCTAAAAATATCAGAATTTTTCGGAAATTAATAATATACTGCCATTATGGTTAATCTGCCTGCAAATTTTCTTAAACATTATGTAACATATTTATTAAGGAATACGGTTGAGAAATTACACGTAAACTACGAATAGGCTAGATAAAGTTACCTAGTAGATTCCGTGAATACACAGGAATAAGCAGAAATAACTAAATAGCAGTAAACGGGGGATGGTTGTGTCCAGTTAACGATTGAGATTCGGCAGTAAACGGCGTAATAATCTGATCAGTGGTGTTTCAATTTTCATTTTAAAGGCTAGTATCTGGGTACGTTGTAGTGAGTTAAAATTGTTATCACTTACAAGAATTAATGATTGTTGACCATCGGGTAGTTTAGGGCCAAGAGTTAAGCCTTCAATGTTGTCTAGCAGTACATCTAGGGTTCTCAAATCTAACAGTAGTTTTTTCTGAACTGGTTTAATATTTTTGAAGTCAATTGCTAAAAGACTATCTATGTGATGAATATCATCAGCTTGTTCTAAAGAAACCTGAAATAGGGAAATAGCAAATCCTAAACCAGTAAAAGACCTTTCTAAACTTAGGAAGTGCCCTTGATTATCAAGAGCAAGTAAATCAGGTAATCCACTAGCAAATTTGCCAGTCAGATTCAAAAAGGGTGAAACTGGTTCTGTCTGGTAAAGAAACTCCTTTTCTGGCTGGCTGTTGAGTAAGTTGTATTGCAAAATTCGGCAAGGACTACCGATGTTAGGTTTAGCGGCAACACCATCTTGAATGAGAGCATTTTCGGTGGCTGTAAATAGATTCTTTTTATCGGGTGTGATGGTGAGGCTTTCAAAAGCCAAATTGTTGCGGATACCTTGTTTACCAGCTTTATCTGGCAAAAATTTGTTTGGGATGGGAAGTGTTGTAATTTCTTTACCAGAAGATAGTGAGAATTCTTTAATAAAAGGATTAATTAGTTTTGCAGTGTCGCCTTCAGAAGAAATAAATATAGTTGATTTATTAGTTAATGCAATACCTTCTGTATCAGTTTCACTAGGGCGAAATGTTCGAGCATTTTCATTTAATAATGTGGTAACATCAACAGGAATAACTCCGCTCTTTTTTAGAGAACCCTTGCTTAAATCTATTTTCAGGGTGTAAAAGCGGGCAGCAGCCTTTTGTCCACGGTCATCAGAGATAGCATAATAAAGGTTGCTTTTTGCATCATAAGTAATTCCAGATAAACCTCCAACCTCAGTTTTCTTAAAAATTAAACCTTTCGGTAAAGTAGCTTCACCGATAAACTCTATGCTACTAACTTCAACAGCACTTGATGATAATTTTGTTAATAAAAAACTGATAATTAGAATCGGGATAAAAAAGTAAATAATTCGTGGAATTACGAAGGTTTTTTTGATTAGCTGCATAGAATTTTTTGTTAGAGTATAAAATTAACAAATAAGATATCACGCTGAATAATATAGCGCTACACATCTGTGCGCTGCTAAAAATAATCTGTATTCCAACAAATTGAAACCCTTTATAAATTACGAAATTACTTAAGCTAGTCGCAAACCATATTCTTCCTGAAAAAAGTTTACAAGCCAGTCTTTTACTCTGTGGGTAGCGCGGCAGTCATCTTCGTTGTAGCTTTGGATAATTTCTAGTAAGGTGCGATCGCCAGTTTCTAGCCACTGATCGTACCAGTAAATACATTTGGCACCACTTGCTTCTTTTTCCCGCCACTCAAATCCTAACCAACGCGCGATCGCTTTGAGCGCATAACTTTCTACAGGTAATGCTACACTTTGGGTTAATTGTTCATACACATCCACAAATCTATTCAGCACAGGACGCACTGAGGCGTAGGGAGTGTTGTAAAGCTTTGCTAGGCGTTTGACTGTATCAAACTCGTAGACACAAAAATGATAAATTGGCGCTTCGGGATATTGCCAAACTAAATCCAAAAATTGCTGCCAAACTAACTCTTCGTCTTCTGGTTTATCTGCTAAAAATGAATAAAACTGTTCTGTATTGGCAAGTCTATCAACGACCAAAACCCCCAAAAGATAATTTAAATCTAAGTCTGGCTGTGCCTCAATATCAAAGTAAAGTTCTATGGGTGCTGTGAATGTAATATTTTCTATTGGTAACGGATAGGGTAAAACTAGGGGTCGTTTTTCCAATGCAGATTGAGCTTGCACTACTAGCTTGGGTGCTACTTTCGGATCAAAACCAACTAGATTTTCTAAGGTGCTGGGACTGGTATTAGCAAGAGATTCTAGTGTGGTGATGGCTACGTCTTGGAGTTGAGTGTAGCGAAGAGGTGTTACACCTGGTAATAGTGAGAGATGTTTTTCAGATTGAGCGATCGCATAACATTGACTATACCAATGGCAAAAATTGCACTTTTGCCGAGAAATAAACACCTCTGGTGGATTCGGTAACTCTAAAACTTCAATAAAATCCTCTAGAATTTGCTGCATCCGTGGAATCCATTTAAATAAATCCACCGTATAGTTACTGTTTTTGGTTCGCAGTATCAGCAAAGCTGTTTCTGGTACAACTCCCTGCACTGTTGCCAAGACTTGAGTATGAAATGCAGCGACAACTTGATATTCTTGCTTAGGACGCTTACCTAGTTCAATACTGGCCGGGACATACATCCAATCTCCAAAACGAGACTGTCCTGGCTGTTTGACGAGTAAATTTGGGCGACTCAGCAGGGTATATTCGTCAGAATAATTTGCTAGCAGTACTCCTTTATAAATATACTCAACGCCACGCTCCATCAATTCTAAAGTTGCCTGCTCTGCTATTTCCCAGTTTCCATAAGAATAATCTGGTTGGTGGTAAGTCATCTGTGCCAAAGCATTTAGCTGATGAGCGATTTTGTCCTGTTGCAGTTTCCGCAGCAACTCATTGGGTGCATCGCGCTGACTTTTGTCACCGTGGATATCTAGAAAAGTTCGGCGTTTACAACGTTGGTATTGCAGTAGGAGTTCAGCATTAATTAGCATTCTTTTAAGTTAACAAGAATTAGTATTATGTGGGAGTAACTTAGACAAGTAAAGTTTGCAAGTGGCGATACCTTTTCTGCGTTCGCGCAGCGTGTCGTAGACAGACGCTACGCGTAGCTTGCTTCCCCTATGGGGTATGGTGGGCTACGCCAACGCCTTTACACCTGATTTGCCGTTTATTCTATACAGTCAACAACTAAGTGTTTGCGTTTCTCTTGGGTGACAGATGAGGGAGAATGACAAAATCACCTTTTATCCATCATTACAAGGGTACATGACAGAACAACATGAGCCATGCATCATCTGTGAGCGTGTCACACTCTGGAGAAGCGGTAAAAATCCTTACTTCATCCACGAATTTGAGCATTCAATCTTTGTGATTGGCGATCATCAATTTCATGGCGGATACTCCCTGATTCTTCTAAAAAAACATATTAGAGAGTTGCATGAACTTGCTCCACCTATCCAGTCTGCCTTATTTCAAGAGGTGATGCTGGCAGGACAAGCGATCGTTAATGCTTTTAGTCCGTGGAAAATGAATTATGCCTGTTATGGCAATAGTGAACTACATATTCATTGGCATCTCTTCCCACGCTATGAGTCTGATCCTGATCGCCAAAGTACCCCGTGGCTTCATGCATCAGAATTCAAACACCATCTAATTACGCCTCAAACAGCGCAGAATTTAGGAAAAAAAGTCAAAGAGCATTTATCGTTACTGATTACAAGATAAGATTTGGCTGCGATCGCTAAAATTAATCTCATCCCTATTTTTACCATTGCTACTAAGTATCAATAGGCTGTAAACAACAGATATCCCTTGGAAATTATGACTAGTCTTTCTGTCGCCCAAACCAAGCTGCAAAGCTATCGAGAGCAATTTCCTGCTTTAGCCAATAAGACTTATTTCAATTATGGGGGACAAGGGCCAATGCCCCAAAGGGCAATGGATGCTATGACCGAAACTCAGGCTTATGTTCAGCAAATAGGACCCTTTGGTAATGAGGCGTATCGCTGGATAGCGCCGCAGACTCAAGCCGCTAGAGTTGCGATCGCTTCAGAGTTAAATGCACCAAGTGAAGCAATTACCCTTACCCAGAATGTCACAGTTGGCTGTAATATCGCTATGTGGGGCATTGACTGGCATTCTGGCGACCATATACTGCTCTCAGACTGCGAACATCCAGGCGTGATTGCCACCACACAAGAAATCGCACGGAGATTCGCGGTAGAAGTTACCACCTGTCCCCTGAAGGCGACTTTAAATGAGGGCGATCCTGTAAAAGTTGTTGCTCAACACTTACGTCCTAATACCCGTCTTGTAATATTAAGTCATGTTTTCTGGAATACTGGTCAAGTTTTACCTCTTGATAAAATTGCCGAAGTATGCAGAAATAATCATTCTTTTTTATTGATAGATGCTGCCCAGTCTGCTGGTTTATTGCCTTTAAATTTAACAGAATTGGGTGTAGATTTTTATGCTTTCACTGGTCACAAATGGTTATGTGGCCCTGCGGGTGCTGGTGGTTTGTATGTCCGACCAGAAGCACGAGAAAGCCTGAAGCCTACGTTTATTGGCTTGAATGGCATTGTTGTAGATAGTCAATCTCAGCCTGTGGACTGGCTTCCAGATGGGCGACGATATGAAGTGTCTACATTAGCTTATCCGTTGTATTTTGCGTTAAAGGAAGCGATCGCAATTCATCAGCAATGGGGAACTTCACAAGAACGTTACGAACAAATTTGTCAAAGCAGTGGCTATCTTTGGCAGCGCTTAGTAGCGTTACCCAATGTTAAATGTTTGCGAACATCCCCACCCGAAAGCGGTATAGTCTCGTTCCAACTTATAAATAATCAGCCCCAAGCAAATCTCAAGTTAGTACAATTTCTAGACTCACAAAATATATTAACTAGAACAATTGCCGATCCTAGCTGTATACGTGCCACCATCCATTACCTGACTTTAGAATCAGAAATCGACCAATTAGTTGAGGCCATTCAAAGTTTTTGCAAAATGAGTTAAAAATTAGGAGTTATGAGTTTAGGACTTACGCAAAATATCTCTCAAACTCTTATTTCTCCGTGCCCTCTGAGCCTCTGTGGTAGCCTGCGGCAAGCCGCTCCGCGTCTACGTTATTCCGTAACTTTTGTGTAAGTCCTAGAGTTATCAGTCTAGTAATTACAATTTTAAGTTCTAACTCCTAATACCAATTCTTTGTAAGGCTACACCAAATTTTCTTTCGTCCTTTGTCTACTTTGCTCATATAATTTGACGCAGCTTCATACAGACGTATAACTCCTCACTACTACCTCCTATCTTTTAAATGGAACGCCCAATTTTATACTTAGCTATCACTAACCACGGCTTTGGACATGCTACACGCATGGCTTCCGTCGCTGCGACAATTCAAAAATTATGTCCAGAAATTTTGCTCATTCTTGTTACCACTGCCCCGCGCTGGTTGCTAGAGTGCTATATAGAAGGAGATTTCATCTATCGTCCCCGTGCATTTGATTTGGGTGTGGTGCAAACCGATAGTTTGACAATGGATAAAGTAGCGACTTTAGAAAAGTTACTGGATATTAAAAAACATCAAAATTCGCTGATTGCCTCAGAAGTGAATTTTATCCGCCAAAATCGCGTTCATCTCATTTTGGCAGATATTCCCTTCCTGACTCCTGGGTTTGCCAAAGGTGCAAATATCCCTTGCTGGATGATGAGTAACTTTGGCTGGGACTTTATTTACCGAGGTTGGGGAGGGGAATTTACAGCAGTTGCAGATTGGATTAGTGATTGGTACTCAAAGTGCGATCGCCTATTTCGTCTCCCTTTCCACGAACCGATGAAAGCTTTCAACAATATCACAGATGTCGGTCTAACAGGTGGTTCCCCTCATTACTCTGCTGATGATTTACGTTCTCTTTGGGGAATAACTGCACCTATCGAAAAAACTATTTTATTGACCTTTGGCGGCTTGGGTTTGCAGCAAATTCCCTACGATAACCTGCGGCGATTTCCAGATTGGCAATTTATCGTCTTTGATCAATCTGCGCCTGATTTACCTAATTTAGTGAAAATTAATGACCGTAAATACCGCCCAGTAGATTTTATGCCTATTTGTGGGCGAGTCGTCTCTAAACCTGGCTACAGCACTTTTGCTGAAGCTACACTATTGGGAGTACCTATTGTTACTATTCCCCGTGAGGACTTTGCCGAAGCAACTTTTCTAATAGAAGGCATAACAAATTATAACCAGCATCAAATCATCACCCCATCTGAGTTTTTTCAAGGGACTTGGGATTTTCTGTATCAGTTACCCCAACTACCAAAGCAATCCCAGCTAATTGCTAAGGATGGTAATGAAGCGATCGCTCATGCTATTCTCAATTATTTACAGATAAAATAAAGTTATTGAAAACAACATTACTGTAATAATACGAACTCGAAGCATAGATAAATAAATCTACGTCTCAAGAATACAATTTACAGATGTTAACTGGCTTCAAAAAGATTTATAATAACCATACTCAATCTAGCGATCAACCAATAGCAAAACAACCAAATAAAGCAGATTGAACTGCTAATTAGCTTTTACTGTCATCAATCATTACTGTTTTAAATGACTCACTACCAAAAGTTACTAAAAATTTCTACTACTGCCAAATCTTTTTACAACATCACCACTAAAATTGAAGCCGCAGTTGCAGAATCGGGGGTTGAAACTGGTCTTTGTACTTTATTTTTACGCCACACTTCAGCCAGTTTAGTTATTCAAGAAAATGCCGATCCTGATGTTCTTGTGGATCTAGCTAATTTTATGGCGAAACTCGTCCCAGAATCAGGCAAATATATTCACGATGCAGAAGGCCCCGATGATATGCCGGCACACATTCGTACTGCACTTACCCACACTTCTGAACATATCCCTATTAATCGTGGTCATCTGGTACTGGGAACTTGGCAGGGAATTTATATTTGGGAACACCGCCAGCACAGTCATTCAAGAGAATTGGTTATTCACATATCTGGATAGCTAATTCGTTTTATTGAAGCGGTAGTTTTGTAGAGTTTAAATACTCTGGTATAATACCTAAATTTTGGGTATAATTTCCTAAACTCATGGTGATATACATTAAATAAATTTCACCGTGATAGCTTCCTCATGAAAATTATTGATACAAAACTAACTAGATATAGACTAAATAATTCGTGTATATTTGTAAATTCAAAAGTTAAGTTTATTTGTGATTATTAAATAATCTACTTCTACCGATTACACTAATATTAAGTGTAAGCTGTCTGGGCTATTTCTATTACTATGAAGCAAGAATTAACACCAACTCATACTTTTCAATTTATTGATGAAATCCTTGCCCAGCAGTCTGTTAATTTATTGTCACTTAGTCCTGAAAAGACATTAATGACCAGCTTTGCAGAATTGGAAAATTTAATTACTGAACAAAATACTGACATTCAAATTATCACAACCATTCAACAAACTCTCGAAAACATAGTCCGTACTCAATTGCAAAACTTCCCAGAAAATATCTTCTGGGATTTTGATTTTCTAGTAAGTAGTATGCTTAGACAGGCTTTAACCGCAGATGAGGGTGCTATTCCTTTCTTAAAAGTTTTTGATGAAAAGATGATTTCCCTGACGGAGATGTTTGGAAATAAAACGGAAATGCGCTTTCGTTATGTGCATGATTTTATGTATGGATTTGATTGGGCAAGATGGGTACAAAAAGAGCCACAAAATCGCGCACACGTAGAACCTTTTAGTCTAATTTTTTTGGATTATTTGCTCGCTAAAGGTAAGGAACTATTACAACGTATTAGTCATGGTCAGGTCATATCTTATAAATTGTGTGAGACTGGCTACCGCAATCCTTTCACCTTTTCTCGTGAACCAGAAGATGAATACCGTCTGCTAACTTGTCTTGCTGAGGAACAACTTATTCCAGTAGCGGCATGGAATTGGAATGCTAACCCTATATGGAATAGACCTTTCCAGGAGATGCGCCAGGAATTAGCATTAAAATTAAATATTCAACCACAGAAACACTGATTAGCAATTAAAAATTGCTGAAATAATTATGAAAATTGCTGATTTAATTACTTGGTTTGAAGCATGGGCAAATCCCGCTTGGTGTGAAAGCTGGGATAATTGCGGTTGGCAGATTGAACCAGGAGTGTTGCAGGAAAAAGTACGGGTTTTGGTTTGTTTGACACCGACTTTGGCAGTAATGCAAGAAGCGATCGCAGAAAATGCTAATCTCATATTCGCCCATCATCCCTTGATTTTTAATCCTCTCAAATCTTTACGCACTGGTGAAGCGATCGCAGAAATGGTACGGTTGGCTTTTACCCATAATATTGGTATTTACAGCGCTCACACCAATTTCGACCAAGTGCAGGATGGTACAGCTGATGTATTAGCTCAAATTTTAGAACTCAAGCAAGTTACTCCCATAGTACCAACACAAGCAGGGTTAGGATATGGTCGTGTTGGTTTGCTAGAGCCATTTTTGACACTACAGGAATTACTCACAGCTATTCAAACCCGGCTTGCTCCCCCTAATTTGATTTTTTCCCCAACTACTGACTTACAGCAAATAATTTCACGAGTTGCTGTTTTGGGTGGTTCGGGGGCTGGTTACATTTCAGCCGTCGCCAAAACTGGTGCCCAGGCTTATCTAACTTCTGACTGTAAGTTTCATCAGTTTCAAGAAAGCCGCGACCGCAATCTTATTTTAATAGATGCGGGACATTATGCTACCGAACGTCCGGCTTGCGATCGCTTGGTGCAAAAATTCCAGTCCCTAAACTTAGACTGGGTGCAATTAAGCCAAAAGGATGAAGATTTCCGCCAGTTTTTTGCTTGATTGCTTATGTTTCACTACATTTTAATATTGTCAAACTATTTAGCTTACCAAGATTAATGCTGAATATCTTTGTATTAAAATCTCCCCGTATACCCCGATGAGTCCCATCTAAATCTTATATTTAATAGCATTTCTGTGATAAGGATCACTGCTTACGTGTAATTATAATCACATAATATTAATGTTTCATATCAACTAGTCGCAGAAAAAAATGTTCCACACTTGATGTAACAAATTGTTTACTCTGTCCTAACCAAGATGATTCGCACAATCGTTGAATCTGCTTTCCAAACTGGATATCTTAGTGTTGAATCTGAGGGTTTACTCCAGCAAGTGCTAGCTACAAAATGCTATCAGTCAGAGGATTTGCCAGACCTTGCAGCCCTATATGACGCAGTTCGTGCAGGTAGAATTAAACGAGAAGCATCCTCATCGAACTTGCTTATAGAATTTCCCCTCCCACATAAATCTTCCTGATCCTCCAAAAGAACCAGAGGAACCGAGAAAAGCTTGTTGCAAGTATTTATGCTCACTCACTATTCCATTCTCTTGCCCTTTTTTTACCCATCATCAGGCAAAAAACCTTAAAAATTCAAAACTCTTTGGGTGTTGTTGCTGAAAACCATCAAGGTCAGCAAGAGAATGAGTTAAGATCAGATACAAGTGGGTAAAAGTAAAGCCGAGTCCCCGGACTTCCCAGCAATGCCAATGAGTAAAAGTAGGCAGATTAAACAACCGCAATCAACGATTGTTTTGGAGTATTATTTATTACATAATGGTAAGAATGACTCACCAAGAAATATGAACCTGATTAGGACAGATTCCGAATTGTTTGACTTCTATGAAGCAGACGTTCCTTAGAATAAGCTGAAAGGAGATTGAATTCATTGCCAGAGCAATTCATGATTTATTACCCAATATTTCCCAATATTTTGACAACTACAGGCAAATTTTGGCATTGAGTGATAAAGCGTACTTGTTCTCAACGGTGAAATTAGCCTCCCAAAGGTGTAATGTAATGGGGTAGAACCCAGATTTTGACAGGTTTAACTACGTTGTTTAAAAAGGCAGAAACAGTACATGCTACACCGCAAGATTTATCAACTCTGTTGCGATGGGCGCGAGGTATGTGTTTTCTTGCGGGACCAGCAACGCTGGATTGAACGCGCCCGCATCATCGACATAGAGGGAGATTTAGTGACCCTACGCTATGAAACAGAAGAAGAGGACGAAGTTTGTTCTTGGGAAGAAATGGTTCGCCTCGAGAGCATTGGTGCTGTAACGCAAAAACTGGCTTCAGTGCCACGCGGAAATGTGGAACCTCTGATGACTGAAGACTGTCCCGAAGCTGAACGCATCCACAACCGTTACACTGACTCGAATCCAGAATAATCAGTGTTGAGGAGCCAGTACTAAAAACAGGTTTCTCATTGGAGGTGACTGGTTTCTGATTCTGCCAGCTTATTCGCTAGGCTCTCCCCTTGCCCCAAAGGGAGAGCCTAGCGTCAAGGGAAAAGCCACTGGTGCCTAGTGCCGAGTTCTAAGTCATAAATCCTAACTCAGGACTCAGCACTAGATAAACCTTCAAAAGCAGGACAGTAACCTTCGAGAGTTACCTTAAAGTTATACAACGGCGAAGCTGGGTTCCAACACCTCTGTCCCCTTTGATGTCGGCAAGTACCACAACAATCGACATCCGTCCATGTATAGCGATCGCTATTTTGGCTAAGAAGTTCTCGTTGAGACAATCCCCTTAAGACTAGTTCTTCCCCTTGCCAACGAGCTTCGATTAAACCAGTATCGGCAAATTGCCGCCAACGCGGATCGGCAGTAATCATATTGGGTAGGGTAATTGTGATTACTGTTCCCAACTCTGTCAGTTCGCCTTCGTAGTTAGTCTCTGGTGCTGCTGGTTGTAAAAATGTGTCGCCTATAGGCAATTCTACTAAAGTGTTAGCCGCCGGAGAATGTATATGGTAGCGGTTTTGCAACTCTTCCAAGCTAGTCAGGTCTGCTAAGTAAGCAGGAGAACCGTGGACAAAAATGACGTGCTGGGGTCGCAAATTATGAATTAGCTGCGTAGTACCAGGGCCATCACTATGTTGTGCTAAGAGATAGCTTTCAACAGTGGTGGGTGCTAAATATTCTTTATTAACTTTTATATCAATTTTTTCTGGAAGAAGGATCAGCCAAGGGCCGGTGTCTAGTTGACAGTGTTTGCCTAAATCAGATGTCGAGTCGGTGAGAACTATACAAGGTGACTTGCCCACTGTGGGACGATGTTCTGCTTGTAAGCGACGCACGCGAGGACGTACCCGTTCATCCCAAAATAAGGGTTGATGGCGGGCGAAGTTTTGCACAGATGGGGGGAGGTGGGGTAGCAGTTCTAGGTAAGCATCGCAGCCAGTAGCCACAGCACCATCCACCCAGATATCTAAATCTCTTCCGGTGAAATGGTGATGAGAGCGTAACAGCATTAGCATCTCTTGACCCAATCCTAAAGCAGGAGTGGGAAGGATTACAGAACAATGGTCAGCGATCGCTCGATTAATTCGCTCTGCTAGTTGATTTTCCTGGTTGCGGCGGTGAGGATGACGGGATGTGCCATAACTGCCTTCAATGATCAGCACATCCAAGTCTAAGCCCCGCAGTTCTTCTAAACGCAAACCTTCTACCAACCGAGAATTTGATAAGAAAAAATCCCCTGTATAGAGTAATTTGTAAGTACGCTGCTTGGTGGTGTAGGTAAGGAGAATGGCCACTGCCCCTGGTAGATGCCCGGCGGGAAATAATTCTGCGACTAAACCATCTTGAAATTCCACAGGCGATCGCAACGGCAAAGCATGACAAAATTTGGAAATTTCCTCAGCATCTTGATCTAGCCAATTCAGTGGCAGTAACTTGCTGGTTACTTCGCTACCATAGATAGGTAACTTAGGAAAAGCTTTATGTAGTGCCAGCAAGCCTCTGGAGTGATCTGGGTGGGCGTGACTAATCA
The DNA here is from genome assembly GCF_014698055.1 of Nostoc sp. FACHB-133. Lineage (NCBI taxonomy): Bacteria > Bacillati > Cyanobacteriota > Cyanophyceae > Nostocales > Nostocaceae > Nostoc > Nostoc sp. FACHB-133. Next base: position 230,621 of record NZ_JACJSH010000004.1, read on the forward strand.
AAACTAAATCTGCTGGTAGGGGCGAACTAGATGCACGTTCCGACCTAGTAAGCCCCTTAGCCAGCGATGAAATATCTTCCATACCACAGTCTAACAGGATGCGGTGTGGCCCCATCTTTACCAATAAACACACGCCCTCATCGTAATGCTGGACACTATAGGGCAAGCATTCTAATTCAGTACCCACTTCCGCAGCATCTACGCTAGAAGATGCCGACAGATTATCCCTCATACTGTCCTCCCCTCCAACCTCATCATCATGGACATATCCCAAAAGCCAAAAGTTACGTTACACAAGTTTTGGTTTTGTGACTTAGGGGTAAGTTTTAGCGTGCGCCCCTACACCCTGAGAATACAGATTTTTGATTGGGGAGGACGCCTCAGCCGAACCCGCACTGGTTCGGAAAGGTGGGCTAACGAAAAGCCATCAAACTAGGAGCTAAAGGAGTTTGCCTCTTGTGTGTTTTACCTTTGCAACTTCTGAGCGTCTTAGCAAACTCACCCTACGGAAAGTCGCCCAAGCCTCTACAGATTTATTTCAATGTGCGGAACCGTTGCCGTGATAGTTATCTGAATCATAGAATCCGTTTTTCGTGCCAAAGAATAAGCACGAAAGCGTGAAGATAACTGTTAATCCAGCTAGAATCAGCTTTACATCCATTTGTTTGCTGCCCCTTACTCAAGACTTTCTTATCTTAATTTAGTGCTTCCGCAATCAAACCGGATCACTAGAAAATCTTTACTATGCTTATGTGGATTGGGCAATAGGTAACTTTACCACAATCAGTCAGATTGTAGAACTTTTCGGTTCACCTGTCCATCCATCTAAATTTAAACTAAAATTTTCACTGTTTCCGGCGTAGTTCTGGATTTAAAAAGAGGTCTACGCACTGTCTATATGATTTGAAAACTGCTGTAAATCAAATGATGACATACAGCCTCCAATGAGGGCATGGTGTACATATCACATTTGATTCATAACTTATATGAACATCTTAATGCTATCTTCTACCTTTCCCTACCCACCAACGCGGGGGGGAACCCAAGTCAGGACATTTAATTTACTTAAATACCTGAGTCAACGCCATACTGTTACCCTTGTTACTCAACGCGAGGGCGATGTGACAGATGCAGAAGTAGCAGAATTAGGCAATTATGTGGATCATTTAGCCATTTTTGAACGCCCTTCAGATTCTGGAACCACTGGAATATTGAAGAAAATACAGCGATTTGGTCAATTTTTGCAACAAGGGACACCGCCAAGCGTACTTAACCGCTACTCACTTGAGATGCAAAGATGGGTTGATAACTGGGTGGAAGCAGGGAAATGTGATGTAATTACCTGCGAACATAGCGTCAATGAAATTTATGTGCGATCGCATTTTCAGAAACAGCTAAAAACTATCGTGAATGTTCATAGTTCTGTTTACGCTACCTGTCGCAACCAACTAGCCACAGGCATTTCAGAAAATTCCCTGAGAGACAAAATTAATCTACCGCTTCTGCGGCGTTATGAGCAAAGCTACTGTGGTAAGTTTTCGGCAATTGTAGCGACAACAGAAGAAGATAAAATTCAACTACAAGAATTTAATCCCAATAGTGAAATTACAGTTATTCCCAATGGAGTAGATTTAGTTTCTTTCCCCAACCGTAGCAACGATCCAGGAGGACATCGCTTAATTTTTATTGGCGCAATGGATAATTTGGCAAACATTGATGCTGTATGCTTCTTCAGTAACGAAGTCTTGCCAGCAATCCAAAAACTTTATCCTGATACAATTTTCGATATCGTCGGTTCTCATCCAGTGCCAGAAGTTTTAGCACTCGATCAAAAACCAGGAATTAATGTAATTGGGCGTGTGCCTTCGATGGTAGAATACTTGCATAAATGTACCATCTGTGTTGTACCCATGCGAACTGGGTTTGGTATTAAAAATAAAACTTTAGAAGCAATGGCAGCTGGTGTACCTATAGTAGCTAGCGATCGCGGCTTAGAAGGATTAGCTGTAGATGGCGTTAGTCATCCATTACGGGCATTACGAGCAAATACACCAACAGAGTACATCACCGCTATTAGTCAACTCTTCGATCAGCCACATCTGCGTGCAGAATTGTCTCATAACGGTAGACATCTGGTAGAAACAGATTTTACTTGGGATATCGCTGGTAAAAGCTATGAACAAGTTTGTCTAAGCTAACGCGCCTACATATTGCACTATTTTCGGTGTAGACCGTCATTAGTCATTAGTCATTTGTGTGTTACCAAGGACAAATGACAACCTCACCACTTGATGTGCTTTCTTATATGCGTAACAGCTTAGTAGATAAATTCTAATTGTTTTTTCTTATCGGTCTGTAACAAATGTATGCAGAGAGGTTGCAATGCAACGTCTCTGCATCGGTTGGGCAAATTATGTGATCTAAATCGTATTGGTTGTTAGTTAGCTTGTAAAGAAACACGTCAATTATTATCAAACCTAGTAGAAGCACCTAAAACAAGTAATTTTTTATGCTTGCGCTTATTCTTATTCTTGAGAGTATTCAAATAACTATCAACGTAGCGGAAAGCAGCAGCACCGTCATAATCAGCAATGGCTATAGCTTGTAAGAAAACCTTTGAAGGAATTTCAAACGCTAAAAATCTTTCTGTTAAAATCAACAAATCTTTATCTGTGGCGGGAAAAGTAGTCTCTTCTGTCTCTTCTGTCTCTTCGGGTTCGTAGAAAATGTCTTCAATTAATGCTCTGTACACTTTGTACCTCCCCAAAAGCATAAGATGCAAAGCCTGTGATAAAGTTTAACTGCTGATCGCGAGTTTGTAAGTTAACTGGGAGTTCGGTACCAGGACATCCTATTTCCCGTAAAATTTCTAAACAATAAGCACCGAGTTGAGTGTATGGAGCTTGCTCCAATTCTTGAGCTACCTCTAGAGCCATCTCCAGATTGACTTGGATAACCGTCGTTACAGGGTTGGTCATAAACACGCCCTAATAAACTGGATGTTCTTAGTTTTGATCACAAGTACAAATAGCGTAACGGTGTTTTTGCGGAATTTATGAAGAGGGGAAAATAAAGTATCAGCGCATTTGCGGTAATGTATCGAAAATTATCCAAACAAGACTGAAAGCTTAACAATTCCGATCTAAGTGCGATCGCTACACTAAAATACATTGGCATTCACTTAATGTCAAAGGCAAGCCAATATTTATCTTAATGCGTATAAATACTTATTAAAGGCGAAAGCGCTTGCCAGAACACTAGCGAGGAAATGTGAGATATGCCTGAGGCGTGAGCCTACGGTGGGCATGTACGCGATCGCAATTAAATATTTTCTTGTTGGGGGCGTAAGCTTTTAATCGTAGCGGTCAAAACTAGGACTATTGCCAAAACAAACACGGTATTTCTGAGTATTGAGTTATCAGAGTGTTTGAGTGCGATTGCTATTAGTGCCCAAAGTATTACTCCTGCATAAGCGATGTCTCGACGCTGGATAACTATAACTGCTGCAACTGCTGTTGCTATCAATGCCATGATGAGAGTCCATGTTATCGCAGAAATTCCCCAACCGTTCCACCCGTGAAAATACAAGGCACACGCTATATTGACAATGGTCGCCACGCTAATCCAGCCTAGATAAATGCTGATCGGAAAGTGAAGACACCATTTTTTCAGCCTAGGTACACGCGATTTGCCAATTTCTAACTGTACATAAACACCAATCAGGGGCAACAGAATCAAAAGCATTGCAATTACAGAAAGAGCAAAAAGCCGAGACAAAAACAGATATACCCAGATACTTTGAGCAACACAGGCAATCACCAACAGATAACCTGTCTTACGTAAATCAGGCTCATCTCGTTGGTTAGGTAAAGCTTGGTATACCCCAAAAGCAAACAACCCAAGGTAAATCAGCCCCCAGATAGCAAAGGCGTAATTGGCAGGGATAATCAGGACATTTTTAAATAAAGTATTGGAAATTTCCCCAATACTGAGTCCATTGAGCGGAAAAACGTTCGATACTACGTTGATAACGAAAGCACCAAAGATTGCAGCCAACGTAACAAGCTGTCGCCAAAAATCCCGGTAATTGCCTCTTGTGGACTGCTGCATAGGATGTTAACTGCTCTGTGATTCGTTGACCAAAGTGAGTATTTATACTCAGGTATGATCTCTTGGTTTTAAGGTTACATAAACCCTGAACTTTCCGCAACTGTATGATTTTAAAACCAAATACTAAAACTGCGATCGCGGAACTTTAAATCAAGTCTTTAGGCTTGTCCTGCGACAGACTGATGGTTACAGTGATAATTTGAACAATATGCGATCGCGGATTAAGCATATTAGCAATAAGAATAGAAACTATTGCGTTGCCGATAAAATTTAGTTGTTGTTCGTGTCGCCTTTGATGCATAAAGGAAGCGATACAGACGTTTGAAGTTCTATGGTCTTCACTTGTAGCTAGAATTAGCTGTAACTTATTATAGGCACAATACAATACTCTCCATAGCTTTGACTTGGTGCAAAGATAGTTTACAAAAGTTGCTCAACCAGTTGCCATAATATTGTCTTCTAGCCTTTGAAGACTTAAGGGTAAAGCTAACTAATTCAATTTATTACAAATAAGATGAATACTGAGAGTATTAGTATAAAAAATATCAAAACACAACAAAATATTATCTTACAAAAGATTTTCGATGCATCTTCAACTCCAACCCCAAATGCTGATCACATACAACAAATAACCGAGACTTTAGTAAAAACAGTGACAACAATTGAAAAAATATGTTTCCAGCAGCAAGTAACGCCTGCCAACCTGACTAGTTCATCGCGCCAAATATACTCCTGGATGAAGTTTTTGACAGATGAATGTAACCTGCAACTTCATCTGCAAAGAACTTATTATGTACGGCAAATTGCTAAAGAAATCCTCTGCACACATGGTCAAGAATCAGTCGAAGTAATGATTGAATTCACTAATATTGCACTCTTATACAAGGGTAAAAAGTCTAGTAAGATTGCTAAAATCGTGATTAATGAAGGTTTTATTAATGCGTCAGAAGAAGTTTTACAGGCGGTAGTCAAATCTGCCCTTTTGGGGAATAGCCAAGCTAGTACACGACTTATTAGGTCATTTGCCAGTTCATCAGAATACAGCGATGTACTACTAGAACTTGATTTAATTGCTGAAGTAATTGCAGAGAATGCACAAGGTAAATTTTATAACCTACATCATTTATTTGACAAACTGAACTACGAATATTTTGCGGCAAATCTTGTCAAACCACGCCTTACATGGAGCCAAATTAATACTTACCGTAAGTTCGGACATTATGAGACAGCTAGAGATCGTGTGGTGATAAGTTTGACTCTTGACGATGCGAATATACCGGAGTTTGTAGCTGAATTCGTTTTATATCACGAATTGCTGCACAAGTACCACGGCATAAAGTGGGTTCAGGGCAGAAGAATGGTTCACACAAAAGAGTTTCGTGTATATGAAAGCAGGTTCAAGTTGTACAAAGAAGCATCTGTGTGGCTGAAAAAGTTGGCATCTAGCCCAAGACCTTAAATATACTTAGATGTAATGAAAGAGTGTGTAATGGTTATTGTTAGTGAACTGCGAAAGTTCTAGAGCTTAGTGGTGCAAAAAACTTTTTGAATTTCAAGTAGAGAAAACAGTGACTTTCGAGAACTCAACTCTGGTCTATAATTGTTCCCGTTTTTTAAGTGACGCACAATCAGGTAGAGGACTTTTTCGAGGTAAAGAAGCGAAGGTAGGGATGGGCAGACATTGATAACATAGTCGTTTAATCTCGCGCAGACCCAATTGTAAAAAGCTCAAACCTCTTTGATCATGCCTGCCTGTAACACTAATAATTATATTTGGGACGATTGGATATTGGTTGAGTCAATCTTTTATGGCACGTTAACGCTATACAAAATAGTAATATAGATTAAAAAACATAAATTACTGTAAACTCCTATGGCGGACATAAATGGTAATTGGTTAGGAACTTATTGGCAAGATGAAATGCCAAGTCGATTTGAAGCAACTTTTGTGCAAAGTGGAAATGTTCTCAAGGGTTCTATTTTGGATGATAACTATTTAGGAGAAGCGACTGTTAGCGGTGAGGTAATTGGACGTAATATCAGCTTTACAAAGCTTTATGTAATAACTTCGCCTTCACCAGTTACATACACAGGTACAGTCTCAGAAAACGAAGATTATATGCAAGGAAAGTGGAGCATTGGCTCTCGCTACTCTGGTTTATGGGAGGCACGACGAAATGGAGAGAATCTGATTGTAGATTTACAAACTTTGCTGGAAAAACAAACTGTATTAACAACTTCAAAAAATACATAACTGAAATAGAGTAGAAAGCAGCCTTAAGCGAAAGGGTTGCTGTAGGCCTTACTACTGATTCTAAAGTTAACAAAAATTAGAATGCACAAATGCTCAAACCTGAAAAACTTTGTCAGAGTAGAAATAAGGGTTTTGACATTTACCTGTGTGCAATTAAATGACTCAAATATTTGAAGGTGCAACGAAAACAGACGATTATATCCGTGTTGCTCAACTTGCAGAAGTTCAGGCAGCAGGCAGTTTATTAGTCCACAAGGAAAAGCATACCATTGCTTTGTTTTATTCAAACAATACAGTTTATGCAATTGATAACCGTTGTCCTCACATGGGCTTTCCCTTACAAGGAAGCACTTGCAAAGATGGTATTGTTACCTGTCCTTGGCATTACGCCCGTTTTGATCTTGCTAGCGGTGGAACTTTTGACTCGTGGGCAGATGATGTTCCTTGTTTCCCAGTAGAAATCCGTGATGGTGAAGTTTGGGTAAATTTAGCGCCACTAGTTAACCCTCATAGCCACCACTCCCAACGTCTGCAAGACGGTTTAGAGCAGAATATTTCTTTAGTGATTGCGAAATCAACGCTTGCACTCTTAGATATAGGGGTGAATCCGGTAGAACCATTTCTCATGGGGCTAGAATTTGGCACTCGTTATAACAAAGCAGGTTGGAGTACAGGTTTGACTATCCATACCTGTATGATGAATCCACTACCTTATCTCGATGTAGAAGACAAACCCCGTGCTTTATTCCACGGACTGTCAGCAGTAGCTAATGATAGTTCAGGTGCGCCACCAGAGTTTGTCGTTCACCCATTACCCAACTCTAAAGTAGATTTTGCGACTCTCAAAAACTGGTTTCGCCAATTTATTCAGGTGCGGGATGCTGAAGCGGCACAAAGATGTTTAGTCTCTGCTATTCGTTCAGGAGCTAATTCAAAGCAAATAGCAGATATGCTGTTCTGTGCTGCTACGGATCGTCGCTATCTTGATGTTGGGCATACGCTTGATTTTATCAATAAAGCATTAGAAGCACTTGATGCTATAGCTTGGCGAGCAGCAGAATCAATTCTGGCTAGCCTAGTTTCGGGTTTAGCCAATGCCTCCCGCATGGAAGAATCCAATTCTTGGCGCTACCCTGTAGATTTGGTGGCAATGTTAGAGTCGGCTTTTGAGCAATTACCGACTGCATTAAGTGTGGGCAAATCTCGACAAGGAAGTTGGTCACAACCAGATGAACTAATACCAATTTTATTAGGTGAAGACCCACAAGCGATCGCAGACTCGCTGTTGAATGCACTAGAAGCAGGTTGTACTGAAGAACAATTAGCTGGTGTAGTTACTTATGCAGCAGCATTACGAGTAGCTCGCTTCCACACCAATAATGACTTTGGAGATTGGAATTCAGCCCACCATCCATTTACGTTTGCAAATGCCGTACATCAAGCTTTACGAAGAGTACCAACAGTAGAAGTGCTAAGAGGTGTGTTTGATGCAGCGATGAGTGTGTATTTAAATCGTTTTTTGAATGTCCCACCAGCACGCCTGCCAGAGCCTAAAGACACTGTGGAAAATCCCGAACAATTACTCCAGCAGTTACCAGATTTATTAAACCGTCAGCAGCAAGTAAACCAGACAGGGCAATTAGTTACTAACTATTTATACAGTGGTGGTAGTGCTGAAAAACTGATGGCAAGACTGGGGAAATTGATGCTACAAGAAAACCGTGATTTTCATGTCATTCAAGAAATAGAAGCCGCTTTTCGTCAGTATTCTTTCCTCGGTCAAACTTCGGCTGGAATTCATATACTAGTGGCTGCATCTCGGTATTTAGCCGCTCATTCTCCGACAATGCGATCTCAAGGGCAAACTTATCAAATTGCGGAACGTTTACATCAGGGCGATCGCTTATTTGAGGAATCGTGACCGAAAATTAGATGCGTTTGCTCTGAGTCGGAGACGCTGCGCGTAGCTTGCTTCCCCGTAGGGGTACGACGAACGCTCATCAACATTCATCAGTAATTATCAAACAAAATGCTGATGATAACATATCCAATGATTCTAGTAGTCTGCCAACCCAAAAATGCTGCGTGATGGCAGGGTAAAGGGGAAGGGGTAAGGGGTAAGGGGTAAGGGGTAAGGGATTTGAAACCTTTCCCCTTTACCCTTTACCCTTTACCCCGCCAAGTTCACTTGGCGAACTACTAGTAATTGAAAAATAGAATAGGGAGTTGGGAGTTATTATCTTGATCTCCCTCATCTCCCCCACTCTGCTTTCTATTACAAGAGGTAATATCAAGTCCAAATAATCACTTATTATTAAAATCTAGAAAATTTATTACAACAGTTTTTGATAATAACTAACAGCTATAGCAATCCTAAATCAATTTTAAAAAATAGATTAAGCACAATGTGCAATATATCTTGATTAAAAAAACGTATTTTAAGAATTACTCATTGGCAAGATATACCAAATATAGATAAGTTTAAAAACAACATTTTTCATAGGGGCACAGCATTGCTTGCCGCTAAAGAAGGCTTATTCGCTCTTATAAGGATATTCTGGAACAGCCTATTTTTGTTACATATATCATGATAATGTTGTACAGATAATAAGTTTTGTATATAGTTGGGTTTCAAAAATTGCGACGCTTTTGTGCAGGCATTTTTGACAGCTTTAAAGAGGTCATAATAATTTCATAGTGAGCAGTATTTTTATTTCGCCAGAGATATAAAACAGGATTAATTATATTTAGGTTTATTTCATCAGAAATTTATAATTGCGATCATTGTATTATGCGAGTATTACAACGATCAAATAAATTTGATCTGCAAAACTATAAAGGTTATACATTATGTCCATTATTGTTGGTACTCCTAACAATGACTTTTTGGTGGGTACTAGTGGTGACGATCAGATTTCTGGTCGTGCAGGCAATGACAACATCTCCGGGGATCTTGGAAATGACATCATTGATGGTGGAGAAGGCAACGATACTTTGGCTGGTAATGGCGGCAATGATACATTCAAGGGCAGTCGAGGTGACGACAGCATTGATGGTGGTGATGGCTTTGATACCGCAGACTACAGCAACTTAGGCACAAAAATTACCCTCTCAGGTGTAGGAACAATTACCAAAGCTGGGGGTTTTGGAACAGATACAGTCTTTAAAGTAGATAGGGTAATTGCAGATGCAACTGTTGCCAACAACACTATAGATGCCTCTCAATCTTTGCCTGGGGTAGCTGCTGTTGCTGACTTAGAAGCCCAAACCATCTCTGCTCTTAACGTTCCTGGTTTGGGAACATTGACATTTAATGTAGTCAACTTTGACAACGTTATCGGCACAATTAACGATGACACCCTTAAAGGCGACAGCCAAAATAACCAATTAACTGGTCTTGCTGGCAACGACCTGATTGATGGTAGAGGTGGCAATGACCTGATTGATGGTGGAGATGGCAATGATACATTGTTCGGTGGAGATGGCGATGACACCTTTAAGGGTGGTCAGGGTAACGACAACATTGATGGTGGGGCTGGCTTTGATACAGCAGACTACAGCAAATTAGGTAAAACTATTACCCTCTCAGGAGTAGGGACAGTTATCAAAGCTGGTGGATTGGGCCAAGACCAACTCTTGAAAGTAGATAAGGTTATTGCTGATGCTAGTGTTGCCAACAATACTATAGATGCCTCTCAATCTTTGTCTGGAGTAGCTGCTGTTGCCGACTTAGAAGCCCAAACCATCTCTGCTCTTAACGTTCCTGGTTTAGGAACATTGACATTTAATGTAGTTAACTTTGACAACGTTATCGGCACAATTAACGATGACACCCTTAAGGGCGACGGTCAAAATAACCAGTTATCTGGTCTTGCTGGTAATGACCTGATTGATGGTAAAGGTGGCAATGACATCATTGATGGTGGTGAAGGCAGTGATACGTTGTTTGGTGGTAATGGCAATGACACCTTTAAGGGTAGTCAGGGCAATGACAAGATTGATGGTGGAGTTGGTACAGATACCGCAGACTACAGCAAACTAGGTCAAACTATTACCCTTTCAGGAGTAGGGACAGTTACTAAAGCTGGTGGATTGGGACAAGACCAACTATTGAAAGTAGAAAAGATTATTGCTGATTCTACTGTTGCCAATAACACTATAGATGCTTCCGCATCTTTAGCTGGTGTATCGATAACTGTTAACCTACAAAGTCAAACTTTGACAGCCAATAACGTTCCTGGTCTAGGGACATTGCCATTTACTGTAGTTAACTTTGACGATGTAATCGGCACAAATGGAGATGACTTCATTGCTGGCGATCGCCAAAATAATAAATTAACAGGCAATGGCGGCAATGACACATTTAGAGGCAGTCAAGGTGACGACAGCATTAATGGTGGTGATGGCTTTGATACAGCAGATTACAGTAGCTTAGGCAAGAAAATTACCCTCTCAGGTGTAGGAACAATTACTAAAGCTGGCGGTTTCGGAACAGATACAGTCTTTAAAGTAGATAGGGTAATAGCTGATGCCAGTGTTGCCAACAACACTATAGATGCATCTCAATCTTTATCTGGGGTAGCTGCCGTTGCTGACTTAGAAGCCCAAACTATCTCTGCTCTTAACGTTCCTGGTTTGGGAACATTAACATTTAATGTAGTTAACTTTGCCAATGTCATTGGCACAATTAACAATGACTCCCTTAAGGGCGACGGCCAAAATAACCAGTTATCTGGTCTCGCTGGGAATGACCTAATTGATGGTAGAGATGGCAACGACCTGATTGATGGTGGAGATGGCAATGACACATTGATAGGTGGTGCAGGCGATGATACTTTCAAGGGCAGTCGGGGTAACGACAGCATTAATGGTGGAGATGGTTTAGATACAGCAGACTACAGCAAACTAGGCAAAGCCATCACCCTATCAGGTGTAGGACAAATCACCAAGGCTGGCGGCTTTGGAACAGACACAGTATTTAAAGTAGAAACAGTTATTGCTGATGCTAGCGTTGCGAATAACACCATAGATTCCTCTCAATCTGTTGCTGGTGTATCTGTCATCGCTAACTTACAGGAGCAAACTATCTCTGCCCTCAATGTTCCTAGTCTGGGGACAATAACATTTAATGTACTCAACTTTGATAATCTCATCGGTACAAATGCAAGTGACAGCATTACTGGCGATAGCCAAAATAACCGATTAGAAGGTAGAGATGGTAATGACACTATCTCCGGTGGCTTCGGTAATGACACCATCATCGGTGGGCAAGGTAACGATATTCTCACCGGTGGTTTTGGTGCAGATAAGTTTGTTTTCAATAATGTTAATGATGGTATTGACACCATTACAGATTACAACTTTGGTCAGAGTGACGTAATCCAAGTTTCTAAAGCAGGGTTTGGTACTACTAATCTTAGTGACTTTACCTACGACTCTTCTAGCGGTAACTTGTCTTTCTTAGGAAATCAACTCGCCTTCATTGAAAATCTCTCATCCAATTTGAGTATTCAGTTAGTGTAAAGTTCTACGGGTTATATCTCCATGACAAGTTAAAGCTTTTTGCCCTTTATTGTAGATTTGTTGTGGAAGCACTGACTATTAGTTTACACATAACAAATTGAGAGTGGTACAGACATGAGTAATTGTCTTTGTACCCCAGGATAAAAGTTATGTTGCAAAAATAGAATGAGGTTGGGCTGGTAAAAGTATGAATTGTGTCAACTCTCACCAGCTAGCCCTCAAAAAGTTTGGTTATTCAGTACTTTATATCCTAAATCAATCTGCTAGAAACCTGAAAATATCGCTGTACGGCAAAAACAGGCGTTATCTTTTAAAATTTTACGCTTTTCTATTATTTAGGTATTCGAAGCTAGATTTTAAAGCCAAATTTTGATGTTTGACTAATAATTTGGGGCGAAAAATACTGGAAAACCAAAAGTTTTTGCAACATATTCATTGAATATGGCAGTTGCTTCAAATCTCTCGACCCAACACACCAGGGTAAACGCATCTAAGGTATAATAATCCTTTAAGAGTAAGGGGGTTAGCGTTTGATAATTTAGGCTATTTTATAGCTAGAAGCTTTGCTTAGCAAGAGTTTTATAAATTCGATGCGTTTGACATGAAAAACATACTGTTTAATTTTTGGTGTTGAATTATCCTATTTTAATGATATTATTCTACAAAATTAAGGAGTGAGCTTGGTGCAATTTACAATCAATCCATTATTCAAGAAGCTGTCTGTAAAATATTTAACCGTAATTACAGCTATAGTCACAATTCTCCCATTACCAGTTAATGCAGCTACATTTTTAGTAACGGAACGCGCTGGTTTAGAAGGCAACGATCAAGTCAATTGGGGAAGTTTGGGTAAAGTATTCAATCCCTCTGCTCCTGACTTTTCTGTTTTTTTACCTAATTCTTTCTCAACAACATCCCAAGGTGGTTTAGGGTTAGATATAAATATAGCTCCAACTAATAATCCTCGGGTTACTCCACCGTTTGTTTTTCAAACTTTACCTTCCCCTGGAATTCGGAGTAACTTTGCTTTAGGTGATTTTATTCTCTTTGGAGGTATAGATCCAACAGGTTTTATCCCTCTTCCTCCTGGTACTCCTGATCCTGGTACTAAGGGTAACGGTGAACCTTTAACAATTAGTTTTGCCCAGCCTGTTTTCGGCGCTGGGGCTCAGATAGCTATAGACAGTAGTAAATTGAAAATTGAAACTTTTCTCAACGCTTTTGATAGCACCAATAACCTGTTGGCTAGTTTCTCAGTTCCAAATATTTCGTCCTTAGCATTAGATAATTCGGCAGTGTTCTTGGGAGTTCGTAGTGACACTCCAAACATCTCACGACTAGTTTTTAGTAGTTCTGCTCCCCAATTCGGTTTGGCCATTAATCAGGTAAGTATTCTTGCAGTTCCCGAATCGACTTATACCTTGGCAATATTAGCTTTTGGTGTTTCTGGTGTTGTTTTGAAGCTACGCCAACGTAACTTAGCCAAATAATTAATTCTAATTCGTAATTTGGAAGAGGGTACAGTAGCCCATACCAAAATCTCTGATTGGGTGGTCTGCAACATACTCTTTCCGAGGCACTTTGAGTAGTAAGATCCCCGTAGCAATGGTTACGTGGACTCGCTTTCTGGTGTCGCTATCAGTCATTAGTCCAGAGCTAAGGAGATTTTTGAATAAGAAATTACCAGATCAAACAGTCATTTTCCCATTAGGGAATCACAACTAACTCAATAGATCAGGGCGATCGCACGGGATTTCTGAAATTCTTGCTGTATGAGGATATTGACGAAAAATAGGCTAACTCAAAAAAAGCCAAAACCCTTGCTATTAAAGGATTCTTATACTTTAGATGCCTTTACCCTGCTCAATAGGTCGATCAGGTAATTTATTTTACGGAAATCATCTAGCACTGATTGTAATTACGAATGATGTTAACAATACTCGTTAACGTCACGATCAATACGACTTATTTTGAGGCTCACACAGCGTCGAAATAGCTCGTGATTGAAGAAGTTTGAAGTTCTAGACATACTCCAACTTCTATCAGACGTAAGTTCCGCAACATTTTGATCTTTAGCCAAATCAAAGTCAATGTCATACAAAGAAGTAGAACACATCATAGAAGCTAAGATACAAAAAGCTATACGGAAGCACGAAATCGTAGTTGCTTTTATTAGTAGTATTACTGGCTTAATTTTCATAATGGGTTTATTCCACGCTATTTCGCTCAACCACGCTCAAATACACGCATTTTGCTTGAACTGATTACTGATTGCATTCAATGGGTCTTTACGATTGAGCATTCCCTGCTGTCCATACAACCAATCCAAGTTACACATATTTTTTATAAAAGGGAATTGCACTATGGAGAGCAAAAATAATAGCAGGCCTATATTGGTCTTATTTTTGACTGTATTTATAGACCTGCTGGGCTTCGGAATTATTCTGCCGATACTGCCTTTGTATGCTGAACAATTCGGCGCAAAACCTAATGAAGCCACTCTACTTGTAGCTATTTATTCTTTAATGCAGTTATTATTTGCACCAGTATGGGGCAGATTTAGCGATCGCTACGGTCGTCGTCCGGTTTTATTACTGACCTTATTCGGTTCTGTAATAGCATACACAGGCTTAGGCTTTGCTAACTCATTATGGATGTTGTTTCTTGCTCGTAGTCTTGCGGGAATTATGGCAGGAAATATTAGTACTGCTCAGGCATATATCGCAGATATTACCACACCAACGAATAGAGCCCGTGGTATGGGCATAATCGGAGCAGCTTTTGGTCTTGGCTTCATTCTCGGCCCAGCTATTGGAGGTCTTCTCATCGGGTCAGATCCAGACAACGCTAACTTTCATTTACCGTCGTTGTTCTCAGCTGGATTATCTTTATTCGCATTGCTTTGTGCTTTGACGTTACTTCCTGAATCTCTAAATTCTGAAACTAAAGCCAAAATGCAAGCTAATCGCCACCGCCGGCGACGGCTGAACTTATTACAACTGTTACAGCGTCCCCAGTTTTGTGTGCTTGTAGGCATCTACTTTTTTGTTACCTTTGCAGTTGCAGCTATGGACTCTACATTAGCTTTATGGTCTAAGCAGCAATTAAACTGGGGCCCTCAACAAACTAGTTATCTTTTTGCTTTCATGGGGATTGTTAGCACAATCGTTCAAGGAGGACTAATCGGATTTCTCAAGAAACACTTTGGTGAAATAAAATTACTTACCTTGGGGATATTAGGTTTAGGTTTAGGATTACTGCTAATTGGATTCTCACAAAGCTTAAGTTTATTGTTGGTTGCTACTACACTTGTGGCATGGGGAATCAGTGTCAGTCAACCACTATTGAATAGCCTAATTTCCCAGATGACTGCCCCAGAAGAGCAAGGACAAATATTAGGAATTGCCAGTTCTTGCTCTGCCTTAGCACGCATTGTTGGGCCAAGTTGGGCAGGGATTAGTTTTATGAAATTTGGGAGTGATTCTCCTTTTTTGAGCGGATTTTTAGTAATGATCGTAGCTTTGCTTCTTAGTTTACGAGTTACTAAAAGTGCATCTGAATCAAACAAAGAACGTGTAGCCTAACATCTATATCTTAGAGGATCTAAATTTATTACTGATGTATCCAAAACTTTATATCCTCCTAAATCCTCCTTAAAAAGAAGGACTTTGAGAAGGTTATTCTCCCCTTGTTATTAAACATTACGAATTACGTTAGCGAGTCTTATCTGCGACACGCTCCGCGAACGAGCGTCATTACGAATTACGAATTACGAATTACGAATTAATAATATGACAGGTCGCCGAGTATTATTTTTAGGCATCTTTGTAAGCATCCTCCTAACCTACGCAATTTGGATCGGTGGGAGCATTCCTGCAAGCATAATCAAACTTCCTGACCAAGGATTAAACTGGTACTACTGGAAGCTTCCCCAACCAACCTTTTGGAGTCGAACGACAGCTTGGGGTATGTACATTGGGCATCAGTTTAGTATCTGGGCGTGTATATTGTGGGCGCAGCGATCGCAGTTGAAATACAAATCAGCTCTGCACCCGATAAATTACCTCATGCTTGGTATCAATGGTATCTTTATCGCTTTACACTTCCTCCAGACCTATATTTGGTACGATGCTCTCGCTCAAGATACTTCAATTTGGGCTTCTCAAGGTGCAGTTGTACTGTTACTGGTGTTCGTACTGATTTTAGAAACGCCTCGACGCGGTTTGTTTTTTGGCAATTCTGTTCCATTCCATCAACAGTTTTTGCAAATTATCAAGCTGTACCACGGCTACTTTTTCTCCTTCGCCGCCATCTACACCTTCTGGTATCATCCAATGGAAGCGACTGTAGGACACTTAATTGGTTTTCTCTATATGTTCTTGCTTCTGCTCCAATCGTCGTTAATCTTTAACCGCGCCCATGTCAACCGTTGGTGGACATTCACTTTAGAAATTACAGTGGTTTTACATAGTGTAGTTGTATCTTTGATGCTAGGACAAAGCAAGTGGCCAACATTTCTCTTTGGTTTTCTTGGCATTTTAGTACTTACCCAACTCCACGGTCTACCTGTTGGTATCTGGACTAAACGTACTATCTACGCAGCCTTTTTAGTGAGTGTAATGGTCGTTTATGGACTTACTGAACGCGGATTGGGCAGAATTTACGAAGTAACCTATATTCCTCTGATTGAGTTTGGATTGGTTGGCGCAATTTACTTAATCTTTTTGATCGTGTTATGGACAATTTCTCGTGTACCTATCAAGACGTAATCTGATACCCGTTAAAATATTTGATATGTTTGTAGTCAGGACTTACGCACAAGCAACGGAAAATCGAACCACAGAGGACGCAGAGGACACGGAGGAATAAGAGTTTGAGAGGTTTTTTGCGTAAGTCCTAGTAGTAAAGACTTTAGTACTTCCTCCGAGACGCTACGCGAGCAAAATCAGGACTTCAGTCATGACTACAAACGTTTTTGAAGTAAGTTTGATTAGCCAGAGATGCTATGAATAAATATTAAAAACCAACTATCTTACTCACCACCACTAATATTTTTTTGTTGTTGATAACGCAGTTTAAACTGGTTTTGTTGTATTTTATGATCCACAATTGGGTCGGGATAGCCAACAGCATGACGTTCTAAAGGTGGAATTTTTCCAGTAACTAAATATTCTGTATCTACAGACCTTAATTCTGATACCCATTGCCGAATATATTCCCCTTCTGGATCAAATTTTTGTGTTTGACTAGCTGGATTGAAAATCCGCACAGGTTTGGGGTCCATACCGCTAGAAGCACTCCATTGCCAACCGCCATTATTAGCAGACAAATCTCCATCAATCAACTTCTGCATAAAGTATTTTTCTCCTAATTGGGGATTAATAAGCAAGTCTTTGGTGAGGAAACTAGCAACAATCATTCGACAACGGTTGTGCATCCAGCCACTTTCATTCATCTGGCGCATTGCTGCATCCACAATCGGGTAGCCAGTTCTTCCTTCACACCAAGCTTGGAAATGTTCTTCATTAGTTTCCCAAGGAAAGTTCTTAAAGGTGTCGCGGAAAGCACCATCAGCTAATTCCGGGAAGTTATACATTGCATGTTGATAAAACTCCCGCCAGGCTAATTCCTGTTGCCATGTGCGGATATTAACTGCTGTTTCCTCACTGCGGCTATTTTCTAGTGCTTCTATGGTGGCTTGCCAAACGGTGCGAATGCCAATTACCCCAAATTTTAATGCTGCACTCAGTTGTGATGTTCCGTCAACTGCGGGGAAATTTCTCTGTTCTTGGTATTCAGTAATAGCTTTATTTGTAAATTCTTCTAATCGTTCTTCTGCCGCCGCTTCTCCTGGTGAAATAATTAATTGTTCATCCCAAATAAACCCTAAATCTTTAGCTGAAGGTAATGTCACAGAACCCGTAAGTTTGGCAATTTCTTGTTCAGCTTCTGTTAATCCCTCAACATTTTGCAGTGTTTCAACTGGGTTCGCTTTCGGTTTGATAATCCAATTTTTCCAGAAGGGGGTATAAACCGTGTAAGGACTGTTACCACCTGTGCGGATCTCATCTGGGGAATTGAGGATTTGATCCCAGTTTTGATTAAGAAACTCAATCCCTTTTTCTTTGAGGGCATTGATAACGGTGCGATCGCGTTCTTGTGAATAAGGTTCTACATCCCAATTCCAAAAAACAGCTTTGGCATTTATTGCCTCTGCTAAAGCTGGTATAGCTTGTACAGGATCAGCGTGTAGTATTAATAACTCGCTACCAACTTGAGCATATCGCTCTTGGAGTTTCTGCAAACAGCCAATCATATAAGTTACTCTCACAGGAGCAACATCATCCCGTTCTAAAATATGTGGATCGAGGCAAAACACGCCCACAACCTTCGGACTCCGCCGTTTTGCCGCAGCCAGCCCCGTATTGTCAGAAATGCGTAAATCGCGCCGATGCCAAAACAGAATTAAGTCAGACATTCTATCCTAGATATAGTTCACCCGTACTAGCTTAGATGCTAGTGGTACCAATGAACATCATTCTGGCGATAAATTATATTCTGTAAATGGGAATTGGGCATTGGGAATAGGGAATAGGGAATTGGGAATTGGGAATTGGGCATTGGACATTGGGAATTGGCATTGATTATTAAATCAATATTCTCCTCTGCTCCCCCTGCTCCCCATGCCTCCTCTGCTCCCCTTCCTTCCTACCTACCCCATTCCCCGGTTTGTCAGTCGGGAATAGTGACTTTTTAGCTCAAAGATAGAGTATACTCTTCTTAACAGTTAATTAGTCTTTTTGTCATGGCTAACCTACTACTTGACGACGGTACGATTGAGAGCGATTTAGGCGAAATAGCTCGTGAACTTGCGCCTTTTGGCATTCAACTCAGACACTACGATCCAGGAACATCGCTACTCTTCCCCAATCTGTTAAGCCAGGACGTTTTAACTGAGTCGGAGAAACGTTATTGTGTGGAACTCCATAACAGCGTTTTTGAATTTCTTCAGCAAGAAAATGGCGCTATCTGGTGTGACTTGTTAAATGTGCATCCAGGTTCCTTTAATCTTCACCATCTGATAGCAACCTACAGCCGTTACCATACTCATCCTGCACCTGAACCCCTCTACGTGTTAGCAGGAGAAATCATCTATGGCTTTGTACGACCTGATGGCAGTCAGGTACAGCTTTTAGTTCAGGCACAAGACTATCTTTACATCCCCGCCGAGGTTGAGCATTGGTGTAGTCCAACTGCGTCGTTGAATTTCAAAGCAGTACGCTATTTTGCGATCGCCGAAAGTTGGGTTCCCAATTATACGGGTACTCAAGTTAGTGATTCACTCAATAAGCCAGGTTAAAGCTCAGTTACATTATTGCAAACTCTGATATTTCTTACTTAATGCTTTAACTTTAAACTCAATGTCCATCGATAACGTTTGCCGCTATCTTTCAGAACAGTATCCCGAAAGCTTTGCCACCTGGTTGTTAGGCAGAACTCCAGCAGACGTTAAAGACCTCAAAACTGAGTTGAGTGTTGAGCCAGTTAGAGCAGACTGCATTATTTTGCTAAATCCCCAAGAAGAGATTCTCCACCTGGAGTTCCAAGTTGCACCTGTCTCAATCCCGCCAATGCCGATTCGGATGCTAGACTACTACGCGAAGCTGCGTCGGCAATACAGTTTTTATCCTATTGAACAGGTTGTCATCTACCTCAAAGAAACCACTGCAAACGCAGTTTTTATTGAACAATTTACTGACACTAATACAGTTCATACTTCCGTTCCATTCGCATTTGGGAGCAAGACCCCGCTCCTTTGCTAGCGTCTGTTGGTCTTTTACCTTTGGCGGTTTTAGTGCGAACAGATTCCCCTGAATCCTTGCTCTCTCAAGTTTCTGCTCAGGTAGATATGATTGAAGAACCCAGCCAGCAACGAAATATCTCAGCCTGTACTCAGTTGCTTGCAGGGTTAAAATATAACAACAATCTCATCACAAGCCTTTTGCGGGAGGAGCTTATGCAGGAATCTGTGGTCTATCAAAGAATTATTAGACAAGGAATTGAGCAGGGAAGACGAGAAGAGGCATTGTCAGTAATTATGCGCCAACTTCCTCGGCGAATTGGTATAGTTGCTCCAGAATTGCGTAGGCACAGCCCGTCGTAGACATCGCAGATTGAAGATTTGTCTCTTACTCAATTAGAGGATTTAAGTGAGGCGCTATTAGATTTTTCCACATCATCTGACTTGACAAAATGGTTAAATAATGTAGTGCGAAGCTGAAAGATTCACTCAACTTCCTCACAGAGAATTAACAGCGTTTCCATCGCTTCTGCTAGAGAAATCAACTCTGTCCAAGAGGAGCCACTAACTAGATTTTGGGCATGAGCTAATCGGTTTCGCAACTGTTCAGCAGACTTTAGGAAGCGTTCACCAAACCGTTTGGATTTTAATCCCAGTTGCTGGAGAAGTTCTGGCTGATTCAAAATCAACTCTCGCTTATCACAGAATTGCAGATAATCTAACAAATCCGTAGCTTCGTTTCTTTCCTGACTCTCTCGCCATAACCGTTGAGCAACATCTAAGCGCTCAGGTTTGAGGACTTTTTGCCAAGAATCTTGAGGATAATAAATCCGCACCAGCCGCAGCAAATTCATTTCTAGGAGCGTTACCAATCCAAACAGCAGCATTCGCGCGGGTGCTTTCTGTAAGTCGCCACAGGTAATAATACCACTTACCTGATTGCAGTCCAAGACAAACAATCGCGGAGTTTGTTGTAGGATGGGTAGCAACTTGATCAATGGGGTAGAAATGGCTATTAGTTCTTTGGGATGAAACACCCGTTGATAGTCGCCACATTTGCCTTCTTTACCTTGAATCAAACTAGAGCGTTCTACATAACCGCTGATAATATCTCCTGTCTCAACGCCGATAACATCAAAATTTTGTGCCTGCATCCAATGCAGCACTTCTGTCACCTCCGCATTAGCTGGCATAGCTTTGAGGGGTTCTGCCACATATTCAATGGTGATATTGTTCTCAAATAAACTCCGCAGGTCTTGAGAACGCGATTTTAGGTGTTTCATCCTCCGGTTGTGAACTCACGCTTAGATAATCCTAGGGCACTCAAGCGATGTCTGCGACGGGCTACGCCTACGCCAGTGGAATTTTCTGCCAGATTACCCCTGCAATCGCTATCTCGACAAATGCCATAGACCAATATCATACTATCCTAGTTAGTATAAAGATAGTGACGCTTAGACATTTTCAAGTAACAAAATATTTTGCAACTACAAAAAAATAAATATTTATGTAGTTATTTGGAGCAGATTAGTTGATTAATTTTGCTAAAAATGCCGAAAATTATCGCAAAAAAATGTTATTACTAAAACGACATATCGAATTGATAGTTGGTAGAATTTTACCAAGATAACCAAAATTGATAAATAATATTATTATGCCAAGAAAAGAACAAGGATGGGTTACATTTCAAACCTCAGAGGACGAGCGGAAGATTCTAGAGGAGTTTTGCGAACAGTCTCAACGCACCAAGACTGAGATTTTGCGAGAACTTGTGCGTAGTCTCACTCAACACTCAACAGCCGCCGTATTACCACCACCTCAGCAGGAAAAACGGGAAGATATATACTATACTCAAAAGCCTGACATAGAAAGTACTATTCCCAAAAAATCACTAAAAGTTAGTTCTCGTAATATTCTTAAAGGTGTTGTTAAACGAGTTGTTTATGGAGCAGTTAATAGTGAGGTAACTCTGGAAATTATTCATAAAGTAGAATTAACCTCAATTATCACCAGAGCTTCGGCAGAAGAGTTAGAACTATCTGAGGGGAAAGAAGCTTATGCAGTGATTAAGTCGAACGATATTGTCATTGCTAGAGAATAAAAATACGGGATTTTAGGCGTTGGGTATTAATTTTTGATGGTGAAGAACTGCAAGATAAATTGAGTATATATCATTTGATGAAATTGCAGAGCTAAAAGAATTATCAACAGGTAAAAAAAATTGCTGAGGGATTAACTAGTATGATTCTTGTTTTGCTTGTTGCCACACAATATTTTATACTGCTTTTCAAAAATCTTGATAATCAATTAATTGGCTGGCTATAGAGGCGTATATCTATGCGTCCCTACTGCTTTTAACCGTAATTTGAATTTGACACAAATAACAGATGTGTACTCTTACAAGTTTTGTCTAGCGTAGGTGTAGCCCGCACTTCTCTACGAGACGCTGCACAAACGATATACTTCCACTGCGCTCAATACAAGAAGCTCAGTGACCATCGTAGATATCGCATCTACACCTACAGCAAAACTGACAAAGGTTACAACTTTTAGTAAGGATTTTTTGATAGAGTGATGCTTTGTCAAACGTTCTCATATTCATGTCGTCCCAGGTATCGCTCCCCCAATCGCTCCATCCATACCTACCGCTCACCGCTCTTGCGCCTATGCAGGATGTGACAAACCTCTGGTTTATGAAGGTCATTGCCCACTACGGCAGCCCTGACTACTTCTTTACCGAGTATTTCCGCGTCAATGATACCTCACGGCTCAATCGTAACATTCTGGCAGCAATCACCGAAAACGACACGGGTCGCCCCGTTTTTGCTCAAATGATTGGCGAAAGTATTCCAGACTTAGTAAGAACAGCAATTGATCTGTGCCGCTATAATATCGCTGGAGTTGATTTGAATATGGGCTGTCCAGCACCTAGAATCTATCGCAAAAATGTTGGGGGTGGATTGTTGCTCTCACCAGAAAAAGTGGATCGGATTTTAGCAGAATTGCGGCAGGCAGTGAACGATCGCCCTTTGACTGTCAAGATGCGCGTAGGTTTTGAAAATACAGATAACTTTTACAAAATTCTAGATATAATCAATCGCCACAACATTGATTTGTTGAGTTTGCATGGTCGCACAGTCAAAGATATGTACCACGGGGCAGTGAGATATGATTTGATTGCTGAAGCGGTTAGACGAGTTCATTGTCCAGTACTTGCCAATGGCAATATCAACTCTGCAAAAACTGCTATTGAAGTGCTTTCTCAAACGGGCGCGGCTGGTGTGATGGTAGGGCGCTGGGCGATTGGCAATCCTTGGATTTTTAATCAAATTCGGCAGGCTTTGCGCTTTGAGCCGATCGCACCCGTTCCTTTAGTAGAAGTCCGCAACTATATTGATCGTTTATGGCAGACCCCCACAGCAGCAACTATGCCAGAGCGATCGCGTGTAGGCTATCTGAAAATGTTCCTCAACTACATTGCTCTGAGTGTTGACGCTGAAGGTCATTTCCTGCGGCTGATGCGACAGACGCAGACCGAGATAGAATTGTTTAACCTCTGCGATCGCGTTCTCCTTGCCGATCTGACGAAAACTTTAGCCCTAGCACCCTCCTTGAGCGTTTAAGTAACTATGGCAACTATTTGAAATAGGCATTTTTGACGCTTTATGAATACGAATGCGAGGTGCTGAAAATAGTACCTCGCAATCTATCTGTGCTGTTTATTTATGGAAGAGTGTTAATCACCATTAAGCAACAACAATTTTGTCGTTGGTTAGTGACAATCCAGCAGATAATTGGGCAAATTTTACCTGATTAAAGGCAGATGCACTGCCATCTTGGTCAAAGAACAGTCCACCTGTAGAAAAATCATAGATAAATCGTTGATTGCTTGTCGTTGCAGATGTTCCGACAATAAACTGACTTTGTTGAAGTGAACCTATTGATAACCCGCCACCAAAATCAGCAGCCGATACCTGAATCCGGTCATTAGTTACGTTGAAGTCATAAAGATGATCAACACCTTGATTAAAGCCATTGAAAACAAAGGTATCATTACCATCATTTCCATAGAGGCTATCATTACCAAAACCACCTGTTAGGATATCATTTCCATTGCCACCTTTGAGGGTGTCATTTCCATTACCACCGCTAAGGGTATTATTCCCTAATGCGCCAAATGCAGAGATGTAATCATTATCATCACCTCCTAAGAGTAGGTTATTGCCTGTTGAATAATCAACAATCAATTTATCAGCACCCGTGCCACCGTTGAGGGTGTTATTGCCTGATGTCCTGCGATAAACTCCTTTTTCGTCGCCAGAATTGTCGTATTCGTAGCCAGAAGCTGAGAGATAATCATTGCCATTATCTCCATTGAGTAGATTATTGCCCGTTGAATAATCAACATTCAAATTATCGTCACCAGCACCACCGTTGAGGGTGTTATTTCCAGTAGTGTTATAAAAAGCTCCTCCGAAGCCGCGGCCGTAGCTAGAACCGGAGAGAGAATCATTGCCATCTCCACCAGAAAGCAGATTATTGCCTCGTGAATAGTTAACATTTAAGTAATCGCTACCAGCGCCACCGTTAAGGGTGTTATTCCCCGAAGTGTTATCAAACCTATAGCCCTCAAATTCTGAGGCAAAGAGAGAATCATTGCCATCGCCACCAGACAGCAGATTATTGCCTGTTGAAATATTAGCACTCAAGTAATCGTCACCAGCACCACCGTTGAGGGTGTTATTACCAGAGGAAAGATTGACAGAGAGATAATCGTTATGATCACCACCATCCAGGAAGTTCTTACCTGTTGAAAGTAAGGCACTCAAGGTATCGTTACCAACGCCACCCTTGAGAGTATTATTACCAGACACTTTAGGGTCGTAGTAGCCACTAGAGGCAGAGAGATAATCATTGCCATTGGAACCATCCAGTAAGTTATCGCCTGCGGAACCGTCAGCAATCAAGGTATCGTTACCAGCGCCACCCTTGAGAGTATTATTACCAGACACCACATTACCTTCGTAGTCCCCTAATGCCGAGAGAATATCATTGCCATCGCCACCACACAAAAGATTATTGCCTGCTGAAGAGTCAACATTCAAGTTATCGTCATCAGCACCACCGTTGAGGATATTGTTCCCAGCACCACCCCGTAGCAAGTCATTACCAGCACCACCGTTGAGGGAATCATTGCCAGCATCACCAATAAGGGTGTCGTTCCCCGCACCGCCAATGAGGGTATCATTTCCCGTACCACCCCGCAGCAAGTCGTTGCCACTCTTGCCATCGATGCGGTCATTCCCACCCTGACCATTGATAACATCATTTGAGTTATCTAAACCTGTAACATTGTTGTCGAGGTCATTGAGGAAAGTCACCGTGTTCTTGTTGAACACGCTAGTTTTAGTGGAGTTGGCATCAAAGACATCAAAACTATCGGTGATGCTAGTTTGCCCATCAAACAGGATATTACCAATAGCTGGTCTGTTTCCAGAAGCTTTCAGGTTATCGAGGTTTTCTAGTTTGAAGTTTTTTAGAATCGTTTTGGTATTAGCAACCCCATCAAAGGTGATTTCCAGATTATTACCATTCTGGGTAAGCAACAGATTTTGGGCAGTCAAATCAGCACCCTGGAATTTGATCGTATCCACTTCGCCAATAACTGCTGCTGTCGGGTTTGTTCCTTTACCTATGCCACCAAAATCAGTGATAGTATCAGTCCCATCACCCAAGTTGTAAATAAATTTATCCTTGCCGCCACCACCAGTCAGAGTGTCATCGCCCTGTTGAGCTGTAATGGTATCGTTGCCTACTTTACTGTTAATTATGTCAGCGTCATTACTGCCCAGTAGAATATCATTACTGTTAGTTCCAATGATATTTGTCATAACTTTTACCTTCCTTAATCGATATTCCCGTAAATTTAAATTTCTCAGCCCTGATTTAATACTGTTTTAGAACACAAAAACCCGCCGATAGTTGACACTTTCGACATATTTTGATTTCCCTCTGGAGGGACAGTAATTTTTATTGAAAATCCACACTGTTGAGCAGATTGCAACTAGCACCTATCTGCATATCAAAATCTCATGCACTGTACAAATTAATGACTTTGTGCATGAACTCAAATAGTTCATTTCAGGCTTTTTACAAGCATCCTTGATTAAATACCGTAGGCGTAGCCCCAACTTAGGCATTCTTGCAAAAACATCACGAAATCAAGCTTAAATGCCTGAAAATCACACTTCATACTTTAATTTTTTTGTCAATGCGTAAATCCTAGTGTCTTGAAAATAGGGAACAGTTAACTCTTGATACAGAAGGTTATTTTCATCCCCTCGTTGTGGGCTATTGCCTGTGGGTGTCTAGCTTAAAAAGAGAGAACATTTAAATAACCTGATACTAACTAAATACTGAAATTTACTTGTATGTCTATACTTCAAAAAGTATCTTTGCATACTCTTTACATTGTAGGGGAAATATGTAAGTAAATAGTCGTGAAAAAAGTAAACTATGTAAAGATAAATAAATCGCAATCGGTTTGAAGAAGGAATCAGAATGGGCTACGCCCCGCTACGCTAACAAAGACGTTTCCGTTACTCCGGTCGTAATCAAGATGCTCTCTACGAGACGCTGCGCTATCCGCCAATCATACAGATTCAGGATGAATCCTGACTCCTAAATTCTGTTTTGATAAACGGGAAAAGCTTGGTCTACAAAGACTTTGGTATAAACTTTCTTCGAGGATGAAAAGCAAAGTGCAAGGAGTCAGACATAGTTTTTTTGGAAGAATGCCTGAAACATGATTAATTTGTTGTTACATACTTGTAAATTTTTCTGCCGACCTACTTATGTGCTAAAAAATCCTCTTAGTGTGTTCTTCACATTTTCAGAGTTTATAGTCAAAATTTTACAGACAGCAGTTACAAAGAAGTTTGAGCCGAGGCTTTCAAAGCAGGAAACCTCAAGATGCTTGAAGTATTGATAAAATACATCTTTTTATTTTTGAGCGCTGCGATGCCTGCGGTTCTTGCTAGCCTACGGCTGGTAATAGATTATATCTGTGCAATAATCGCGATCGCTTACCAAAATTACAGACGCAGAGATACTCAAACGAATTGCGATCGCAATTCACATTAGTTCATTATCGTCAGGTGACAGAAGCAACAGTTATACAAAGGTATAAATGGATAGTGTTGAGATGATTTACCTCTAAACTGAGTTGAGCAATTTCCAAAGCTTTTTGGTACAGTATTCTAGAAAATCCAGATGACGAAGATAGGCGAGCGCTAATTGCAATTGCCAGTTTATTGCTCAAAATCTAGAATGCAGTTGCTATGATCAAACGCCTGCTTGTGGTAGAGTCTCCCGGAAAAGTCAAAAAACTCAGTCAAATTCTGGGTTCAGATTGGAAAGTTTTAGCCAGTTGTGGCCATATCCGAGAACTCAGCAATGAAGGGGACGATTCCTTGGGCTTCGTCATGGAAGGCAGTAATGTAAGGTGCAATTACGTTCCGCGTGACCAACGAGCAAAAGAAACAATCCAGAAGCTCAAATCTGCGGTGAAGCAGGTTGATGAAGTTGTCTTAGCAACTGACCCAGACCGGGAAGGCGAGACAATTGCTTGGCATCTCAAAGAAACGCTGGGTTTAAGGGAACCGAAACGAGTAATTTATACTGAGATTACAGCATCGGCGGTACAGAGTGCGATCGCTAATCCCAGAAAGCTAGACCAAAATTTGATTGGTGCTGGATTGTGCCGAGATTGTCTAGATAAGCTGGTAGGTTACAAAGGCAGTCCTTTAGTTTGGGCATTAAATAACGGCGCGAAGAGCGTTGGCAGAGTTCAAAGCGCGACGTTGCACCTAATTTGTCAGCGAGAAAACGAAATTCTGGCTTTTGTCCCCCAAGATTACTGGAGTGTTTGGGTAGATTATGCTGAAGGATTTCGGGCTTTTTACAAAGGGACGGTCGATTCTGCAAAAGATACAGCAGACCAAGAAACTGAAACTCATGATGACGCGAAGGTTGGTAATAGTCCAGAAACACCGGAATCTAAACGTGTTCTTTCCGAAGCAGAGGCTACACGTTTAGTTGAAGAAGCACAGCGACATCTTCATCAGGTGATTCATTTTGAAGGAAAAATTGTTAACCGTCAGCCACCGCCACCATTTACAACTTCCAGCCTTCAGCAAGCAGCCGGTTCAAAGCTGAGGTTTGCTCCTGACAAAACCATGATTGTGGCTCAAAAGCTCTATGAGGCAGGGCTGATTACATATATGCGAACAGATTCAGTGATGCTGAGTCCAGAATTTTGTGCCAGCGCTCGTAAATGGTTAGAGCAAAATGATCCGCAGAATGTACCGCAGCAAGTCGCCAAGCATCGTAGTAGCAAATCAGCTCAAGAAGCACATGAGGCGATTCGTCCAACAGATGTATTTCGTCCCTCAGTTCAATTGCGTTTAGAACTTCCTAATGATGAGTTTAATCTTTATGTAATGATCTGGAAACGGTCAATTGCTTCTCAGTGTCGTGCTGCCCAATTGCGTAAAACTCTGGTGATTACTCAGTCTGGTTCTCTACTGTGGTCAGCTAGAGGGCAAGTGATTGAATTTTACGGTTATGCCCGGTACTGGAACAATCTC
The DNA here is from genome assembly GCF_014698055.1 of Nostoc sp. FACHB-133. NCBI lineage: Bacteria > Bacillati > Cyanobacteriota > Cyanophyceae > Nostocales > Nostocaceae > Nostoc > Nostoc sp. FACHB-133. Next base: position 258,957 of record NZ_JACJSH010000004.1, read on the forward strand.
AGCAAGGATAGTATTTTACCTTCATTACAACAGGGACAAGCATTGAAACTGGAGAATGCTGGACATGAAAAGAAGCAGACGCAGCCACCACCTCGTTATAGTGAACCCAAATTAGTACAACTGATGGAACGTAAAGGAATTGGTCGCCCAAGTACTTATGCTCCTACTGTTGCTACCTTAAAAAAACGCAATTATGTCGAGTTAAAAAAAGACCATCTGCAACCAACAGCTTTAGGGTTAGAAGTTGATGCGTTTTTGCTCAAAGCACTACCAGATTTACTAGAGGCGGAATTCACAGCGAAAATGGAGGATGCCCTTGATGCAATTTCCGAAGGAAAAAATTCTTGGCAGCATTATTTAACTAGTTGGAATCAGAATTATTTTGTACCAGCGCTTTCCAAAGCTAAAACTGTAGTTGCGAGTTCCCCAACAGGTAAAGCTAATGTGATAACTGAGCGAAAATATGAAACTTCCAAAACGCGATGCCCTGAATGCAAAAATTTTCTCGCCAAAATTCCGAGTACTAAAGTTAAAAAGAAATATTTCCTCAAATGTACAAAAGGCTGTGAAAATGTCGTGCTATTTTGGAGCGACTTTAACAAAACTTGGCAGCCACCACAAGCTAAAACAGTCAAAGCTGAAAATCAACAAAAGCCTCCCGTCAAGATGACGGCATATCCCTGCCCGGTATGTAAGAAACCTCTAGAGGAGTACAGTTACATCAAAGAGGGGCAGAGTAAGACAATGTTGCGATGTTCTGACTCACAATCCCGTAAAGATACGAAACATAAAGATGTAGCTTATTTCAGTACGCCAAAAGGGTGGTGGAGTCCTAAGTTTGGGGAGATATCAAAACCTAACTGATTTTAGCTATTAGTGTTGGAGGTCATTCAATTTAGTCTTTTACTTCCTCAGTTTCTTTAAAAATATCCTCATCATCTTCAATTTCATCAGATTCCTCTTCGTCCTCCTCAGAAGAGTCAAGAAAATCTCGAACTTCAGCAAAGGATTCATCTGATTCAGAAGATTCTTTTATCTGCTCATCAATTAAATCAACTTTAGGTAATTCCACGTGAAACTCTTTTCTCCAATTAGAAATCAAGGTTTCATTCCAGTCAACCTCATTACTGATGTCTTCTTTAGTTCGTTTTATCAATTCTCTTACGCCATCAGAGGAATTCAAAAAAATCATTTTGATAAGCTCTATACATCTTTCAGATCCAGGGCCTTTAGTTATCATGTTAAGTTTTGCATTTGGCTGCACTAAAACATGATGCCAATGAGATTGATTGCGTCTGAAAAATTCAGCTTCATCCATTTTAGTAATACTCTGCGAGATTTTATCAAGAATCTCTGGAATACGGTGTTCGGCTCTTATCCTAAGTAAGAACCTTGAAACAGCGGAAAAAAGAATTTTTTGTCCAAAAATAGTATATAAAATACTGGCATCTCGCATTGCCTTTATACTTGCTTTTTGATTTACATCTAATTTAGGTTGCTCCGGTTGAATAGGAATATTTATATTTACATGATGAATTTGTGATACCCAATCCTTGAATGGCTGAAGTTCATTGAAAAACCACTTAAGCAATTTTTTTGTACCTATTTCTTGAAGTTTAGGATGAGACTCGTAATAAGTCTCCAGAGCAATATTACGCTCAGTTGGTGAATTAAATGATTTCTTTAAAGCTTGCTTCGGATAATCTTTTAATAATTCAATAGTACATTGGCTAACCAAATCTAGAGTGGTTAAATAAGGTTCTGATTGGGTCAAACTTGTTGATGTGGAAGACCATCTAATGAATCTCTCTTCAAGTATTCTTTCCTCTAAAAGCTTTCTAGGAATCAATGCTGATATTTTACTGTCATCAAGCAATAGCTGAGTTTGCTTATCTATTGATTTCGCAGTCTTGTTTATAACTGTAAAAATATTGCGAGTTGATTTGATTATCTCATCTCTTACAGTTTCGCTTAAGCCCGCATGACCAACCCTGCCAAGATCGCCAAACACTAAATAAACCACTGGGATATCAAATGTTTCTGAGCAATTGAAATTCTCATTCATTTGTTGAGAACTTAAAGGGTCTTTTCCAGTATGAGCGTTCCAATATCTTTTTAATGAAAGAAGTCTATGTTGACCATCAATTACAATTCTAGCTACATTCTTATACAGCTTTAAATTTACCCATTTTTCGACAGTTTTCCCCTGACTTCTAACTTCAGAGAAGTCCCAAAACTCTCTTTGATCATTCGAGTTGGGCAAAAGCACGATTACAATTGAATTAAAAAAGCGAATTCCACCCTGCGCTAGGTAACGAAATATGTCTGTATTCGCTCTATTTTCATCTAGTTTTCTCTGAACTCGTTCAGAGAAGCTCCAACTATTTTGAATGTCATCAGCAAATTGAATATTTTCAACTGCATCGCTTTGATTAAGAGTTGTTATAAAGTACCTAACATCACCAAACTTACCACTGATTGCTTTATATTCAATAGTTTCTGGAGACTGATTATCTAATTCCATTTTTTAACTCCTTTGTGTATTAAACTTAGGCTGACATAGTTGAATTAACAGGCTTTCCAACTCCCTAGAAATATTTTTTGAGCAAGGGAAACTAACGAATAGAAATTCATCATTTAGTCTTGAGTTTCCGTACTTTGAGAAAAAACCATCTTCTCGCTCCAAATGCTGAATAAATCTATCTCTTAAGTTGTTTGCAGTGCCAATGTAATCTGGACATTGGAAAATGCTACATGAGATTAGAAGATTTTTTAACAATCTTCTATCCTTAGGCTGAGAAACAGCTTGGAGAAATTTATCCATTTTTGGAGACAAACCAACTGACTCTCCACAAGTATCCACAATGAACTTGCTTCTATTATCTTTCTCAGAAAACTTTGTTTTAAATACCGTATTTTTCATACGGTTATCTATATGGTCAGATAATTTATTTTCTAAAAAATCAAATGCATGATACAAGGCATAAATACCTGATGTTTCAGGAAGATAATCTGCGGCAGATATAGTTGCCGTGACTACAGTAAAGTTCTTGAAAAAGTTGTCGTGGACTGTTTCTTCCATAGATAGAAATCATAAAAAATTTAAATGAAAAAGCTCTATTCTATACCCATGAGCAGAAAGCTATGCCTTTCCTCAACACATAACATTTAAGACGGCATCTACTCACGCCTGAAGAACAAGAGTACATCTCAAAGACAAACGATGCTCCTAAAACAGAATATAGACTGTTTAGAGGTTGCAATCTGGGCTTTAGCATAAGTAAAGAACAGCTAAAAGCTGGTGAATATGAGCCTATGTATCTTTTAACACAGTTTCCTTGCTTTAGCCGCAAGTTCTGCGGGGTTCAAATTTTCGTAGCGTTCAAAGGGTTGATGAATCCAGGGGTTGTCAGCCAAGTAATCGACATAATAATTGGGTGCTATAACTGAACAGGCTTTATACCAAAGAACGGCGGTGCGAATTTCCGCAATTGGGGAATCAGTATTTTGCTTGAGCCAAGGTATAGTCTGTTGGAGTGTGATCCCAGAGTCTACTAAGTCATCTACTAGGAGAATGCGCGAACCTAACTTTTCGGCAGTCATTGTCAAGTGGCGGGAGAAAATTAAATTACTTCTTTCTTGCTTACCAGCGCCACTGTAAGATGAGGTTGCTAAGATTGCCAGAGGTTGCTGATATATCCGGGAGAGAATATCTCCAACTCTTAATCCTCCTCTGGCAAGACAGATAATCTGGTTAAATTCCCAACTGGATTGATAAATCTGGATAGCCAGTTGTTCAATTTTTTGGTGATAATCTGACCAAGAAACATAAAGGTCTGGCATAAGTCTAACGGGAGTGGTAGATGGCTAGTATTGAAGGCGATGTCTACGACGGGCTACGCCTACGCAAACTTTTTATTTTAGTATGAGCGCAAGTTATTATGAAAGATTATGCTGCTGATGGCGATGCCCAACGAGATATTCTTAGTGAAAAACTCGACTTAAAAACAAAACTGGCTTACGGTGCAGGAGATTTAGGCCCGGCAATCACTGCAAATATCTCCGTCTTTTTTCTGCTGGTTTTCTTCACGAATGTCGCTGGTATCCCTGCGGGTTTAGCTGGCAGTATTTTGATGATTGGCAAAATTTGGGATGGGGTAAATGATCCGGTTGTCGGGTTTCTGACTGATAAAACGAAATCTCGTCGTTGGGGTCGTCGTCTTCCTTGGATGTTTTATGGGGCTATTCCCTTTGGGATTTTCTTCTTCTTGCAGTGGATTGTACCGCGATTTAGTGCAAATCAGAGTGAGAATATTTGGCCGCTGTTCTGGTATTACGTAGCGATTGGGGTGATATCTCAAGCGTTTTACACGGTTGTAAATTTGCCTTATACGGCAATGACTCCAGAACTGACTCAAGATTACGACGAACGCACCAGCCTTAACAGCTATCGCTTTACATTCTCGATTGGTGGCAGCATTCTGTCGTTGATTTTAACGCAAATTATTTTTTCTCAAATTAGCGATCGCCAACAACAATATATAGTTTTAGCAGCAGTTTCTACTGTAATTTCGATTTTAGGATTATATTGGTGCGTTTTTGGAGTCCGCGATCGCATTTTGGCCTTTGAGGCCAAACGCATCCAAACCGAGGAACCTGAATCTCTCCCTTTCTTTGAACAGCTAAAAATTGTCTTTAGTAACCGACCTTTTTTATTTGTTATTGGTATATATCTTTGTTCTTGGCTAGGTGTGCAGGTAACAGCCAGCATTATTCCCTATTTTGTAGTCAATTGTATGGGACTCAAAGAATCAGATGTGCCCACAGTCATGATTGCAGTGCAAGGAACTGCTTTATTGATGCTATTTGTTTGGGGAGCGTTGAGTAAAAAAATCGGCAAAAAAGTTGTTTATTTTCTGGGAATGAGTTTGTGGATTATAGCAGCGGCCGGACTATTTTTCTTACAGCCTGGTCAAATAGTTTTGATGTATGTGATGGCTGTGATGGCAGGTATTGGTGTATCCACAGCTTATCTAATTCCCTGGTCGATGATTCCAGATGTGATTGAATTAGATGAACTGCAAACCGGACAGCGCAGAGAAGGCATTTTTTATGGCTTCATGGTTTTGCTACAAAAATTTGGTTTAGCTTTGGGGCTATTTTTGGTGGGAAATGCTTTGCAAGTATCGGGTTTCAAAGAATCTGTAGCCGGAAGTCCACTACCCATCCAACCGGAATCAGCACTGTTTGCTATTCGCGTTGCTGTTGGCCCCATACCTACAGTTTGTTTGATTTTTGGCTTAGTTTTAACGTATTTTTACCCAATTACCCGCGAGATGCACGCAGAAATTATGCTAAAACTCAAAGAACGACAAGAGAAGAGGGGAAGTTAAAATAATTCGTAATGACGCGACGCTCCTGCGTCGCTAATGCTTCGCTATCGTAGACTCGCTACCGCTACGCTAACGTAATTCGTAATTCGTAATTACGTTTTGTAAGGGAGATTTTAATTAGGCATCAAAATGTACTGTCTGTACAGGTAGGGGAATTAAACCCCCAAACTTGGTTAATGCTGTTTGGAAAAATCAAGAATCTTAGCATCTTTAGACCTAAGAGTGTCAAAGTTTCAAACCCTTAACTGAGTTACAGCAATATTGCCGGAAAAACATACATCCACATCACTACCAGGGGTGCGATCGCGTTTGCCATATTCTCCTACATAATAAAAATCATCGCCTTCAATTCGATAGTTGACAGGCAAAGGTCTGCTACAGGCTTGGCAAAACACTATCTCAGGATGTGGTTCTCCTGGTAGCAGATTCGGCAAGTTCACATTCCAAAAGCTTCCCGGTTCTAGGGGACGCTTGAGTAAGTCAGCTAAAACTTCAGCTGTCAATTTGGCAGCCAGATCCCAATCAAAATTCTGCTTGGCTTTGCGATAGTGGGAAATAGCAATTCCGGGAATACCGTGCATTGCGGCTTCCCGCACAGCAGCCACTGTGCCAGAAATGTAGACATCGACTCCCAAGTTGCCCCCAGCGTTGATACCTGAAAGCACAAAATTGACATCTGCGTTAATTTGTGTTATTGCAATTCTCACACAATCGGCGGGAGTGCCTGCGATCGCATATTCAGTCTCAGAACGTCGCTGGAGGTTGATGGCACGAGTGGTAGTAACTTGATGTCCACACCCAGACTGATGATCGGCAGGAGCAGCGATAATAACATTTTTGCCATTTACAGCTTTAATTAGAGCTTTTATACCGGGGGCATCAATGCCATCGTCGTTAGTTAAAATTATAGTCATGTATATATTATTCTAGATTTAGCCAAAATATCAGAGAAGTTGCAGAGATAACCCATAAAAGGGTATAGCAGGAAAAGCAACTTGCATATATGAAAAGTTATACTTCTTTCTGCCAAAAATACTCATTATACGATATCATTTCTAGATGGTTTGCAAATTCCGCCCTAAGCATTTGGGTTAATTCTCAAAATGGGCGGTATTTCTTGTCAATTTTATGCTTGCAAACGCGATCATCAGAAGTTTGTGCAATCAAAAAATCCCGTAAAATATATATCTGCTGGTAGTAGCAAAAACTTGATCCCGGAGAAAACCGCGAACGAGGTGATTTTTGCACTAGTTCTGTAGTATTTTTGGTGCAAGTCTGTCTTAGGGATCACACGATGAAACAGCTCCTCAAACAAATATTTAGTAGTCAAAAACACCTCATCCGCCTGGTTTTAACATTGGTGACGGTTATTTTAACAGCCTCGCTGTTTGCCACACCTGCTTTAGCCACAGGTGTGTATCAATTATCCAGCCTCACAGCAGACACCTGGGTTTTGGATCAAGGTGAGGTTATCAGCCGTCTGAATGAAGGTAAGATTAGCAGTGCTTTCGAGGATTTGGCAAAACAAACAAATAAGGAAGTCAGAATTGTGACTGTTCGCCGCCTTGACTACGGTGAAACACCAGAAAGCTTTACCAAAGAGTTGTTTGAAAAATGGTTTCCGACAAAAGAAGCCCAAGCAAATCAAACTTTATTGGTTATTGACACAGTTACCAATGGTACTTCCATTATTACTGGGGATGAAGTCAAACCTTTACTCACTGACGCTATTGCCGAGAGTGTCGCTACTGAAACAGTAAGTGTGCCGTTACGCAATGGTAACAAATACAATCAGGCATTTCTAGATGCTAGCGATCGCCTTGTTGCCGTCCTCTCCGGTAAAGCCGATCCGGGGCCACCCCAAGTTACTGACAATGTACAAGTAGAAGGCACCTACAAGAAAGCAGAAGAAACCAACCAAGGTAACGCTACTGCTTGGGTAGTAGGGTTGTTAATTGCCGCCACCGTCATCCCAATGGCGACTTACTACATTTATCAGATAAATCAGCCATCATCTGATGGGTAATTGGATAATCAGGGTCATTCAATTTTAGATTTTAGATTTCAGATTTTAGATTTTTCCTTCAATCCAAAATTAAAAATCTAAAATTGGCTTAATCCTGAACATACTCTTGCCCTTTTACTAAAGCCACCTCAGCCCGAACAAATTCTCGACCCAAATAAGCCGCATGATTTAATTGAGTTACAGGCAGGGGCTGAGTTTCTTCAAAAATCTTCACGCAAAGTTCTTTCGCCGTCCTCGCACTAAAAACCGTTGTGTAAGTTCGTTCTACCTTTCCTCGTGCCGGAATTACCTTTCCCGTTTCGGGATCGATAGCTAAACCACGCTCATCAATTACGTTTGTGAAATGCTTGGCATAAATTAACCCTGCGTCTCGATCCAAATAAATAATAAAATATCCACCGGGATCGAGATCGATATGACGCTGGGAAAGTTTATCATCAATTGCGGCTAAATCTTCAAGTATTAAATCCATAAGCACTAGCAAAAGAAATTTTCTTTTTTCAGGGTTTTTACACTATATATTAAGTGTAATTCGTCGTTCCCCCTCTGCCTTGGCAAACTTTTAAGAATCTCGGTTACTAAATGGCAACTCTGCATTAATCGCCTCAATCTGTTGCTGTTCGAGTTGATTCACTTCCTTAATATAAGGACGGATAATTTGTCCTAAACGATTGTTGTAAAAGCGGTGCAGACTGTGATTGGGCATAGCGGGGAAACCACGGCGTTTTTTGTGGCGACCACCTGCACCAGGATCAAAAATTTGGATTCCGTTAGCGATCGCCCACTCAATGGGCGCATAATAGCAAGCATCAAAATGTAAGCAATCTATTTCTTGAAAACTCCCCCAATAGCGTCCATAGAGTTTGTCACCTTTAAACAAACAAAAGGACATTCCTAAAGGATGAGAATTATCTTCTTCACTATATGCAGCGACAAACAAGACTCGATGGCGATAATCATTGTGTAGCTGCTCAAAAAATCGCTGTGTGAGATATTTGCTACCCCACCAGCCAAATTTATCACAGGTGTCTGCATAAAATTGGTACATCGAAGGAAATAAAGAGTAGGGAATTTCATCACCACTCAGAGGTTGCAATCTTAAACCAGCTTTCTCTACAGCTTTGCGTTCCCGCTTAATATTGCGGCGTTGATTGGCATTAAACACTTTCAAGTAGTCATCAAAAGTTTTAAAGCCAGCATTTTCCCAGACGTAGCTGTGGTGTAGCCAAGTTGTAAAGCCATGTCGTTCCAGCATCGGCCGCCATTGGGGATCGACATAGAGAAAATGACATCCAGAAATCCGATTTTTGGAGCAGAATGTGTCAATTTCATGCACCATCATCGCGGTGATTTCGTCTTCGTCTTCTCCTGGGGCAATTAAAAAGCGATAACCTTCAGCTGGGGTAAATGGTGTCATGCCCAGCAATTTTGGGTAATATTGAACTCCGATGCGATCGGCTAACTCTGCCCATTGGTGATCGAATACAAATTCACCAGAACTATGTCCTTTGAGATAAAGTGGTGCAGCCGCAATCAGCGTTCTATCTCGCCACAATGTTAAGTGATTTGGCAACCAACCAGTTTTAGCCGTAGCACTTTGGGAGGTTTCGAGATTATTTAGCCACTCCCATTCTAAAAATGGCGTTTTGAGTGGCATTGCTAAAGCATTCCAGGCATTTTGGGGTACTTCAGCGATTTTGTTTGTCCAAACGACAGAATAGCGAGGCTTAAGTTGTTCTACCATCTTAGGGGAGTAGGGATGAGTAAGAGGCAGGGGGCAGGGGGGCAGGGGAGCAGGGGGAGCAAGGGAGGCAGAGGAGGCAGGGGAAGAAAAGAAAAACTATTGATTATTAGCCCATTCCCAATTCCCAATGCCCAATTCCCAATTCCCAATATCCAATAACTTAACTTAGCGTAATCTAATCTGCTGGTTGTTGCAGGCGATAGTGCAAAAACACTTCTTGCTCAACAGTATGAACTTCTAAAAGTTGCAACTTGGGAGCTAAATCGGGTAAAAAACCTTTCCCTTCTACAGGTGTGGGGGCAGTACTACCACCTAAAATCAGGGGACAGACAGTTAGCCATAATTCATCAATTAAATCTAGACCCAACAGGGAAGCGACTAATTCACCTCCACCCAAGACCACCAACCGTGTTATATCTATATTGGCTAGATGCTTCAAAGCTGCGGGAATGTCAATTTCTCGCGTTGGTGTTTCAAAAACCAGAATCTGCTCAAATTCTGGAGGACACTCTTGTGTTCCGGTTCCCAGCGTTGAAGGAAGCGTCTGTAAACAACGTCCTTTCCATGAAAGTTTTCCCAGTGCTGTCGTGAGTAGCCAGCGTCTAACTGGTTGCTTAAAAAAGTTAATTTCCGGATTGAGGTTTCCAGAATGTGTAGTCACTATATGAACTGGCTGCGGAGGCTTCCCTTCTTGTGCCCGAAGTCGCACTAGAGTTGGATCTGATACAGTAAGTGTCGTTCCATAAGCCCGGAGAGTACCAGCACCGAATAAAACCGCATCAGAGGCAGCGATTTGTTTTTCTAGATGTGCTTTATCAACCCTTGAGCCAAACCGAGCAGGCGATCGCTTAAAATCTGCTATCTTGCCATCTGCACTCATTGCTAAAACAACTGTAGTATGAGGACGATGTTGCAACATTAAATTGATTTGATAGTTGGAATATTTTCTTTGTTTGTATGTAGATTCTCAAAAAAAATCCATGCCTGCAAGTTATTTATTTACAATTTTACCACTGTATTTATATGCAACACAAACCACTTTTACATCTAGCATATATGAGTTTTGGTATACCACGTTTCTTTTTGAAAGATAGCAATTTGTTATTTTTAAACATTGAAAATAAAATTCTGATAATTTAATAAAATGTCTCATCTAGCCAGTCTAATTACATATCTTTGCTATTGTGGTTTGCAGATGCAAAGTGAGACACTCGATGACTAATTCCCGCCAATCTTCCTTTCGTCGAATTTTAGTAACGAGAATATTGCTGCTGTTCGTTCCAGTTTTACTTATAGGCGAGATTGTAGCCTTGAATAAGGCACGTTCTAGCATATTGGGAACTGCGCGTCAAAATTTAACAGAAAGCGCCATTAGTAAAGGGGAGAGAATTGGCGATGCGATCGCAATCTTAAAAGCTAATTTGCTGAGTGTAAGTAAAACAACGGTGATTCCGTCTGGTTCGCCTATACAAGAGCAAGAAATTCTCACGCAGCTAAAGCAACAACTGCCAGTCAATATTGAGTGCATCCAATTAACGGATCTCCTAAATCAAAAAATAATTGCTAGTAGCTGTGGAGATCAAGCAATTGGAGAATTGAGGTTCCCTTTGCCTAGTGATGGAATTGATGTCAAAACAATCTTCCCGCCAAAGGCAGGAATGACTGGAAAAAGAAACGCACAAAATCAATTACAATTAGTTTTATCTGCACCAGTCTCCGATAGCCGAAAAAATTTAGTTTACAGCTTAAGTATTCAGTCTGCATTGTACCAACAAACCAGAAATCCACCGGGATCGCTTACAGGCGCGATGGTAGTTATTGCTGAAGATGGCACAATTTTGGCACATCCATTTACAGACTGGGTGGGAAGTAACATTGATCAACATCCAAATGCTTCCCAACTCAAGAGCATAATTAAAAATGCCCTTGCAGGACGAAACGATTCGATAAATTTGTCTTTTAAAGAGGGAAATGAATTAGTCGCTGGCTATACCGCTATTGCTAATCCACTCACCCAAGAGCAGCAGCAAAAATGGATAGTCTTAGCTGTTACTAGTGTTGATAATGCGCTTTTTGGTTTAGAGGAAATTAAACTAATTCTTATTGTTTTGACAGTTGGTTTGATTGGTGCAAGTTTGTTAGCATCCCTATATCTAGCTCCTTACTTGGCACGTCCTGTAGAAGAATTGCGAGACTACGCTCTCAATATTCACTCTCACCACGCCGCACAACCAGTTCCGCACAATTTCCAAATTCGGGAATTCAATCAACTGGCCCAAGCATTAGACCAAATGGTAGAACGGCTCAAAGCTGGGGCAGAAGAATTAGAAATAGCTTGGAAAGAAGCAAAAAACGCTAACCAGATTAAAAGCCAATTTTTGGCTACGACTTCCCATGAATTGAGAAACCCATTACATACTATTATTAACTGCATTCGCGTGGTTGAAGATGGCTTATGTGATAGCCGGGAAGAAGAAATGGAATTCCTCAAACGTGCCAATGAAACAACGATTCATTTGCTAAATATTATTAATGATTTACTCGACATTTCTAAAATCGAAGCGGGTAAGCTTTCTGTAGTTATCACACCTCTTGATCTCCGACAAATATTGCTAGAGGTGATTAATTTACAATCAGTTAATGTTCAACAAAAGGGCTTGCAATTGAAATGCGAGTTAGAGCCTCAGCCGATACCAATTAAGGCAGACGCGGCAAAACTGAAGCAGGTTTTGATTAATGTTATTGGCAACGCTACTAAGTTCACCGACACAGGAAGCATCACCATTGCTACAGAAATTCAATCTAGTAATGGTAAATCTCAAGTAGTGGTAATAGTTAAAGATACAGGTATAGGCATTGATCCCAATCAACAGCACAAACTATTTCGCCCCTTTGTGATGGTGAATGGCACAACTGCACGCCAGTTTGAAGGGACTGGACTAGGACTAGCAATTTCACGAAACTTAATCGAACTTATGGGAGGCAGCATTACTCTTGAGAGTACGGGACTTCATCAAGGTACGACACTAAAGATTACCTTACCCTTGATTGATATCTCACTGTTACCTGTTGACAACAAAGAAGAAAATGTCGGGAATCTGGGATTTTCCTCTGGGAAAAAGGGGGCAAAAGCCAACCAATACTCTAGCCTACAGAAGTCTGGGGAAAGCCCCTCTTTGGGGAGCAACAAATCTGTAAAAGCAGTTGTAGACAAAGAGAAGTCGATGAAATTCCAGGTGTTACTTGGGAACGAGACTTACGAGATTAGCTTTTCGCCGCAGCAAACTATCTTGGTAAGTCTTCCAAAAACAGAAGTTTATGCAAATGGGACCTCTGAAAGGTAATTTTTACTAGATTCTAATTCAAAAATCAAAAAAGTAAACTGGAATCCTCACTCCTAACGGCTATGGTTTTGGCCCTGATTTAGAAGTGTGACTAAATAGCCAAGACACAAGATTAGGAATTGTAGCAGCCCCAAAAGAAAATAGAACCTAAGCCATTATTAGCAAGAGTTATGAGCGCTGGCTGGGATTATAGAATTATCTTCTGGTAATGTTAAAGTTTTTTGGTAGGCGGCAACTGCTGCATCTAATTTCTTCTGCTCTCTCAAGGCAATGCCGAGATTGTAGTAAGCTTGAGCATTTAGCACATTCCCTGAACCTCAGAGCTTCGTGAATGAGTCTTTGAACTCCGTTGATGAACCTCGGAGCTTCGTGAATGAGTCTTTGAACTCCGTTAATGAACCTCGGAGCTTCGTGAATGAGTCTTTGAACTCCGTTAACCTGAGTTCGGGATAAGAAATCCTCAAAAGCCTTGAATTATCGTTGTTCGGTCTAAAGCTCTGTTTTCATCTATTGTCAATAAGACATATTGCTGAGATTAGTTTCATTTGTGAACCTTATTGACAAAATGATTCCACTTTTATCCCTGCTTTGATCAATTCCAGTTTTATTCAATCCTGACAGAATAAGCTTTTTAGCTTCTGGCTTAACCCGAACTCAGGTTAATGAAGTAAAATGGGCGGTTATTCAATACGATCCCAAAGACGCGATAAATCGCCGTCTCTACAAAGGACTGATTCTTGTAGAGACGGCGATTTATCGCGTCTTTTTTATCGCGCCTATTGCCTTAACCGAACAGTATTGGGCGGTTAATCTCAGGGGAAAATTAGACTTGAGGGCAGTTGTTCAGAAAAACAGGTTGGCCGCCTTGCTCAAGAGATAGCGTTAGTGCAGCGAGAATTTCTACTAACTGTGTGCCTACCCAGCCAGACGAAACCTCTGAGGGAGTATTGTTGAGGATAGAGTCAACAAAACAAGAGCAAACTCGCCCCAATGGTTCCCCTGGTTCTAATTCCAGCACCACCTGGTTTTGATTTACCGGAATAAAATGATTGCCCTGCTGTTCAAACTCCCCATGTAGCAGCGTTAGAGGAGACGATCGCGACATTTCATCAAAAATCAAACTACCAAGGCTACCTACAATCCCCAGCCGTCGCTGCTTATCAGAATTCAGCCAGCACAAATGAATATAAGCTTGAAAGCCATCTGGGTATGTCAGTGTTAGCCATACTAAATCAGCTAAACCTTGAGGCAGAGGAGAATTTGTATCTTTCTTCCCCTCTACTCCCCTGCTCCCCTGCTCCCCTGCTCCCTGTAGCCACACCGTACCCGTTGCTTGCACTTTTACAGGAATCTGACCCAGCCAAGCGTTAAAGATAGCAATATCGTGAATAGCTAAATCCCACAGCGCATCAACATCTTGGCGAACAGGCCCTAAATGGGTGCGGGTGGCGTAGCCGTAGCGTAAATAACCTAATTTACCCGCCTGTACTACAGTTTGCCCTTGCTCAACTGCTGGGTGAAATAAATAAGTGTGGTCAACCATCAGTATCAAATGATGCTGCTCTGCTAACTGGCAAAGTTCCCGACATTCTGCGGGGTCGAGAGTTAGCGGTTTTTCAGCTAAAACATGGTATCCGTTTTGAAGAGAGTCTTTAATTAAAGCATAGTGAGTGGTAGCCGGAGTTGCGATCGCAACTCCTGTCAACCCTGGCACTTTCTTTAAATCTTCCCATTGGGTTGTCAATACTACATTTTCATCTAAATTAAACTGCTGTTTTATCGCCGCTAATCGTTCTGGATGGGGGTCTACGACAGCAACTACATCTACTTGGGGATGTGCTAAAAAATTCCGCAGCAGATGCACTCCCCAACGCCCAACTCCGATAACAGCAATTTTAATTTGGTTTGTCATTAGTTATTTGTCATTTGTCATTTGTCATTTGTCATTTGTCATTTGTCATTTGTCATTAGTTATTTGTATACAAAGGACGAGGGACAAATGACCACTGACAACCAAATGATTATCGACTAATTTCCAGTCTTTTAAGCTCAGGGTGTTTGCGGATTAGGGATTGCTAAAAAAGCTACTTTAGCTGCGGCTTGTTCAGCAGTTTTGATCGATCGCCCCTTGCCTTCTCCGAGTTTCTTTCCATGCAGCCACACTTCAGCCATGAAACGTTCTTGATTATGGTGTGGTTGGGTGACTTCCACAACTCGATATTCTGGTAAAACTTTAAATTGCGCCTGAGTCCATTCTTGGAGAGCAGCTTTGTAATTAAGTCTGGCAGGATCGAGGCGAATTTCTGTTGTTAGTTCTTGGAAGTGGGGATCTAGCCAAGAGCGGATCAATTCAAGGTTTTGAGTACTTAAATAAAGCGCACCCAGAACTGCTTCAAAAGCATCTGCCAGTCGTGACTCTTGACCAACTTTATCAGCCGTAGCACTACCGGCAACTAATAAGTATAATTCCAAACCATAAATTCTGGCCAATTGGGCGAGGATGCGATCGCTCACCAACACTGAACGAATTGCCGCAAAATCCCCTACTGGACAATCAGGATAATTTTCCCACAACACAACAGCCGACACCAGGCGCACCACTGCATCGCCAACAAACTCTAGTTGTTCATAATTCGCCGAATCAGAGACAGTAGGATGAGTTAGCGCTAAATCTAGCAGTTCCCACTTGATAGGCGCTTCTCGCGACAAACCTAATTTTTGGACTAAACTTTCGAGTTGCCGTTGACGGCGTGGGTAGGCAAGGGGCATTAGGGGCGGGGGGCAGGGGGCAGGGGAAAAATACTACTTCTAACTCTTGTACAGACGCGATTCATCGCGTCTCTTCTAACTCAGCACTCAGAAAGGGGGGAAAGAGCAGTACATAAGCCGGGTTCTGTTCTCTTGCGAGGGCAGTTATCTATCTGGGACGCTTGTTACCAAACGCCTCTAGCGGCTCTCGTTGAGCGGAACTGGTAAAAGACCAACCGTAGTTCCTATCGCCTTGCTCCCAACTGGGGTTTACCGAGCCAGCACCTCTCGATACTGCTGGTGCGCTCTTACCGCACCTTTGCACCCTTACCAGAGCAATTAAAAATGTAAAACTAAAAATTAAAAATTGATTGCTCATTTTACATTTTTAATTTTTAATTTTTAATTGATCTGGCGGTATCTTTCTGTGGCACTATCCTCACGATCGCTCGCACTGGACGTTATCCAGCAAGTTTGGTCTTTCGGGAGCCCGGACTTTCCTCAAATCAGTGACTATGACTGATCTGCAACCGCCTGCGTCTACTCTCTCCTTAGATCCAGTGTAATCTTGGATGGCATAGTCTGTCTGGTTGCTATTGCTTTTTTTTATTCCAAGGTAGAGCGTAAGTCCAAGGTAGTTTCCTGACTGTGAAAGGACAATTGATAATGCTAATGGGAGGAAAATCACGACCTGGGGCTAGACCTAAACGCACTTCAGACACTCTGAGTACCAGTTGCAGGGAAAAATCCAACTCTTTTCTTCTGTTAATAAAGTCGTTGTACAGCTTTTTTTGCCCCTTTTGCAGCCCATTGATATCAATTAGTGGTTTTTTTGCTGAATAGGTTCCAGCTACTTGATCGCGCTCGAATACATCTTCTGCTGTCACTGTTTCAGAAAGTGTTTTCTTGGGAGCAATCAAGCTAGGACTTTGGGGTACTGCTAAGTCGCGGGTTAAATCTGGTGATTTCCGAATGACGCGACGCGATTGCTTGCTATGTTCAACTACTAAAGAACTGTTATCCCAGTCAACGTATAGGGCAACATTATCAGATTTATTTTCAATGCTAATTCCTAAATCTTTCAAATCATCAATTGGGTATGAGGCTTTGAGTTTAAAGGAAATTCCAATTTTATCATCGAGATTTTGTTCTTTGAGTTGCTCGTCAACTATTCCTTTTTTAAACTCAAACTTAACTTGATCATCGATGGATTCAACCATGCGGTTAAAAATATAGGAAACACCGATAATATAAACTGTCAAAACTACTAAATTCTGGTCGCTACTCCTCATAAATTAAAATATTAACTCCCGGTAATAATGAATGTATATTTCATTCGTCGTCCATCTGCAATTATTAATTACGCTTAATTGTTACAGAGTTTTGCAACCAGCCCCGTTGCCAAAAAAAGAATAGCAACCCAAGTGCGATCACTGCCATAACTGCCAAGCAAAGTGGATAACCCCAATACCAATTCAACTCAGGCATATTATATGGCGATTTTTCGGTATTGAAATTCATACCATATATTCCGGCCACAAAAGTCAGTGGAATAAAAATTGTTGAAACTACCGTTAGCACCTTCATGATTTCATTCATTTTATTGCTCACTGCCGAAAGGTACACATCCATTAATCCAGATGCTAGTTCTCGATAAGTTTCTACCATGTCCATAACTTGCACTGTATGGTCATAACAATCTCGCAAGTAGATTCGCACTTCTTCACTAATCAAATCACTGCCATCTCGAATCAAAGAATTAATTGCATCTCGCTGGGGCCAGATAGCACGACGTAGTTGCAGTAGTTCTCGCCTAATTTGATAAATATTTTGTAGTGTTTGTGGGGTTGGTTTAACTATTACCTCCTCTTCCAACTCTTCGATTCGCTCTCCATAAAGCTCCAGCACCGGGAAAAAGCCATCAATAATCGCATCTAACACGGCGTAAGCTAAATAATCTGCTCCTTGCTTACGGATGATCCCTTTGTTTTTTTCAATTCGCGATCGCACCGCTTCAAAACAATCATGTTCTGGTTCTTCTTGGACTGTCAGTAAATAATTTTTACCTAATATCAAACTCACTTGCTCGCTGTAAAAACCACACGATCTTTCCTTTGGTACTACCATGCGGGCAATGAATAGTAATTGATCTTCATAATCTTCGGTTTTAGGACGCTCTGGTACATTGACTATATCTTCTAAAACGAGAGGATGTAATTCAAAAACGTGACCCAATCGTTGTAATATATCTTGACTGCCTAAACCTTGTACGTCTACCCAAGAAATGGATTCCATCTCCAGATATGGAACACATTCTTCTGGAGTTGCCATTTGTTTGCGGATGAAATTGGTTTGGTTATAGTCAATCAAGAAAATTATCGGTGGCGGAGAATCTTCATCAATAAAAATTGTTCCAGGTATAGTACCTGGTTGGTGATGGAACTCATCTTTTTTATATAGCCTAGTTACTATTTTGGGAAGACGACGCAGTTTTCGTACCATACAATATTACCTACATTGGGAATTGGGAATTGGCAATTGGGAATTGGCAATTAAACAAGTTCCTCTTTTCACAGTTCTTAGTAAAGAAGTAAAATTCCCTACTCAGCACCCATGAGGCGTTTTTATTTATTTCAGCTTTTGCTATTAATATTACAAAAATTAATACAAAGACTATAATTTTTGAATTAAGCAGTTCTTTAGATTTGGGAATTTAGGAATCGGCATTTTTTTTAGTCGTTAGTTGTATTCATGACTAATTACTGATAACCATGATGATGACTTTTATTTATGCCCAGCTACTTCCCAGCAATAGAGATAACATATCGGCTCTGAATCAGCAATGCTATAAAAAAACAGTTTGCCTTAACAAGACAAACTGTTGAAAAAATATTTATCTGGGTGAGCAGAAGTTAGAACATGCCCATGCCGCCCATACCGCCCATGCCACCCATACCGCCCATGCCACCCATGCCGCCCATACCGCCCATGTCAGGAGCAGCAGCAGCGGATTTCTTCTCTGGCTTTTCAACAACGATCGCTTCGGTGGTTAAGACCAAACCAGCAATGGAGCCAGCATTTTGCAAAGCTGAACGCACGACTTTGGCGGGGTCAATAATACCAGCAGCAATCAAGTCTTCAAATTCGCCAGTAGCGGCGTTGTAGCCAATGTTGAACTCACTATCCCGGACTTTCGAGACGATTACAGAACCTTCAGCACCAGCGTTGTCTGCTATTTGGCGCAAGGGGGCTTCTAGCGCTCGTTCGACAATATCAGCCCCAATTCTTTCTTCGTCATTTTGTAGGGTCTTTTTAATCTCTTGTACCTTCTTAGCTAGGTGAATTAGAGTTGTCCCACCACCAGGAACAATACCTTCTTCCACAGCAGCTTTAGTAGCATTCAGCGCGTCTTCAATTCGCAGCTTACGGTCTTTGAGTTCGGTTTCGGTTGCCGCACCCACTTTAATCACTGCCACACCGCCAGCGAGCTTGGCGATGCGTTCTTGCAGTTTTTCTTGATCGTATTCAGAATCGGTTTCTTCCAACTGTCTGCGAATTTGACCAATCCGCTTTTGTACTTCTGGCTTGGTGACACTGCCAGCTACAATGGTGGTGCTTTCTTTGTCAATGGTGATTTTGCGGGCAGTTCCCAGCGCTTCTAGAGCAGCGGTATCCAAACTTAAGCCAATTTCTTCCGAAATCAACTGTCCATCGGTGAGAATAGCAATATCTTCTAACAAAGCTTTGCGGCGATCGCCAAATCCAGGTGCTTTAATGGCAGCCACAGCTAGTACACCCCGCGCTTTGTTCACTACCAAAGTTGCCAAGGCATCACCTTCGACATCTTCAGCGATGATTAGCAAGGGCTGACCAGAACGGGCGACTTTTTCCAAAATTGGTACTAAATCTTGGATGCTGCCGATTTTTTTATCTGTCACCAAGATGCGGGCGTTTTCAAATTCCACGATTTGCCGCTCGTTGTTGGTGACAAAGTAGGGTGAAATGTAACCCCTGTCAATCTGCATCCCTTCAACTACTTCTAGTTCAGTTGTCAGGGATTTAGATTCTTCAACGGTAATTACACCATCTTTGGTGACTTTTTCCATTGCTTGAGCTAACATTTGACCAACTTCTTCATCGTTACCAGCAGAAACAGTGGCAACTTGAGCGATCGCACTTCCTTCTACTGGCTTGGCTATCTTGGCAATTTCCAGTACCAATGCCTCAATAGTTTTGTCGATCCCGCGTCTCAAGCTAACTGGGTTACTACCCGCCGCGACGTTCTTCAAACCTTCCCGAATCAAGGCTTGTGCTAAAACTGTGGCGGTGGTTGTACCATCCCCAGCAACATCTTTAGTTTTTGAGGCCACTTCCTGGATGAGTCTTGCACCAGTATTTTCCAAAGGATCTTCTAATTCAATTTCCTTGGCAACAGTGATACCATCGTTGACAATTTGAGGTGCGCCAAATTTTTTCTCTAAAAGGACATTACGACCTTTAGGCCCCAAGGTGATTTTTACGGCATCAGCAAGGGCGTTAACACCCCTTTCTAGAGCTCGCCGCGATTCCTCGTCAAATGCAATAATTTTCGCCATGTTTTATTTCTCCAGCGCTTCCATTAGACAATTTAGCACTCACAGAGCAAGAGTGCTAATCTCTCAATCAGCTCAAGTTACAAATGGAAATAAAAAAAATTGATTAATATACAGGTGATGTTCTTTATAGATACTGGCAGTAATGCTTGAATTGGGAGATGAATCTAGACAACTCCCTTAAGTACCTTGGCATTGCCGACCCTAGCGGCACCGGCTGGTTGGCAGTAGTATTTACGTTTCTTTTGGCTTGGCTTGTAACGTGGCGTTCAATTCCGACAGTCCGCAAATTCGCCTTACGGGTAGGTTGGGCTGACCAACCCAACGCTCGGCGACTCAATCGCGAACCTTTACCCAATGCAGGGGGGCTGGCTATCTACGCGGGTGTCATTGCCGCACTGGTATTAGCTAGCCTTTTACGACCGATCGAACTCCAAAACGTATTGGCTCAGGTGCTCACTATTCTGTTAGGAGGTTCGATATTAGTCCTGGTGGGCTTTATCGACGATCAGTTCGGCTTACCACCCTCTATTCGATTGTGGGCGCAAATTGTCACAGCGCTGTTGCTGGTAGCTAATGGTATCAGTGTAAGAGTGCTGTTTGGTACTCCCATTGACTCGTTACTGTCTATGTTGCTGACGGTACTGTGGGTAGTAGGAATTACCAACGCCATCAACTTGATGGATGGTATGGATGGTTTGGCAGGAGGAATCAGCTTTATTACCGCTATGAGTTTGTTGGGGGTTGCAGCCCAATTTAATAACCGTGCGGCGGCAATCTTGGTACTCGCAGCTTTAGGAGGTGCTGCATTAGGCTTTTTGCGCCATAATTTTCATCCGTCACGAATTATTATGGGTGATGCCGGAGCATACTTTTTTGGCTATGTGCTGGCAGCAACTAGTATTTTAGGCAAACTGCAACAAAACACAGTTTATGCACTAATTCCCACGGTTTTATTTCTATTGTTGCCAGTAATAGACACTACCCAAGTATTTGTACGGCGGCTACTAGCAGGAAATAACCCTCTTAGTACTCCTGGCAAAGATCATCTGCACCACCGCTTACTTGCTTGGGGACTTTCCCAGCGCCATGCTGCGTTCACGCTTTGGTCAATTACCTTATTTTTCAACTTGCTGGCAATGAGAATACAAGGCATGAGTTTGGCTGTGATGATGACTACCGCCAGTAGTATTGTCATTCTTTTGGGCTTTACTGTCTGGCAAAGAATACGCCAACAGCCTTAGTTGCTTGTAGGGTCGGCATTACAATGCTAGCCCTACTGGTCTGGTTTTTTCTCAATTCACCAAAAATTCAAGCTTGAGAACATTACGAATTACGAATTACGAATTACGAATTCAGATGCAACATCTAAAAATCTACCCCTCGTTTAAGTTCTACACCTTGATTTGCATAATGTTTGTGGCAATAAACCTCTGAATGAACGCTAGCCAAGTCGAAGTATGCTGGTTGATTTTGACAGCGGCCAGTGATGATGATTTCGGTGTCGCGGGGTTTGCGGAGCAAAGCTTGAACAATGGGTTCAACGGGGAGTAGTTCTAAGTCAACAGTGGGATTGAGTTCATCGAGAATAATAGTTTTATACATTCCAGAGGCGATCGCAACTTTTGCGATTTCCCAACCTCGTTCGGCTTCTACATAGTCTAATTCTTGCCGAGAATTGCGCCAAACAATCGCATCTCCACCACAGCGCTGATGATCCACTACTTCTGGATATGACTGCTGCAAAGCGGCGATCGCAGCATCTTCTGTGTAGCCGCTACCACCTTTAAGCCACTGCATAATTAACACACGGGTAGACCCTGGATGATTGATTCCCCTACCAATTGCTTGTAAGGCTTTGCCCAAAGCACTAGTAGACTTGCCTTTACCAGCACCAGTATAAATTTCAATCCCTTCGAGGAATAAGGCTTTGGCTGTGGGATGGTGATGAGGTTTCATTTCTGAGTGCAAATCTGCAATATCGAGCAACTTTTGCGGTGCGGCGCGTCCGGTAGCAATGATTTCTAATTCTTGGGGTTTGGATTTTAATGTCTTTACCACTTCATCTACTGGTAGCAAACCCAAATCCAGAACGGGGTTAATTTCATCCAAGACGACAACTGAATATAAACCGCTAGCGATCGCACCTTTGGCAACATCCCAACCCCGCATCGCCTCATTTCGGTCAAAGGTAGTAATTTCTTCTGGTCCAAAAAATTCGGCTCTCCCAGTGCGAACCTGGTCTATTAAATGGGGAAACCCGCGCTGCAAAGCTGCGATCGCTCCATCTTCGTCATAATCACGTTCCGGCCCTTTTAAAAAGCGCAGCAGTAAAACACGGTTAGAATCGCTAGGCGTATTTATCCCTAAGCCAATAGAGCGCAAAACTACCCCCAAAGCCGCTTGAGACTTACCTTTACCCACGCCATCGTAGACGTGAATTTGACCAATGAGCCGTTCTTGACGCACTTGCGCCGTGCGAATACCGATACCGTTCCTTGTCATCTCTCGAAAAGCTATAAATGGCAGTCTTTAATCTTACCTAACGTCTTGTAATCTTAGGTAGAGAAACTACCCCTCTACCCGAATTTCTCACGTATTGTGTGGTTCGGGTGGGGAGTGTGGGAGGTGTGGGAGGCAATGCAGCGTTCATTGATGTGCAGTTATTCAATTCCTTCTCTTTCTCCCCACACTCCCCACACCCCTCACACTCAAGTCAGTCTAGCGTCCCCGTACAAGCATCAGCTTGATGTATTAACAATATCAATCAGGGAATACTGGCACACGAGCATAGTAAAGGACAAGAACAATGTAATAATTTCCCCCATCACCCTCACTATCCCAGTTATACTCTCTACAGTTAAACCTTACCCTTGACCATTTATGCCTGAGAATTGGATGCTTCCGAGGATTTTTCCCATTGGTGGAATTCTGTTTGACTTTTTATTTGTACTGATTGCCATCCCCATCGAAGCTTATCTTTTGAACTATCGACTCAAATTTGACAAAAAAACCAGTACTTTTTATGCTATTTCCATCAATTTATTTTCTAGTGTAATTGGTTGGTTCATATTTTTTGTATCAGAACCGATGTTACCGCTCCAGGTGAGAACAGAATTAATTAACTATATGTTTTTTAATAACTTTAAATCACCTAATACACAAGGGTTACTAATATTAACTGCTTTTATAATTTTCTTTTCTACTTTTCTAATGAAGTTTTTTATTTTAAAGGTATTGTTACTATCATTAGATGAGCAACTTATTAAAAAACAAGAGGAAGCAGAAGCTCCAATATCTCAACGGCGGCGATGGCGGACTTTTGGCAACTTGAAATTCCAAAGTAATAATTTAGTGATTACTGTACTAATAGCAAATTCTCTGAGTTATAGTGCTATAACTCTTATTCTATTATTTAGTGCAAAATAGCAAGTTTTTACTTAAAAGGAAGACGAGTGATTAGTTAATTAGGTGGAAGGAGGAACATGAATACGCTACTTAAAGATGTATTTGGAATTTTTAAATTTGCGGAAGGGATTTATGCAGGAATTAGAAAAGTATTAGTTCCACCCAAAGCTTATTCTTGGCAGACATTTATTTATTTGAGTGTTTTTTCTTGGGTACTTTCATATTTAGCTACAGGCTATATCAAAGATATTATTGCCTTTTTTGGTTGGTTATTTTTAATTGCTGGCACAGCTTGGTATACAACTCAAGATCCTT
This sequence comes from Nostoc sp. FACHB-133, assembly GCF_014698055.1. NCBI lineage: Bacteria > Bacillati > Cyanobacteriota > Cyanophyceae > Nostocales > Nostocaceae > Nostoc > Nostoc sp. FACHB-133. Next base: position 282,527 of record NZ_JACJSH010000004.1, read on the forward strand.
TAAGAGTTCCTGGTACTTTTATGCCAGTTGGGGCAGTAATCACTGGATTCTTAGTAAGTGTTTTTGCTTTTGGAAATCAACAGGATGTAATTACACCAAGAACAATCGTTTTTTGGCCGACAATTTCAGCACTAATTACAGCAATACCAGAGTTTATTGAAGGAACTGATACTGACGCTAAAGCTAGAATTCCTAAGCCACAAGACCGCCAAAGAATCATAATTTTAGTTGCTAGTAGTATGCTGCTAAGTTGCTGGATTCAGTTTTACTTTGTAATGGATCATTGGTTTCAACAATATCCTAGTTTGCAAGCAGATACTTTTAAACGTAGTACCTTTGTTGTCAGAACAGAAGAACGAGTAAAAATTCCACAAAACGGTGTTGTAATTCTAGAAAGACTTCAACCAATAGTAGTAGAACAAATAAACCAAACACCTTGGTCAGAAGTAGAAAAATGGTTGCTTGAGGCAAAACAGCGAGTAGGAACTCTAGGTAGAGCAGTAATTCAAAAAAGCCTGGGTAAATATGAAGAGAAGGATTTATGGCGCATTGAGCCGCGTGTAGCTAATACTAAGTCTGGATATATATTAGATTTATTAAGTATTTGGATAGGGCCAAGTTCTAACCCACGAGGCTATTACTTGAAAAAATCTTGTCGAATTGAACCAGTTGCAGCAACCAGCAATTCAGGCAATAAGATTACAGTTGCAGAAATTGAATGCGATCGAGCCAGTAAATTAATTGCCGGATCGCCGCCTCCGCAGCAGTGAGAAGAGATGAGGCAGGGGGAGAATGACAAATGACCAATGACAAATGACAAATGACAAATGACTATTAACAGAATTTTTGTATTGGCAAAGAATGTGTTTCAGGAAGTGGTACGCGATCGCATCCTATATATTATTGGTTTTTATGCGCTTATACTCGCTGCTGCCTTTCGCGTGCTTCCTGAATTTGCAGCTACGACTGAAGACAAAATATTTTTAGACTTCGGGATGGCGGCGATGAATGCCATCGGGTTAATTGTGACAATATTTGTTGGTACGGGACTGGTTAATAAAGAAATTGAAAAACGCACTATTTTGGTGTTAATTGCGAAACCTGTCAGTCGCAGCGAAATTATCGTTGGCAAATACTTAGGTTTATCCGCAGTATTAGCTGTACTTGTCGCCACGATGACGGTAATTTATCTGATATTTCTGCAATTTGGTAACATTCCTCATCCAACGGCAAGTATTCTAATTGCTGCAATTTTCTTAGTATTGCAGTTGTCATTAATCACCGCTATGGCTATTACCTTCGGTGTTTTTACTGCTTCTCTCCTAGCGACTGTTTTAACCTTTGCGGTATATTTAATCGGAAATATTACTCAAGATTTAGTCCAACTAGGCCGTTTGAGTCGTAACCCCGGTATAGAACTTCTCACTCAAGGTTTGTTTCTCATTTTGCCAGATTTATCTCGATTAGATTTAAAAAATGATGCCGTTTATGGTCTGCAAGCACTACCTGACACAACTGCACTGATTACAAATGCCGGCTATGGTTTAATTTATAGTGCCCTGTTATTAGCGATCGCTATTTTTATTTTCTCACAACGCGAATTTTAGTCATCGGGCGTTGAGGCAAGCAGGAGAGAAAGAATTACTGGTTAATAACTTTTTTTCCTTCCCTGCTTATGCGAACTGTATTGCTTACACATCTACAAAAGTTGAGTGCCTTGCATAGATGCTTTTTGTGCAATAGTTTTTAAGCGAGTCGCTCTGCTTTTACGGATACGTTCACTTTTGCGAACTCCACCAGCCATCTCATATTCACGGCTATCTTTGCCGTATTTAAAGCCGATTCCCATGAGCATTTTTTCGGAGAAAGTACCCAAGGTTTGTTCTAATTCTTCAATTTCTACTTTGGAAGAGTCAATAGTGCTGAGAGCAGTATTATGAGCTTCTAACTTGCTGCGTAATTCTTCAATTATTTCTGTCAGGGCTTTTAAATTACAAGTATTTCCAAGATCCAGATTGGCATCAATTGCTTTGAGTCCAGCAAATCTTAACTCAGCATTTTCTAGAACGCGGGATGTACGTTTTCTCAAAGACATAAATTTAGTTACTTGTAACATTTATACAGTTACTATGCCCTAATGAAAATACATTCTGGTTCAGCAAAATCCACAAAAATAATTATACTTTTTATGAGATAAATACTGGTAAATTCTCTTAATCTATGGCGGTTCTCAATTGCATGGAATATAGACCTAACCCTCTAACCCCCTTCCCTTCAAGGGAAGGCGAGTAAGATTCAAAGCCTCTCTCCTAAAAGGCTACCGTATACACACAAGTCTGAAATAGCTGATTAACCAAGGTTTTACCCCACCCTAACCCTCCCCTTATAAAGGGGAGGGAACTAGATTTCTTGTTTCCCCCCTTTCCAAGGGGGGATTAAGGGGAGTAATTAGACTTGTGTGTATACGGTAGCCTTTTAGGAGAGAGGTCAAAACTGTACTGTATCCAAGCAAGAACCGCTATATCTAAAGCGTTTATCTAATCTTAATTACAGCTTGAGCATTCATAACTACAGAAGAAGCTGTGCTAACTCCAGCTTGAGAATTTATAACCACAGAAGAAGCTGTGTTAACTACAGCTTGAGCATTTATAACCACAGAAGAAGTTGTATTAACTACAGCTTGAGCATTACTTATCATATAATAAGTATCTATAATTAATGCTTAACTTGTATTAACTACAGCTTTAACTTTACTTATCATATAATGAGCATCTGGAACTACAGCTTCACCATTAATAAGTACTGTTTAAGTTGTATTCACTACGGCTTAAACATTACTTATAACAGTTCCCGCATAGGTAATATCAAGTTTGGATAATATGGGTTAGGCGTAGCGACTGTCTTAAAAGTCAAGCGATCGTGAACAAAAAACCGGGACTGTGAACATTGACGCAACAGGGGAACGCTGCGCTAGATTCGGTGGTGGCTGGTA
>NZ_JACJSH010000040.1:0-71816 GCF_014698055.1 Nostoc sp. FACHB-133
TGTTAATACTGCTTAAAAAGTATAAATAAATTTATACTACTGGGAAAATGATTTAGTGATCGCTTGTTTTTTACTGGATCTGACGAAACCGCATAGCTCCCCCCTCCCCTTGTAAAGGGGAGGGAACTAGATTTTCGGCTTCCCCCCTTTCCAAGGGGGGATTGAGGGGGGTAATTCGACTTGTGTGTACACCGCAGCCTTAAAAAGAAGGGAACTGAAATTAAAGTCCCCCTTGGAAAGGGGGATTTAGGGGGATCTAGAACTTTTGATACCAACAAGAAGACTTTTCAAACATCCTTTTCTAAAGTAAAAGCTATCCCTTCTCAGTCATCACAACTGCAAGCCTATACACATAGAGGTTTATAGCCAGATATCGCTCTATCAAAGCTACAATTCCTTACCCAATTGCGACTAAGGACTGGGGTCTTTCAGCTGCTTTGTGCCATATCGATTGTCCTGTCAGCAGTTCTACAACATCCATCCCATTGCCAATTACACCTGGTACACTTGGATACCCAGCACTCGCCCCTACCAAAAAGAGATTAGGTAACTCTGTCGTATATCCCAAACGATTTAAACCAACCTGTTTGGGTACTAATTTCGCACCATAAATATTACCTTGCGGTTGTCCCAGATAAAATTCGCTGGTGGTAGGTGTACCGTAAACTTTCATCCGGGCATATTTGTCTACATCGGGAATAAAATCTCGCACACTTGCCATAATCTGCTGATAAAATTCTCGCTTTTTGACTTTATACGCTTTTGGGTTGTTTTTGTACAGATGTTCAAATGGTTCATAAGAACAAACAGTAGCAATTTCTAATACATGATGTCCCTCTGGCCCCATCCCTGGTTCGCTAGATTTCATCGTTGGACAAGAGAGGAAAATCCACGGATGGCTAAAGTCACCTTCCAATTGTTGTTGATATTCTCTGTTCAGATCGCCTGTGGGATAATACCAAACATTCCAGTTACCAATGCCGTAGCGTTGAGGATCGAAGCGGCTATCTAAACCCAGGTAGATATTAAAAGCACTGGCTGAGTATTGGTAACTAGTGAGGCGTTGATGCTCCTTTTGACTCAAAGCTGTAATATCATGCATTAACTCCACTGTTAATTTGGGGTCGAGGTCGCTGATATAAGCTTTGCTGGCGCGATAACTATTACCATCAGCAAGAACACTATGGACACTATGGTTGCTAACTTGAATATGGCTCACCGGGGTTGAGTACTTGATAACACCTCCACCTGCGGTAATTACGTCTGCAATGGTGTCAACAAGGTGTTTGAAGTGATGTTTTGGATAATAAGCGCCTTCTGAGTAGTCCCAAACTAAGGAAGTGTGGGTGAGTAGCGCAATTTCCTGCGGTGGTAGTGCATAGTCGCCACTTTGTCCCGCCAGTACTGCTTGCAGTTTAGGCGATAATCCGACATGGTTATACAAATCTTGCAGTGTCCAATTCCGCTTCCAAAATAAATTCAAATATTTTGGTAGTTTTAACCAGTCAGACAACTTTTGATCGTACCAGCGTACCTCCTGCACTAGGTTGCGAATTTCTTGGTGAAGTTGCTGAATTTCATTGCAGTAATGGTTAATCGCACCAGTTTCTTCTGGAAATGTGGAGAGTAAACGCGATCGCAAATTCTCCCATCCCAAAGGAATTTTGAAATCCGCCTCTGGTGTGATGACTCGATCAATGCAGTCAGAATCGAGACTATTAAAGGGCACATTTTGATGAATATAGTCGAGGAATTGAGTTATAGTCTGACCAGAACCACATTGAGAGATGTAATGCACGTCAGCACAAAAACGGTATTCCCCGTAATCAAAGGTGTGACAGCATCCGCCAGGTAAATAATGTTGCTCTAGAACTACTACCCGATAGCCTTGTCGAGTTAAACAGGCTGCGGTCGAAAGTCCACCTAGTCCGGCTCCCAGAATCACATAGTCGAAGATTTCCATATCAGCCTCCTTTGGCAATTTTGATTTCTATTGATTTCGGTGTTATGACTTTTTATCACCGTTCTTGTAGTTTTAGAAATGCCAAAATACTCAGCGCATCTTTACCTAGATTTGTAGATTTTATCTAATAAAAACCAGGTAGAAGAGACATTCGATATAAGGTGTAAGGATTTTTCTCGGTGATAATAGTAATTCCTGGATCGCTAAATATAACAAGATTTAGCTAATAATTCAGCTAACATTTAGATGCCATAAAGGATGTTTAAACTAGCTGCATAACTTAGCTAGAAATCTTTGTTAAAGCTTATAGATAGTTAGCAGGACATAATTTAATAATCTAAGTTTTTTTTATTCATCCTTTATTTATCCAGCTTATCGAAAACCGAAAATATTGTTTGACAATGTTTGCTTTTCTTAATGAAGTTTGAATAATATTTTAATTAACTAAAATTATACTTGCTAGACAAGTATATAAACTCAAAAAAGATTGTTTTTTAATATCTGAATGCCAATAAATAGCAATATTATATTTTTATAAATATGAATATAAATGTGAATTTTTTTGATCGAATTTATACACGTAATACCATTCCCCTTAAGGTAGCACAGCTGTTCTACCCTACCAGCATATTTGTATCAACTTTAAAGTGAAATAGTATAAAGGCTTCTTTCAAGTTATGAGAACTGCTTTGTATCCCAAAATCCTTGTAGAAGTGAGAATGCCACTCTACAATTAACTAATGACTATTGACCCATTTGCAGCACTTGTAGGACAACCGCAAGCCATAGAATTACTGACTCAGGCTGTCAGACAAAACCGGGTTGCTCCAGCATATCTATTTGTGGGGCCAGATGGTGTAGGAAGAAGTTTAGCGGCAAAGTGCTTTATAGAATTGCTATTTTCTCGCGAGTTGGGAGTCACTGCGGCTTTACAAAACCGTTTGCGTCAAGGGAACCATCCAGCTTTGTTGTGGGTGCAACCGACTTACCAATACCAGGGACAACGATTAACGGCATTAGAAGCGGCTGAAAAAGGACTTAAGCGTAAAGCACCACCTGTAATTCGGCTAGAGCAAATTCGGGAAATTACCGAGTTTTTAAGTCGTCCGCCCTTGGAAGCGCCAAGGAATGTGGTAGTGCTGGAAGAAGCCCAAACAATGGCAGAAGCCGCAGCTAATGCTTTACTTAAAACTTTGGAAGAACCGGGACAGGCGACGTTAATTTTAATTGCACCTACACCTGAGTCTGTTTTGCCAACTTTGGTGTCACGCTGTCAACGCATTCCTTTTTATCGCTTAGATGCACAGTCTTTGGCTGTTGTACTCACACAAACAAATCATCAAGAAATTTTGCAAAATCAGGCAGTGCTGAGTATAGCAGCTGGCAGCGCGGGAAGTGCGATCGCATCTTACGAGCAATTACAAACTATTCCCCCGGAGTTACTCGAAGATTTGAAAAAAGCCCCTGCTTCCTACCGCAAAGCCTTGGAGTTAGCCAAGAAAATTGATAAGGATTTAGATACAGAAGCCCAACTGTGGTTAGTTGATTATCTTCAGCAATTCTACTGGCAGCGTTGGCATCAACCCAGTATTATTAATCAGCTAGAACAATCTCGTAAATACTTGCTTGCTTACGCTCAACCCAGGCTAGTTTGGGAATGTCTGCTTCTATCTATATGTCAAAAATAAAAATTGTATTCACAAACTTTTGCCCAAAAACCTCAATCGCTTTGAATAATTTCGTCTTTGTAGTGAGAACCACTAGAAAGGCAGCGCACAAGCTGATAACCCACCTTGGCTTTTTGTCTAGTTAAAATATATTTTCCTTGCTGTGTTAGACTATCAAACCACTCAAATCCATAGAAGCCCATATCTGTAATCAGTAAACCACCCACTGGTAAGCGCACTTGTATTTCTTGCCACCAGTTAGTTTCATTGCGTTTGGCATCAGCATCAAAAAAAGCTGCTACTGGGCGATGAGTAAATGCTTCCACTACCATCAGCATCTTTCCCCCTAATAACTGCCCCTGTTTTTTATTGAAGTTGTCCCAAATGTTTTTTGACTGCTTCTAAGGTTGAGGCATCCACAATCCATACTGCATTGAACGATGATGCTACTGATACCCACATTGGTGCAACTTCATTTTTGTTTTTCTTGGCTGCTAGACGCTCTATTACTTGCTCAAACAGCTTGATAAACAGGTCTGATGGCAGGCTCTCCAAACGTTGAGATCGGGCTTGCCGACTCACAGATATTGCCTCTGCCCACAATAATCCTTCAACTTCTAGGCAGCGCAACACATCTGTGAAATGCTGTATTTGTCTATACACTAAACTCAATACTATTGCTGCCATCACGGGTAGGGTTAGTACTCGCGATGCCTACGGCGGGCTGCGCCTACGCAAATTCCGCTCTTTGTCTTTTATATCTTTGAGATTGGCAAATGTCCCTGGACTTACTTAATAGCTCAATCAACCTTGATTCTATCTCTTGGCTTGTTGGGGCTGGGCAAGTTACCCGATGTCGAAAATCTGGATTTCCTTGTTTTTTGCGTGGCTTACTCATGCCTATTCTCAACATAAGGGTGTTGAGTTTAACCATTGAGTTTTACCCACTTAACAAGTTTCTATTTTTCTTAACTTGACACCAATGGCTTTCTGGCCCACCCTACAAGAATCATCCCTTGATTCAGCAATGCCCTATTTATGAATAGTACCGTCAGGCATAATTGTCCCAGTTAAAAAGGCTTCACTTATATCTGTTGCATTTAAATTTGCCCCAGTCAGGTTTGCGTCACTCAAATTGGCCTCACTTAAATCAGCACCAGTGAGGTCAGCTTCTCTCAAATCCGCCTTCCACATCCTGACTCCACTCATTTTGGCATCACAGAGGTTCACACGCTGCAAGTTAGCTGTACTGAGTGATGCCATATGCAAACTTGCATTACATAAGTCTGCATCACAAAGATATGCACCGCTAAGGTCTGATTCATTCAAGTTAGCTGTCGATAGAGTAGCTTCACACAAATCTGCACCACTTAAAATCACTTCTGATAAATTTGCGTGTTCAAGGTTCGCGCCTTGAAGATTTGCTTGACACAAATTAGCACCACTCATGGATGCTTTTGTGAGATTAGCGCCACTTAGGTCTGCTCTACCAAAGTCTACACCACCTAAGTTAACACCTCTAAGGTCAGCTTTTGGTAAGGCAATACCGTAGAAGTTCCTTTCGCCTGCTGCATATCGATTTAGAAGTTCTTTAACGTCCATAGTCTTAAGTTTTAGTGAAATTTTAGTTTTCTATTAATGCTGCTGTAGTAACAATCCTTCGTCAATGTCCAATGCTGCAAGGGGATTTTCTGTATCTAGCCATACAACTTGGGCTTCTAGTTTGTCACAACACTCACGCACTAGACGCAAACCCGCATCTAATGAAAGTTGAGCAGTTGTTGGAGTAAATTCTTGCAATATTCCAGCTTCTATTGTTTGATAGCAATCCAGATATTTGCTCAGTTTTGCTAAAAAATTTGCTCCTTCGCCAGCGTCTCTCATCGCAAACTGCAAAATTGAATCGACGTAAGCCTTAACTTTGGCATTTTTAACTCCTTCTGTAGCTGAAGTATAGAGTAATCCACCATTTAGATAGGCGAAATCTGGGACATAAAGACATTTACCTACTAATTCAAATATCTGTGTTTCTTTAGCTGATCTCACTGTTAACTTCTCACGCCTGACTCGACAAGCTGCATTCTCAAGCAGCACAATTACAGCTAAAATCACTGAAGGATAGTTACTATCTATACATCTGATTTCTACAGTGCCGAGTTTGTTGAGTCGAACTGGATTCCAAGCAGACTTGAGTAAGCTTCCTCCTGCTTCTAAGAACAGGTGAGGTGGAATCCCAGCTTTTTCCATCGCTTGCAACCAAGTATAGTAACGAGCAAATTGCTGTTCAACTAAATCCTCCACACTTTCGGCATAAGGCATAAGCCCGCCCACAGATTGTAAATTTGTGTAAACTCCTTCCCAGCCAAAGGTTTCACTACCCCGATAGCGAATTGTATGGGCGGCTAGTCCGATCGCTTGTCCTTCATAAAATGGACAAGCCCGTGTTAAAGCAATGAGGGCTGAGTCACAAGCTGTAGCTAAATTGTAGATATTTAGTAGTTCTTCTCGCTCGGCTGATGTTGAGTTGTAAGAAACTGCAACGCGAGGATCAATTACCCCAGGTGGGACTTCTAAATGCAGATGTGTGCCTGTACATTTCCCGGCGTGCAGAAATTTATCATAGCCCACAGTCCGCGCTTGGATATGGTAATTGGGGCGATCGCGCATCACTGGTATGATATGCAAGGGATAGCTAGACAGAGGATAAAGGCGTAAATTCATCTGTCGCGCCACAGCCAGCGCCAATTTCAGATTTATGAGATAAACTCTTGCTAGTTCTGTGCCACTGTAGGCTGGTGGTGTGTTAATCTCCACCATACTCTTGACGAATTCCGGCACAAAGTAATTTGGGTTTAAACCTTGTGCTTGCGCCATGATGTGACAACCCTGCAAAAATTCATCAGCGCGATCGCTCAGATGACCAACTTCATCTACCAGAAAAAACTCTTGCTCAAGACCGATACGACGCTTGACTACATCCATATCGTTTCTACATGCTATGGTGAAGAACTCTAGCTTTGCTTTTAAGGATAATCTGAGACGATTAACATACCCCCGCTAAGATTTACAAAAATTTTTGTGATACTTTGGTGGCTAAGTATTGGGGATTGGGAACTCTAGCAAAAGTAGGTTGTGAATAAGCCATGAGTGATGATTGTAGAACTAGGCTAAAGCCCTACACCCTTATCTGAGATAATACGTAAACCATTCACTTGCCAGTCGTGCTACTGCGGCTAATTTACCTGGTTCTTCAAATAAATGGGTGGCTTGGGGAACAATCTCTAAGCGTTTTGGTGATCGCAACTGTTCTAGTGCATCCTCGTTCATTGCGATCACTGGCAGATCGTAACCCCCAACAATCAACAATGTTGGCGCTTTAACATCAGGTAAGGCTGAAAGAGCTAAATCTGGTCGTCCACCACGGGAGACAATAGCCTGCACCGCCTCTGGGCGTTCTGCGGCGGCAACCAGGGCTGCACCGGCTCCTGTACTAGCACCAAAGTAACCGACTTTTAGGTGTCGGGTATCTGGGTTATGTACTAGCCAATCTGTAGCCCCAACTAACCGCGATGCCAACAAAGCAATATCAAAGCGTAAATGTCTTGTTCGGAGGTCAATTTCTTCTTCTTCCAGAGTCAGCAAATCAATTAATAAAGTTGCGAGTCCCGCCTGTTGTAAGACTTCAGCAACATAGCGATTACGCGGACTGTGACGGCTGCTACCACTACCATGAGCAAATAATACTATGCCTGTAGCATGATCGGGAATCACCAAATTGCCCTCTAGCTGTACCTCACCTGCTGTCACCGACACCAGATGTTCTTGGGGGTTCTGTGTTAATGTCCTATCCATTGACTCAACCTCCATTTACGAGTCGTTTGCTGCTAGTAATTTTTGTCTTGTCAAAAGTTCACATACCTCTGCGTCGGTTATTTGCTCAAAATTCTCGTACCAAATACCGATCGCATACAAATCTTCTGGGATCATCACGCATACAACCTTATCCACTTCTGCTTGCAGTTCTTCACAGGTGGATGCTGCTGCGACTGGAACTGCAACCACCAGTTCGCGGGGTTGTTGTTTTTTCAATGTTGCGATCGCTGCACGAATAGTTGCACCCGTAGCAATACCGTCATCTACAAGAATAATCGTATGATTTTTGACTTTTGGTAGCGGATGATTACCCCGATAGGCTAGGTTGCGACGCTCTAATTCCCGCATTTCAATTGCTGCTACTTCATCAATAGTTGCTTGAGGAATCCGCAACCAATCTACAACATTTTCATTCAATACATGTACTCCTCCGGTAGCGATCGCACCCATCGCCAGTTCCTTGTGTCCAGGTACACCAAGTTTCCGCACTAAGCAAACATCCAATGGTGCATCTAGTGTCCTTGCTACTTCAAATGCTACAGGTACACCGCCACGAGGAAGCCCTAATACTAAAACATCTGAACGATTGGCATACTCTGTTAACCGAGCAGCTAACAGTTTCCCAGCTTCCGTCCGATTACGGAACTTTTGCCACATATTTTTATACCTCTAAAACAAATCACTAATTGAACCATCAGTTTTAAATCGTTGAATAGTAGTAGCAATTAAAGGTGCGATCGAGACAATTTTTAATTGCTGCCAGTCGGTTTCTTTGGGAGTCACACTGTCGGTAACAAAAATCGCCTTAACGCTGGGATGACTTAACTTAGCCCGCGCTTCCTTGACAAACAACCCATGAGTAGCAGCAATAATTATTTCTGGACGTGCTTCGGCTTTGAGTAAGGCTTCAATACTTTTAGCAAGAGTGCCGCCAGTGGAAATCATGTCATCGATAATTAAGCAGGCACAACCCTTTACATCCCCGACAACACGAGTCACCTCTGTTTCTGTGCCACTGGTACGGTGTTTGTGTAGCACGACTACAGAATTATCAAGTTTTTGGGCATATTGAGTAGCCATCTGTACGCGCCCCGTGTCTGGCGATACAACTACGAAATTAGGCGGTAAGTAATGGCGTATAGCTTCGCAAAAAATGGGTACAGCCGTCAGACTGTCTACAGGAATGCGAAAGAAACCTTCAATTTGCAGTGTGTGTAAATCTAGTGTGACAACATGATTTACCCCGACAGCCTGTAATACTTCAGCTACCATACTGGCGGTGATTGGTTCCCGTCGTCCATGACGTTTATCTGCACGGGCGTAGCCAAAGTAAGGAATAATCGCTGTAATTCGACTAGCCGCCGCCCGACGACAAGCATCTGCAAAGGCTAAAAGTTCTACTAGATGGTCATTAACCGGTGGTGCAGTGGACTGGAGGATAAACACAGCCTTTTGGCGTACCGATTCCAGTAACCGCACATTTAACTCACCATCTGGAAAGCGTTCAACTAGAGATTTACCCAAGGGAATATTGAGTTTCTGGGCAACTGCGGCAGCTAAATCAGAGTTAGCTGTGCCAGCAAAGAGGATGAAATTGTCCATAATCAAGACTTGATTTGGTGGATTTGCTTCCAGGCGGCATCTAGAGACGCTTTTGCACGCTCTCCTGCACGGGCAATACTTTGCTGTAAACTATGCCATTGCTCTTGCAAAAACTCCGTAGCTTCCTGCAAGGCGTGATGAGGATGATTAGTAGAAGCTGCCACTTCGTCGCTGACTTCCTTGATTTTGACGCGGACAACTTCTGGTTTATCGCCGGGGGAAATCAGATGATCTAGGCGATCGCCTATTATATGTACCAGATGTTGTACCTGTTGTGATTTCTCACTGAAAAAACCCTTCAATCCTTCTGACTCCCCCCTAAGTTGGTTTTGAACATCTTCACGGATAATTACTTTATCGGTAGTAATTTCCTCGACATCTTCAGGATAAAGCACTGCTCTGCCACCAAAAGGAGTCGCAATTTCTCCAGCCACAATGTAAGCAGCGATTTCTCCTGTTTGCCAATCAAATAAAAAATCTTCCACCCAGCCAAGGGTTTCACCTAGCGTAGATTCAATCTTAATTTCATGCAAGCACCGAAGATTTTCTGGAGTGTCAATCACTGGGGGATAATAAACTGACACTGCACCCATGCCTACCCCAGCAATTCCTTCTACTGGTAAATAAGTTTCCCCACCCGAAAAATAAGCAATACGTCCAGAATCATCTAGCCAGACTTCTTCTAACTCACCAACAAAATCAGCCGTTGAGCCATCTATTGCTATGCAACCGATAATTTGACTGCGACGCACAAAGTTGAGCATACTTTCCCTCCAATACTCTCGATTTCTCTTGGAGTTTAATCGATAAACGCAGTGGCTTAACTTTTGCCACCTTGCTGTTTGGAACATGGACTCTACTTTGAGGTTATCAACAAAATGTGAGGAATATGTGAGGAATTGTTTGGGACTTAAACTTTTCAGGTATTTTATCTTGTACTTAAGGTTTTCATCTGCTTTTAGAAATAAAATAAATATTATTATCTCATCCAAAAGTTTGATGAAACCATACAATTTATTAGATTTGATATTTACTTAATGGTTTATTTGTTGTCGGCAAAAATTTATTTTTAGGTCATTACGGAGGCTATTATGGTCATTCATCGTGAAAAAACAGAATTAGAAATAATAGAACAGGTGGGAGCTATCCGTGCAATTGGAAACCAGGTAGATGTTGCTATTACCAAAATTGTTGATGCAGTAGGCAATGTCCAGCGACATAACGAAAATATTCTCAATGCTGGTATAGAAATAGAGAATATTACCTCTAAAATAGCCAATCAGGAAGAAATCCTTCATCAAATTTCTCAAGAAATTCAATCATCACAAAACTTTGATGTTGTAGCAATACAGTTAGTTAGTTCTTGGGAAAGAACAATTGAGACGGTAATTGGAAGTGAGTGGGCTGGTATAGCTAAACACTATTTAGAAGAAGATCCAGACTTGCGAGATATTCAAGCAGATATTTTTTTCAGTCATAAAACTGAGATTATTGCTGGATGGGACTCACGCTTTGATGAATGGGTATATGAACGCTATAACCATCAAAATTTAGTCCGTATTTTTACACCTATTTTTATATGTAGAGATATAGAAGGAAAAATACAAAAAAATTTGTTTGAAAATTACAATTGGCATTATTCAAGGAAATGGCATGAAACGGATTTCAACGAAGATTGGTTTAAGGGAAATGACAACAGTGACAAAAGTAAGGGACAGCATACTATTATTGAACCACCCAGTTTGCCTAAAGATTTGGAATTAGAAGTAATTGGTACAGTAGAGGTAGTCTATAAAGACCGTAATCACGGTCAAGCTATTGAGCCTCAACAAGCGATTCAATTAACCAAATTTGTTTGCAGTAAGGCTTTAGAAATTCTCCAGACCAGATTTTCTTATTTATTAGAAACTATTGCACAAAGTGCAATATCACTTGTGAATGCTGACTCAGCCAGCCTACATTTTCTAAAAATACCAAATGACAGAAAAGTACAACAATCTGACTCAGAATATATAAATTTTCTTTATGGAGTTTTTGCAGGTCGTACTGGTCGTCACATAATTCAATCATGTTTGCCTCGCAAAAATGGAATTGGACAACAAGCAATCAATGAAAAAAGAGTTCAGTTGATACCAGATCCTGTTCAAAGACATAATCTTCAAGAACTAAAATATTTTAATTCAGAGCTATATGCAGAAGGAATAAAATCTATAGCGGCTTTGCCATTGTTTGCTGATCATCAACAAGGAGTTTTGTATATTCATTTTAGAGATGAGCATCAATTTACTATTGATGAAAAGCGGTTGTTGGAATCTTTTAATATTACAGCAATTAATGCTATTAAACACGCTGTATCATATTTAAAGCTGCGTCAAAATACACATCAATTAATTGCTCTACACTCATTGACGGCATATCTTTCTTATGTGACAGATAGGAAAGAACTATTGCAACATCTGGCTGCTATTATTCAGAATATTCTCGGTGCAGACATTGTTACTATCTACGAATATGATGAACAAAACAAAAAACTTTTATCACTACCATCTAGCGCAGGAAAACTCAAGAATGAAAAATTATCATCTAAAGATATTAATGAAGATGAAGTACCATATCGACTGATAAACAAAGGAAAAAGTGTTTATATTCCGTACCTAGATGTCTATGATCCTCAATCATCAGAAGAAGAGATATTTAAAGATTCAAATTTCTCTATTAGAGAGGATATTAAATCTGTAGTTGGCTTGTTGCTGAAGCAATCTAAATTAGAAAATGAATTTCGAGTACGTGCAGATATTCCAGAAAATTTATTAGTTAATTCAGTAAAAAGTGCATGGCAAATAATAACAACTCAGTTAAAAGAACCAAAACCAAGTCTAATAGAAGTTAATAAAACTCAGAAGAAAGACTTAGATGAGGGTGTTGTTTGTGGAGTTATATTTATTAATTATCGACGACATTATGAATTTTCCAGTCAGGAAACACACTTTCTTCATATTCTTGCTACTTGGGCAGCTATTACAAT
This sequence comes from Nostoc sp. FACHB-133, assembly GCF_014698055.1. Classification (NCBI taxonomy): domain Bacteria; kingdom Bacillati; phylum Cyanobacteriota; class Cyanophyceae; order Nostocales; family Nostocaceae; genus Nostoc; species Nostoc sp. FACHB-133. Next base: position 12,131 of record NZ_JACJSH010000040.1, read on the forward strand.
GAAAAGGCTAAAAGTTAACTAGGGATAAAAATTATGATCATCAGGGATAAAAATTATAATCATCGATTAACCCAAGTTGCTATTTATGTAGGAGTGTGACGCAAGCAACCACTTATAAACTGCAACTTGGATTAATAATTGAATATATTTTTCATAAAAATTTTTCATAAAACAAATATGATGCAACAAAATTTACCTACAACACTTAAATTAGATGTAGATGGGCAATCGAGAAATCTTCACCCTGATCTAGTTAGACAATTAGCAAGAATTGCTCAAGAACGACAAACTGACATATTAACAGTAGTATTACAGGCAATTGCCACGGAAATTTATCTATGGCAAAAGCTTCAAGATTCAAATACAAAGCTTTTACTTGAAGATGATAGAACAATAACAGAATTAAGATTTAGAGATGAGAGAAGTCAGCATTATTGATATTATTTTTTATTATCCATAAAAAATAAATTTTAAAAATATTCCAGTTACAAGTCAAGCTATATAGATGTCGTCTGCAAATATGGGACAGCGTAAAGTAGAACATGAATTAGTTACATCTGAAACTGAACTTATTTCCAATGCTATTGTTATGACTAAACCTCCTTTTACCTCTGGCGAATATCCTAAACCTTCTCTTACCCCAGGCGAACCAGAACCACAAGTAGGCGAATATCCTAAACCTTCTCTTACCCCAGGCGACCCACAAGAACGAGAGTATGTTCGTAAATGGTTAGCATATTCATTAATGGCTATATTTGGAGTTACTATTTTGTCCTCATTGATTTTTGTTTTCATAAATCCATTTATCAATGCTGGGATTGATAAAAAAGATAATGACAATCGTGCAAAAGATTTTTTAACCTTAATACTTACCTCTGAAGTCGGTTTAATTGGAGCAGCATTAGGTTTTTATTTTGGAGAAAAAAATAAGTCAACTTGAACTTTTCTCCAGTTCACAAGCGAGAATTTTTGGTTAACTTAACTTGAGTTCTCCAAACCTCTCCTTACAAGGAGAGGTTTGGAGAAGGGGTTGTTCCAGTCGTCTAACTCATATCACGTTAGCAGACTACTAATGGACTCAGACAAACTTCTAGAGCATCTGTTCTGCAATTTCTACCCGCAGGAGCGATCGCACATTCTCGATTTGATTAACAATAGTTGCTACTGACGAGCCAGCAAATAGTAATCCTACAGCCGCCGGAACGTTATTTACCAAAGTCGCAACCAATGAACCAGAATCACCACCAGCAGAAATATTAGTGGTAATAATTTGATCCTTGAAGCGGGCTGTTCTACCGTTACCATAGCCGACATCGACGGTAGCACTAATGGCTGTAATTCTACCGCTTGTAAAGTTGGTGGTGCGTCCAGTTTTAAACACAGGCATTCCCACAGTTACATCCTGCTTGCGTCGCCAGCCTCGTACATAACCCAACCAGTAGATTTCCCGATCAATATCATGGAATGCTGCTTCTGCGATCGCAGCATCTACAAGGTTGCGGTGCTGTTCTCTAGGAATTGTTGGTTCAAAGTCAATCGGTACAAATCGGTTCAGACGAGCGATAACATCTGTGGAAGCGTTTCCGCCATCAAAGGGGCCTGGTTGCAATATAGGATCTCCCACCGCAGCATCGTTGCTGTTAGCCAAAACGTGATTATTGCTGAGAATATAGTAACGGGGTGGAGTACCTACACCATGCACAGGCGGATTAGTAGAACCTCCTGGCAAAATATCGTACACGCAAGTAGCAATAGTCCCTGCGGTAATCTTGTAATGTCCAACGCTGTAGCCTCCTTCAGCTGGGCGGGCGCGTTTAGCCAGCAACTCAACCCCCATCTCTGGTATCTCCATCCTTTCCGTAACACGGTAAGTTCCAGTTGCACCATTAGTAGGTTGTATTAACTCGGTTCTTACCTGTGTGGGTTTTTGGCGTAATTCTCCCACTCCCGCAAAAGGATAACCGATTTCCAAAACATCAGTTTGCATATCTGCCAATCTCGATGGTATGAGATCAGCCCTACTCAACTCATCTCTTGGTATCTTGTGAGTTACTAATGTCAATAATGCTGGCTCACCTGTAGGTTCTCCATTCCGCCATTTTACGCCCACTCCCAAACCAACAACATTGGGTCGTAGCTGCCCTGGCTTCATAAATTCTTCTACGGCGGCTCTGTGAGCTGTTTGTACCTCTGCTGTGTACTGTTGAGACAGTATCATCTTATTTTCATCTAATTTCATATCAAATCTCCCGTTGATTTGCTTAAATTTGTGCTGTTACAGTCCCAATTTCTTCAACATCTGTCTCACACCCTTCTATAAACTTCGGCACAACTTCTTGAGGCTGCAAGTGAGATTCGGGAATTTTTTGGGTGACAAAAACCTTAATCACTGTCTTTCCTTTCTTCTCACCAATACCAACGCCTGTAACGTTGGGTAGTCTCATCAGTTGTTCTTCATGATTTTGTTTGACGGTATTAACTTGGTTCATCACCATCTCCTATTTACAGAGATAAAATGCTTTTTATTATTGAGGCTGTGCTTGAATAGCTCCTGTCACTTGTGTATCTACTTTGAATCCATCCAATTGCTTTGGTATTTGATTTTTTAAATTCGGAGATTCATTTTCTAAATACACTTTTATGCAAGGTTTATTTTCACATTTACTAATTCCCACACCTACGACACCATTAATACTCAGTAAATCAGATTCATATTGGTCTTTTACCTGTTCAATAGTTTGGTTAACTGATAAGTAGCTTGACGAAAATAAAGGTTGTTTATTCTGATTTACAGCAAATAATGAGAAAAATAGTAAACTTACTAATACTATGGACAGGAAAACAATTGTTAATTTCTTATCCATCTTACATATATCTAAAATTGAGGCTGTATTTTATCTTTATCCAATACCTTGCTAAAAGCAGTCTTAACTTTAATGGGATATTTATATACATCTATATTGAAATAAAGATAAAACTAGGTATTTGAGATACTCGTTGGCTAAAGCCACACTATTCATTGATAAGGTATTCCTAAATACTAAAAAATAACTAGATTAACTTATCAGCCAACGGATATAGTTTTTGAAAAAAAATATATATTCCCAAAGAATATTACAAAAAGAATCATTTATGTCTTTAGGAAGAGTGTAAATGATTCCTTGTAAGTTTCTGATACCACACACTTATCAAGAACGAATTGGGTTTCGTGTGAAACCTGACATTCCCCCAGTAGTAAACCAGTATTCCCAAGTTCCACCAGCAGCAGTTGACCAATTATTGAGGTCAAAGTGTCCGCTTCCTTCAGGATCTCCTGAGATTTTATAGACTTTTACAGCTTGTCCGTTATGATTCCAAATTAACGGTAAATCAGGTTGAATTTGTTCTGGTGCTGCACCATTAGTTTGGAGAAAATAGGCATCTTCTCCTTTACCTCTACCATTACCAAATACTTTCGCAATTCCTTGGTTATCGATCACAACAAATGCTCCTTCTTCTAAACCAATGGCAAAAAACGGCAGTTGATTGTTATTTTCATGCACCACTCTCGCTAAAAAGCCAAAAATTCTGCCATATCTAGTTTCAGGGTTATCATTATCAACTCTGTCTAAATGAGTGTCAGTAATTACATTTTTGAGAATAGGAATTTTAATAAAATCACTGAAATAAATATCCTTCGTATTGGGATGAAAAGGATTATTTAAAATTTCTGAACTCAGTACACTTTCATGAGCAGGTACATAATAATAATCTCCCAGAATAGCCATACCCGCGCTTGTTCCACCAATGGGAACTTTTTTGTGATTAACTAAGTAATCAATTGCTTCTTCTACAGATGAACCTTCCCAATGATCTTCATATTTATTTTGATCGCCACCAGCTATAAATAAGGCTTCTGCATCACGGATGTATTGGATAACTCTAGGATTATTTGCTGCTTTTCGGTGATTGATAGCAAGTTCAGCAGAGGAACTGACAAATTTTTGATAATTATCACAGATCCAATCAGCTTGTGAGCCAATTTCACCAAAACGAAGCACTAAATAATCTCCCCTATCTGCATTGTTAAGAAACCATCGAGTAGCGGCATCTTCTCCGGGTGTATTTTCTTCCCCTCCACCAATCAACAGAATGCACGCAGTAGGATGTGAGGAGTTACTATTAACTCTGTCACAATTAGTTAGATGATAGTCATAATTTTCACTCTCATCACCTATCCGTTCAGGATGTATGAATAGTCTTCTCATAAATATTATTCCTGCTAAAGGTTAGGCTCATTGAGATTTTGTTAATCTCATCTATAGCTTGCTGCGACAATTAGGCATTCTACAATAGCAGAATTATCGCCCTTTAAGACGTAAATAAACATAAATAATATTTTGTAGACAATCAGGTATACCTGGATAATGCCCTAAAGCAATTTCCTTAAAAATCCCTAAAGAACCTGGATAAATCATGATTGATAAATCATATTTAACCAGACAGGCGGCAATCGCAATTTCTTCGAGCAAATATCTACTAGACATTTCTACATAAAGCTCAAAATTTTCAGTATTACTTTCAAAATGGTGAAGTACAAATTCTCTAGCATACAATTTAAACAAATTAGAAATTTTTATATCATCTTTAACAGCTTTATGTAATTGCTCATGATATTTAAAATAATCTTCTGTTTTTTGAATATCTGAACAAAAGATGACATCATAATCATAATTAGCGGCATAACCTTCAAAAACATAACCAGCATTATAGATGTACTCTCTTCCAAGAATCAGTGCCTTATTACGTGCCTGATATTCGTTTAAACCTTGATTTATTTGCAGAGTAATTCGATGTATGCTATCGCCAACAAAAATTGTGCATTTTTTAAAATGTTTACTAATCCAATCTGCCATTGCTAGCAATCTTGTTGTTGAGAACTGCTCACTTTCTAAACTTACACCTAAAAAACAATGTTCATAATTTTTAAGTTTTTGTTTTGCAGATTCTGGTATAACTTCTTCAATTTCTACTTTGTACTTCGGCCGAGTTAAAACTACTATTTGATTCCGAGGATTTAGAAGTTTTTTAAAATCCCTATAGTTCATGAGTAGCAGATCAGCATTAGAATAGGCGTAAAAAGCTACTTCTGGGTTTTGAGCTAATTCTCCAAGCCAAAAAACCTCCATATCGTAAAGTTCCCCATAGGGAGGAAGGGTACCAAATTCACAATTAGGAATCAGATTTTCAAATTCTTGCTGATTAAGTACTCTAATATTGTTTGTACCTAAAACTTCCTGGAGAGAGTTTATATTGATTCTTAGACTAGCTGGTGCAAGAATCATGGCTGTTTTTGTGCCATCAATTTCTACTAATAAGTTTTCAATTAAATTCGTTCCTAATGAATGTTTATACCTTGTCAATTCCCGCAATGTATGGGCAGGTGAATAATGGATATTTGTGTATTTGATTTGATGGCTGTTGAGGAATTCTTGCAGTTGCTGAATAGACATATAAATTTATCTATCAAACTGTACTCATAGCTGATTTATAAACATAAAAAAATACTTTACGTCCCTCTAAAGATATCCTTCTAAAGGAGTATATTTTCCAAGGGAAGCACATCTACTTTCATAAATAATTTGTAAACTAGAGTAAAGTCTTTGATTCGTAAGAGTTTCAGAAATTTGAGCCAATCAATGGGATATCCTTAAGATTCTCTTTACGAATCAGCTCTCACTACAATCGACTTTGATACCGATAATTTTTTCAATTTGACGCGAATAGTATAATAGTGTCGTGCCAGGAGCTTATGAAGTGAAAATTTACCGAGAAGGGGAAAAGGTTAAGGGGTAAAGGGTAAAGGGATGAATACAAAACCTTTTCCCCATCGGTTTAAAGCCTCCTCTTTCAAGAGGAAGAAAGAAATGTGTTTTGAGATGCGTAGCAAGAAAAAACACGGCATCCATATTTGAAACCCCATACTTTTAAGTAGGGGTTCCTTTCCCCCTTCCCCTTTCCCCCTTTCCCCTTCTTATTCATCAATTCTTAAGTAAAAAAACTTGAGCAACCATAGCAGATATTTATATGCCTGATTCTCAAGTTAAGAAAAAATATGAGGAATTTGACGGAATAAAATTTTCAAAACCACAGCATCATTCCTAGAGTATTAGAAGTGACCTATTCTGCCCTAAGCTCGGCAAAAATTTTAAAGTTTCAGCAAAGCTGATTTGCTGTTCTTACTCACTCATCATATTGTCTCGCAATTAGTTTAGGTTAAATACCTACTCCCATTAATCTTCCACCCAACACAATAAACCTAGAGCTTGATCCATTTGGGTTTTGAGTTTTTCCCCAACAACTTTTAGTTTCATTTCATCTTGTAATAATACTTTGATGGGGTTAAATGCTGGAGGTAATCTTCTAGATTCTGGAATTCCTAATGGATAAAATAGAGGATGAGTTACTGTTGGTATTAGCCAAGTATCAGGAACAGATTTAGCCTCAACTCTCGGACTTGGCGTTTCCCAAGGATCGGGAATGAGTTGTTCTACAGATAAGGTAGATTTTTGGGGTGGATTTCTAGATATATTCTTTAACATAACTTAAACCTCCCAACTTTTGTCTGTAGCGTTATCGTCAGCCTGTTTGTGATAGTTATGCACAAGCTTTACTTTAATTCTATTTTAACAAGAATTGAGAGACATAATTCTGAATCTTCAGGGTTTTATTTGTTTAAATTAAAGTATTTTACTAATAATTTTTTCCCTTACAAAGAAGGAACAAGCCCAGCTTCCACGAGCAATTTTGTCATTTCCCGCGAGTTCTGAATAATCTCCAATGCTTGCTGATGTTCTTGTTCATAAGTTAATGGAATTTGGGCAATACCTTGGGAAACCGCCTTCACTCCTACGGCAGCTGCAACATGAGCAACTACTTCCCATTCGTCCATAGTCGGCAAGATGTACTCAGGGTTGATTCCGGTTTGAACAGCTATATCAGCAAGGACATTAGCGGCTACCCAACACATCTCGTCTGTAATTGTCTTGGCGCGAACATCCAATGTGCCACGGAAAAGACCTGGAAAAACTAAGGAATTGTTCACTTGATTGGGGAAGTCGGAACGTCCAGTCGCAACAATTGCAAATGGCAAAGTCATTCAAGTTATTGATTGGGCAACGCAAAGCCGTCTGGATTTTGCCACGATAAAGCCGATGCAGACGCATAGCATCAATCGCAGGTTGGGTAGCTTGAGCAAGCAACTGTTCAGAATTTATCTGTTTTATATCGTTTTCAGACATATAATTTTTCTGACTGATGGATATAACAGAGAATTACCGGAGAAATTCGCACTAACTGCTATTTAGTGAAAAACCCTATTTAAATTGGTATTAGCTTTACTCTCAAAATAAAACAACAATGTGAGGAAAATGTGAGTAAACCATATCTATTTGTCAAAGTTACGATGCTGCCAAAATCCTGTTAGTCAGCAGAGGTTGAAATATAGCGAATTATATCTGTGAGAGTTACAAGCTTGCCATAATCAGCTTCTGGAATCTCGACACCAAAAGCCTCATTTAGCCCGATCATCAAATTGAGAAAATCATAGGAGTCAATATCAAATTTTGCTCGGATATCTTCATCTGCTTGCAAATTTCCTAAATCGGCTTCCGGTGCAATTTTGCTCAAGATATTCAAAATAGTCTGTTTGATTTGGGTTTGAGTTGAAGTTGGAGTCATGATTGAATTTTTGATTAGTGATAGATGTGTTTACAATTTCTCAACAGCTTGTAGATGAGTATTCAGTGCTTGCAAAAATCTCGCGCCTACTATCCCATCTGTAGCGCGATGGTCTCCTGCTAAGGTTGCCGTCAGGACTGGGCGAACATCGAGCATCCCACGTTCTGCCCAAGGTTGCTCGGAAATTTTGCCGAATCCGACTAAGGCTACCTGCGGGGGATAAATTACGCCAAAGACCTTTTCCACACCCATATCACCTAAATTTGTGAGGGTGATAGTTGCATCAGACATTTCCGAACTGCGGAGACGACCACCGCGCGTCCGCTCGATTAAGTCGCGCATGGCTGTCATTAATTCATCCAAATTTTTGAGGTCGGCATGGTGGATGGCTGGTGTCACTAAACCTCCTTGACGGAGGGAAATGGCAAAGCCAATGTGGATGGCTTCTTGTAACTGGAGGTGGTCGTCAATCCAGTAGCCGTTAAGTTCTGGTACTTCTATCAGGGCTTTCGCCGTGGCTTTTATCAGTAAAACTATTGGTAATATACGTTCTTTAATTGACCGCTTTTGATTTTCCGCTTCTAACCATTGCAGGGGATGACTCATATCAATGCGGGTTTCTAGATAATAGTGAGGAATATCCCGGTTAGAAAGCGACATGGCAGCCGCGATCGCTCGACGCATCCCAACTTGAAAATCGACTGTTGTTGTTGGTTTAGCGACAATCGGTGCTATTTCTACCTCAACTGGCTTCTCTATTGCTGGCTTGGCTGCTTTAGTCTGCAAAGCCGCAGCCGCTTGTTCTACGTCCACTCGCTGAATGATACCATCGGAGGCATGGGAGCGAACATCACTTAAATCAACACCAAGCTCATCAGCTAACCTCCGGGCTAGAGGTGAGACACGCAGCCGTTTCTCTGCTTCTTTAGCTACTGTTGGTACGATGGGAGTTTCTTCTATTGGCTGGATGGGGGGCTGTTTGCTTTCAGTTGTTAGTCCTGCGGTAACAACTTCTGCTTCTGTAACTGCTTGGGGGTGAATCTTAGCCATCACCGTTCCCACGGGAACTTCTGTGTTGGGTTCAGTCAGAAGCTCATCAACGATGATATCTTCAAAGACTTCAATCTCCATGATGCCCTTATCTGTTTCCACATCTGCGATGATGTCGCCCCGCTTCAGGCGATCGCCTGGTTTGACTTTCCATTCCACTAAAGTGCCTGTCCGCATATCAGCACCGAGACTGGGCATACAAAAATCAGCCATTTCTCCTCACCATCCTCCTCACTGTCTTGGCAATATCATCAGCCTGTGGTATCGCAGCTTGCTCTAAATGGTTGGCGTAGGGCATTGGAACCTCTGCCGCACAAATCCGCTCAACTGGTGCATCCAGGTCATAAAAGGCACGTTCCATAATGCGGGCGCTAATCTCCGCAGAGATGCTACCACTACGCCAGCCTTCATCGACAATTACGGCTCGGTTAGTCTTGGCAATCGATGTTAAAAAAGTTTCATTATCCAGAGGGCGAAGGGTGCGTAAATCGATGACCTCTGCTTCAATTCCCTCTTGTGATAGGGTTTGGGCTGCTTCTAGAGCCTTAAATAAGCTGGCACTGTAAGTGATGATAGTTACATCACTACCTATGCGCCGGATGCAGGCATGGTCAATATCAACGGCTCCGGCATCTGCTGCTATTTCTCCATCCATATTGTATAAAATAGTGTTCTCAAAAATTAGCACTGGATCTGGGTCTGCGAGTGCAGTCCAAAGCATCCCCCGCGCATCTTCTAACACCGCAGGTGTGAGTATCTTAATGCCGGGAATATGAGCATACCAACCTTCCAAACTGCGGGAGTGCTGTGCTGCTAACTGCTTACCCCCACCCGTCCCCATGCGAATCACTAGAGGCACGTTGAACATACCACCAGACATGTGTAGATAGGTGGCTGCGGTATTGAGAATTTGGTCAGCAGCTAGCAAGCTAAAGTTGACTGTCATCACCTCGACAATGGGGCGCATACCACCCAGTGCCGCCCCAATCCCTGCTCCAGTAAAGCCTGACTCACATAGCGGCGTGTCCATAATTCGTTCTGCACCAAACTCTTGCAGCAGTCCCTTACTGACCCCAAAAGCACCACCATAGCGCCCCACATCTTCACCCATCAAAAAAACTCGCTCATCTTTGCGGATTGCCTCGCGGAGTGCTTCGCGGACGGCTTCTCGATAGGTGGTATGAACCATTTGATTTGTCATGTTTCCATACCTCCCTCAGAGTAAACAAAGCGGGTTAACTCCGCGATGGGTTCCCAAGTACCTGCTTCTGCAAAGGCGATCGCATTCTCGATTTCTCGTGCCACGTTCTGTTCCATTGCTTCCCATTCCGTATCGCTGAGTAGTCCCTGTTCCTGTAATCGCTTGGCAAATGTCTCGATGGGACAGCGTTGCTTCCACAGTTCCACTTCGGCTTTATCCCGATATAGTTCGGCATCAAACATGGAATGGGCGCGGAAGCGATAGGTAATACATTCTAAGAAGAATGGTTTGCCTTCCTCCCGCACCGCAGCGACAGCTTTTTGAGCAGCTTCCTCAACTGCTAAAATGTCCATCCCATCGACAGCAGCGTTATCGATACCGTAATTGTTAGCTTTTTGGGCAAGATTTGTGACTGAGTGGGAGTACTTCAAGGCAGTACCCATTGCATACTGATTGTTTTCACAGACAAATAAAACGGGAACTTGCCACAGTGCAGCCAAATTCAATGATTCGTGAAATTCACCTTCAGCTACTGCGCCGTCGCCCAAAAAACAACAGATTACTTGTGGTCTGCCTAGTTTTTTGTCTGCCAACGCCAATCCTACCGCCAGAGGTAAACCACCACCGACAATGGCATTACCTCCATAAAAGCGTTTTTCCTTGTCGAATAGATGCATTGAACCACCCCGACCGCGACAACAGCCTTCTTGCTTGCCAAACATCTCCGCCATTACGGTAGTCATCGGTATACCCCGGACTAAGGCTTGACCATGTTCACGATAGGTAGCAACGATCGCATCCTCTGGTCGCAATACCTGCATCACCCCGACTGCAACTGCTTCCTCACCGTTGTATAGGTGCAAGAAGCCCCGGATTTTCATGACTCCGTACAGTTCTGCACACTTGTCTTCAAAGCGACGAATCCGCAGCATTTGATGGAGTAAATGATGGTAGTGTTTCTGCTCAACAGCAGCAACTTCTGGCTCTACAACAGTTTTTTTCTTCATTAGTTTGTCTCCAATGTTGACAAGTCACCTTCCGGTAAACCTAACTCCCGCGCCTTCAGCAAGCGCCGCATAATCTTGCCACTGCGAGTTTTGGGTAGGTTGTCTTGAAAGGCAATTTCCTTGGGAGCGATCGCTGCGCCTAATTTCTGCCGCGCAAAACCAATGAGTTCGAGTTTGAGGGCTTCGCTAGGCTGCTGACCGGGTTTCAATGATACAAAGGCTTTGACTAATTCCCCAATCATCGGATTGGGCTTACCAATCACACCTGCTTCGGCGACGGCTGGGTGTTCCATCAAAGCACTTTCGACTTCAAAGGGGCCGACCATGTGACCGGAGGTTTTAATAATGTCGTCCTCTCGCCCGACAAACCAAAAATAACCGTCTTCATCACGGGTAGCTAAATCGCCAGTAATATACCAATCTCCGACAAAGCATTTGCGGTAGCGTTCTTCGTCGTGGAGATAGCCGCGAAACATGGAAGGAAAGCCAGATTTTAGGGCTAAGTCTCCATCCATCCCTGGTTTGTTTATCACCTCTACCGTGCCATCCTCATGTCGCCGCACGATCGCGGCCTCAATACCGGGAATGGGACGACCCATTGAGCCAGGACGGATATCCATCGTGGCATAATTGGCAATCATGATTCCGCCTGTTTCGGTTTGCCACCAATTGTCATGGATGGGTAAACCTAGCTTTTCCTCACCCCACACAACTGCTTCTGGATTTAGGGGTTCTCCGACACTGTGAATCAGCCGCAAATGGCTCAAGTCATACTGTTTTCTAGGTTCTATATCTACCCGCATCAAGCGGCGAATGGCTGTGGGAGCGGTGTACCAGACATTGACTTTTTGAGTTTCCAGAATGCGATACCAGCGATCGGCATCGAACTCTGCTTCATCAATGATGCTAGTTACACCGTGGGTGAGAGGGGCAATGATGCCATAGGAAGTGCCTGTCACCCATCCCGGATCGGCGGTACACCAAAAGATATCATCGGGATGAAGGTCAAGGACGTATTTGGCTGTAATGTAGTGAGCGTAAACAGCTTTGTGGACGTGAATCGCACCTTTGGGCATTCCGGTTGTCCCACTTGTGAAGTGCAACAACGCCATATCCTCTGCATCGGTGGATACAGTAGTGAACTCGTCGGAGGCTTCTGCAATGAGTTGGGGAAGTGACCAAATTCCCTCGCCCATATCTGCTTCTGCATCGGTCAGCAGGATATGTTGTAATTTGGGCAAACGCGATCGCAATTGCTCAATTTTCTGCTTGTAGAGCAATGTGGTAGTAACCAATACCTTAGCATCACCCCGATCCATACGCTGATAAACTGGTTCTGGCCCAAACGCCGAAAACAGGGGGCAAAAAACGCTGGCATTTTTTAACGTACCAAGGGCTGCAATATATAAAGATGGGATTCTTCCGGCTAAAACAAAGACGCGATCGCCTTTAACAATGCCTAGCTTTTGCAGTACGTTGGCAAAACGATTGGTTTGGGCTTTAAGTTCCCCATAGGTAAACTCTTTGACTGTCCAATCTTGAGCCAGAAAACGCAACGCCACATAGTGAACTCGCGAACTTTCGGCATGGCGGTCAATCGCGATCTCAGCAATGTTTAACCCTTGACCCTCCTTCCAGCCTTTGAGTTCATCATCAACTAAACTCCAAGAAAAAGTATGGCGAGTTTCTTCATAGTTCGGTAGGTTTGGTTCTACTAAACAATTCTCCCCTGATTTCTTGATTAGTCTCCATTCCATAGTTCATCCTCTGAACTAATTAGATTTGTTAATTAATTCGCCACAGGAACTCTCTGTTTTCTGACAATTTATATCTAACCAATAGAAAATGCAATAAACATTGCATTCAGAGAAGATATGTAAACAATGATAAAAAATGAGGCTAAAGTATAGATATTCATTGCAAACCTAAGTTGCAACAAACTCTGCATTTCTCCAAAAATCTGCAAGTTTACAACATTAAGATAAATTGCATTCTATTTTTATTGAGAAGGCTTTATTTAGATTTAGGATACTCTACAATAGCTACGAAAATAGCTTCATGTCACACATCATAACAATTAAAAAAATTGAATCCTATTCCTCAAAAAATTATCTCTCAAGACAGATGAAAAATATGTGAAATTTAATAGTTATAGGAGTTAGATTTTACTCAAAGGTACGTTATGAGCGAATCCACTGGCAAATCTTCCTATACTGAGCAGATGAAGCATATCAGAAGTTATACCAGCAAGTTTTCCACTGCTTTACCGGATGTGATGAAAAGCTTCTACGCTTTGAATAAAGCTTCTTCCGCACCTGGCGTACTCGACAGCAAAACAAAAGAATTGATTGCGCTGGCAATTTCCGTAGCGATTCATTGCGATGATTGCATAGCCTTCCATACCCATTCTGCCCTCCAAGCAGGCGCAACGAAAGAAGAAATTATTGAAACTCTCGGCGTAACAGTGTTTATGGGTGGTGGCCCTGCACTAATGTACGCAACCCACGTCATGGAAGCCGTCGAGGAATTACAGCAGACTGAGGGTTGATTTGGCTACAAGAGTGATCCATTGAAAGCAATACTAGTCCTTACTGCAACACAATGCACATATTATTTGAATTTACGTCAAACAGTGATGGAAGAGTGGTATGTATAAATATCCGTAAAATCAAGCAGATGAATTAGCATGAGAAATGAGATCGCTTACAAAGGTGATTAAATCATTTGGGTGTATAGTGTATCTTGTTTTCTGGTACTAGTAATTCAGCTTCTAACTCGCTGACTAAAGAAGCAACTACTGCTTTTACAGAACCTGTGCTTTCAAACACTCGCCGTTGTCGAATATAACTTGCTCCTTGGTCTAATCTTTTTTCTAATTGGAATAGATATGAGCTATTTCCTAACGTATCGGCAGTTTCTGCTAGTACATTCAAGATATCTTTAACTATATTCCTGATGGGTCTGCTATTGCCTTGATCATCTTCAATATAATTAGCATCTAAACCCCAACGAGATGCACGAAAGTAGTTTTCTCTTTCAATCAACCAAGGAAGGGGAGTTAGCAAAAATTCTGTTGGCTTTCCTTGACTGTGATGATGCAAATACACAATTAAAGAATGGATAAAAGCCGCCAACATCATCGATTCTTTAATTGTTGGTTGAGCATCCATCACCCTAACCTCAAGAGTTCCGAAATTAGGTTGGGGACGCAAATCCCAATGGATATCGCGGATAATCTCAAACATCCCTGCATGTTGAGCATTAGCAAAGAAATTAGCAAAATCCTGCCAATTTTTAAAAGTGGGACAAATACCATAGGTTCTCAAAGATGATAAGAACCTTTGGCGAAAGGAAGCAAAGCTAGTATCGTGACCCCACCAAAAGGGTGAACTAGCAGACAGAGCCAACAAAATGGGGAGATAGGGTTTAAGTCTGCCCATAATATCTATAGCTACATCACCCGATGGCATTCCTACATGAAGCTGAACCGCACAAGTCATCATTAAATCTGCGAGATAGCCAGATGTATTTTGCTGGGCCAGATACCTGGGAATCGGAGTGATCGAAGCAAAGCGATCGCAAAATGGATGAGTTCCAGCTGCACAAATCGTCATCCCCAGTTGTTGGCATCTAACTTTGAGGTCACGCATAATAGCAAAAATATTGGCTTCTAACTCAGGGATATTTGAGCAAACCTGAGAGGCAATCTCTACCATTGCTTGGTTACATTCTGGCTGAATCCAGAAATTTTCAGGATTTTGTGCCAACAGAGGTAAAATACCATCTACCAACTGTAGCGTATCAGGATTGAGTAATTGCAACTCAATTTCCATCCCAAGAGAGAATTCGGGAGAGCTTTTGAATTCTATATCACCCATGTCAATTTATCCTTTAACTACAGCGATGGGATGCACTCATTTTGGGAAGATAAACAGTTTGACTATTTACTCAAACATCAATATTTATCTGTTCTATTTGTCGAGCAGCTTTTTCCCACATCTTAGCTGAAGTTTCATCTTGCCAATGAGTTCGCAAATATTCTGCTTTTTTGTGACATATTCGCTCTAACATCTCTAGGATTGCAGCTAATGTCAATTTATCGATTAATTCTTCTAAAGCATCCATGTATTCTTTGTGCATACGAATAACTCCTGAATGTTATAAATATCTTCTGTTCATACCCATATTTTTGGAACGGTCAAAGTATATTACTAACCAATATTCCACCTAAAAGTGAAGTTTTGGACTCACACAATTCAATTACACTCAATTGACTCAGATTTCTGCTTAGTCCTTTTGAGAAAATCATCAATTCGCAGGAAGTCTAACGCTGACGTTGGTAGCCTCCGATTAACTCTGCTGTTGCCAAAACATGACCCTTCATTGCTTGCAAAATTTGCTCTTTTGTTGCGCCTGGTGGCAAACCCAAGTTTTTGTCTAAAGCATAAAGTTTGAAGAAATACCGATGTGTACCACTAGGAGGACAGGGGCCACCATAACCTAATTTGCCAAAATCATTCTTTCCCTGCACTCCACCACTTGGTAAGGTTTTCGTAGCAGTAATGTGTTCTGGTAATTGCCGAACTGTAGGAGGTATATCGTAAAGTACCCAATGTACAAATGTGTGTCTGGGTGCATCTGGGTCATCGACTATTAATGCTAAACTTTGGGTTTCTTTTGGAGGTTCATCCCAGCTAAGAGTAGGCGAAATATCAGCACCATCACAGGTATATTTGGCAGGAATTTGGCTATTAGTTTCAAAGGCACTTTCTAATTTCATGCTTTTCCTCTCTGTTGTTAATTTACTGCTTGGGGTAGAGGCAATTTTGGTATTTTTATTATCCACAGAACTACAAGCGATCGCAGATAATTCTACTAACCCAATTATACTGAAGCTTTGAAGTAGAAATGCTCGCCTTCTGCTCATTATCTTGCACCTAATATCTTTATAATTTTTTACAAAAATTAATCATATTAATTCTTGTTTTAGCTTATATAAACAAATGAATTTAAAATTTAAAATTTAAAATTCAAATTTCAATTTATGGCAGTAGTTATTAACAGATGCAAAATAAAAAATTGCCCTACCATACAATAAAATTATGTTAGTATATAAGTGAGATCGCAGGGAAGTTCTAACATAGATGAAGAAAGTGGCAACACCAATTACCGAAAGCTAAGGTAAGAGTAACGCCAAACCAGGATCTAGGAAGATGCGACTATGGGAAGTTAGAGTGAGGAGCCTGCGAGACGTGTAAACCCAGGTTTTTTGCGGAGGGAACCTTTGTATAGAATAGGCAATTATCGCTGAAGGGTCTGGTTGAACGCAACTAGACCCTTCAGTTTATGTTTTATCCTTTGACAACAGCAACGGGATGCAGACGCGCTACTTTACGAGCAATTCCTGCTTGGCTGACTACATTTACCACTCGGCTGACATCTTTGTACGCTTGGGGTGCTTCTTCTGCTAAACCGGACATAGAACCAGCCCGGATGCTAATCCCTTCGTGTTCTAGTTCTCCCTTGAGGCGATCGCCTTTAATTTCTCGTTTGGCTTTGTGACGACTCATCACCCTTCCCGCACCGTGACAACTGGAACCAAAAGATAGGCGATCACTTGCTAGTGTCCCTAGCAAGATCCAACTGTGCGTACCCATCGAACCAGGAACAAGAACAGGTTGCCCCAAAGGACGATATTCTGTAGGTAAACCAGCAAAGCCTGGGCCAAATGCCCGTGTTGCTCCTTTACGATGGACGCAGACTGTCAAGCTTTCTCCTGCAACTTCGTGGGTTTCAATTTTGGCCATGTTGTGAGCAATATCATAAACTTGGCGTAGTTGAGAGTTTTCTGTACCAAACACCTCTTGAAAACTCCGTCGTGTATGCCATGCTAAAACCTGACGGTTAGCAAAGGCATAGTTGGCAGCTGACTTCATCGCTGCTAAATAGCCTTGTCCTTCTGGTGATTCAATTGGCGCACAAACCAATTCTCGGTCTGGTAAATCAATTCCGTAGCGGATGACTGCAAATTGCAAGTCTTGTACATAGTCAGTACAGATTTGATGACCAAAGCCACGAGAACCGCAATGAATTTGTACCCCTAAACAACCTGCGTGCAAACCCATCACTTCTGCGGCTTCCTGGTCAAACACTTCCTCAACTACATCCACCTCTAGGAAATGATTTCCCGCCCCCAAAGTGCCTAATTGACCTTTGCCGCGCTCTTTTGCCCGCTTACTAGCAGCATCTGGATCTGCCTCTGCCAAACAACCAAACTCTTCCGTGCGTTGCAAATCTTCTGCTTCGGCATACCCGTGAGTTAGCGCCCAATTAGCACCCTGTTGACATACTTGTTCTAATTCTTCATTTGTCAGAGGGACGCTGCCTTTTTCTCCCACACCGCTAGGACAATTGCGATAAAGGACACTGGCGAGATCGCTTAAATAGGGTTTGGCATTCTCATACTTAATTGTAGAGGTCAAAACACGCACACCACAGTTGATATCATAACCAACTGCTCCTGGGGAAATTATTCCCTCTGGGACTCGTGCTGCCATCACGCCACCAATAGGCATTCCATAGCCTTGGTGAACATCAGGCATAACAACTACATGACCTACTAGCCCAGGTAAACGCGCAACATTCACTGCTTGAATTATTGATAAATCGCCCAAAGCATCTTCGAGAATTTCTTCATCAGCAAAAATCCAGACAGGAACCTGCATTTTTGGATGAAATGAGGTAGGAATTTCCCACAAATAATCACTAATACGGCGAAAATCTTGTTTAGAAACCATATCCCCTCCTAAGTTGAAAATGGGCAGTAGGGGAGAATAACTGTTAACTTTTGACTAATTCAAACATCTAATACTAATGTAGCTTCCAATCCTTTTTCTGTTTCTTGAATCGAGAGATTGTGATATGTGACTGCTTTAATCAATTTCTGCCAGTTCTGCACATAGGTACCTGTGACTTCCGCCTCTAGGGAGTGTGCATCGAGATGCAAGATTTTAAATTGGTTAAATGCTAAGTTTTCACTTTCATGTAAATACAAAAGTTCATTCAACCAAGCAACCAGTAGGCTGACATAATCAACACCTTGGAGTTGAATTTTTCGCGTAATTGAAGACTCTGAGGTTAACTCGACATCAGCTAAATAATAAAGCGCGATCGCTGCTTGGATAAATAACTGAGTTAAATTCCGCCCCCAAACGCGATAAGCCCAGTCAGCTGTATGTTCAACTTCTTGAAACCCTGCCAAATTGATTAAATCTGCGCTTTTCATGAATATTACCTAAGTACCTTCTGCTGTTTTCTACTAGGAATTATCTGCATATTCTGCGATCGCTTCTCGAACTACCCGATCAAAGAAAGCTGCGCCAACTTTCAATGCTTCTTCGTCAAAGTCAAAGGAAGGACTATGCAAAGGAATGTTCTCACAACCTTGTTGACAAGCACCAAATCTGACGTAACACCCAGGAACGTGTAACAAGTAGAAAGAAAAATCTTCTGCTCCCATGCTGGGATAATCCATTGTGACTAATCCCTTTGAACCCAATAACTCGACTACAGCCCGACGGGCAATTTCTGCCTCTTTTCCTGTATTGATTACAGGTGGATAACCGTGGCGAATCTCTACCTCTACCCTGGCATTGTGTAGTTCTCCTACGGCTGTAGCTATGCGCTTCAACCCATCAATTATATAGTTCTGCACATCTAAGTTTGTTGTGCGAATAGTACCTTCTAGAATTGCTTCCTCAGCGATGACATTAGCAGCACTACCTGCTTCTACTTTACCGATGGTGACTACTGAGGGATAGGCTGGGTTGATTTCCCGTGAAACTAGGGTTTGCACAGCCATAATTAGCAGTCCGGTCACAACTACAGCATCAACAGCTTCATGAGGTCTGGCTCCATGTCCGCCTCGCCCTTTGATGCGAATGGTAAAGCCATCGGAATGGGCTGTGATTGCTCCTTTGGCAACCATAATCTCGCCGACCTGGTAGTGACGGGTGACATGACCGCCAAAGATGGCATTCACTCCTTCTAAAGCACCAGCTTGAATCATCACTTTCGCGCCAGCACCCTTTTCTTCCGCAGGTTGAAAGATGAAAACCACATTTCCTGGTGGCGGATTCTCTTTCAATAAAGCTGCTGCGCCCAACACCATTGCCATGTGACCGTCGTGACCGCAGGCGTGCATCTTACCTGGGTGCAAAGAAGCAAAGGGCAATCCCGTATTTTCTTGTCCGGGGAGAGCATCCATATCAGCCCGCACAGCAATTGTCGGTGCTTTTTGTCCAGCATTGATCAGCTTGGCAATGATGCCACTACCCACCCCACCATACCAAAAAGGAATACCTAAACGCTTAAGTTCATCTATAACGATGGATGCTGTCTTTTTTTCCTCAAATGCCAGTTCAGGATGGCGATGTAAATATCTGCGTAAATCTACCATTCGAGGGAAGACTTTCTCAGATGTCAGGACATGAGCCATAATATATCTCCTTATTATTCTTCCAACTGCATCATTTTGGCGCTTACAGGGTCAAAATCTTCTGGAAAAACTGTGTAGCTGTCATATTTGGCTGCATTTAAGTTAGCCCCGTTCAAGTTAGCTCCTCTCAAATCTGCACCTCGAAGGTCAGCTTCACTCAAATCTGCTCCCACCAACTTATCTTTAAACAAATCTGCACCACTGAGATTAGCTCCTCTCAGATTTGCCTTTCTTAAATAAACTCCACTGAGATTAGCACCACTCAAGTCTGCTCTACTAAGTTTGGCTGCATCTAAGTTGGCTCCACTGAGGTCTACTCCTTCTAAATAAGTTTCTTGTAAATCAACTTTAGATAACTCAGCTGCGCGAAAGTCTCTTTCTCCTGCTTCATACTTTCTTTTGAGTTTATGAGCGCTTTTCACTGGTTGATTAGATAAGTTTTGCATAGTAAATTCACTAGTTTTTCTAAATTAGAAGTGTTTAAATCTCTAAGTGCAACGTGGCTAATTATTTGGCTTTAATTTGATGCTAAAAGAAAAATTTGAAGAACTTGTGAGGTAGTTTTGCTTTCCTCACAACTTTCTCAAATTTGTTACCTAACCTAAAAGATATCTGGTAAGCGGCGGTCAGTTAATGGCTACTATTGTATGCAATCGCCCTCTGGTATGAGAATCTTGCTCAAATCAGTGATGCTGCAATTCATGAACTTTTGACACAGCAATTTGAAGTTAGTTCTTAAAGAGATTGTATATACTTTTTTATCGTTTCTTCGCTGGTATGGACTTTTAGAGAAATAATAGAAATTGAAGGTGAAAGTTAATAATTCAAGTTCAAAATTATCAGATACATTGAGTACTGAGTTGTAATTGCTGCTATATATGTTGCAGATATAACGATTTTTCCTTCCTGATTTAGTGTGGGAGGTGAGTAGAATGACCATTACAGCCACTCAACCAAAATCGCAGGTAGAAAAGGTAATTAAGAAAAAACAGTTATCTCAACATTCAACAGATATTGGTACTCCTCAAGTTCCCCTCCGTCAACTCCCAGTAAAACAAGAGCATGAGTTGTTATGTGATTGGGAAAACGCATCTTAATTAGCACCTTGCCTGAGCAATCTCTCAATCCAGGTAAGAGATACTTGAGAAATAGGAGAACACATGATAATCCCACTACAAATCACCTTTCACAACATTCCACCATCAGAAGCAGTAGAAGCAAAAATTCGCTCCTTAGTTGATAAACTAGAGCATTTTTATAACCGGATTACGAGCTGTCGAGTCATAGTTGATGCCCCACATCGACATCACCGTAATGGTAAACTTTACCAGGTGCGAATTGACATCACTGTGCCAACAGGGGAAATCGTTGTCAGACGTGACCCACCTGAACATCAATCCCACGAGGATATTTATGTAGCAATTCGTGATGCTTTTGATGCAGCCAAGCGCAAACTGCAAGACCACACCAGTATGCTGCGTCAGGAAACCAAGACTCACGCAGAACAGCCTCATGGACGAATTGCGTCGTTGTTCTCTGATGAAGGCTACGGTTTTATCGAAACACCTGATGGTAGCGAAGTTTATTTTCACCGCAACAGTCTATTCAATGGTGATTTTGAGCAGTTGCAGGTGGGAGATGAAGTTCGTTTTGCAGAGGAAGAAGGTGATCAAGGACTGCAAGCTAGTACTGTTAGATTGATTGGTAAACATCACCTACAAGGTTGAGGCTGTTGATTCAAACCACTTTTTGAATAGTCTAGGAAGCATCAACCACTTCCTCACAAGTTCCTCAAATTTTCCTTTTAACCTCAAGATAGTAGGAGAGTCTTTACTTGTTAAGCTGTTTCACATAAGTGTTGACTTTTAACTGTTAGTGATTTGTGTTTTAGCTTAATCTCCTATTCCTGGTAGCTTGCTATATCCAGATCATACTGAAGTGAAAGCTGCAAGGATAGCAATCAAGATGAAATATCAAGTTTTAAATTACACATGATTGGAGGCAACGATTATGGCAATTACTCGTTGGGAACCTTTGCAAGAAATTGAACGTTGGGAACCTTTTCATTGGGAGCCTATGCGGGAAATTGAACATCTGCAAAGACGGATGAACCACATATTTGAACGGATGTTCCCCAGTGGCAATGGCGGAGTCTCTGCACTCAACTTTATACCCTCCGCCGAAATGGAGGAAACTGCTGATGCAGTTCGCCTCAGACTAGAAATTCCGGGGCTGGAATCTAAAGATTTGAATGTGGAGGTGACAGAAGAATCTGTTTCGATCAGTGGCGATCGCAAATCAGAAACCACGACAGAAGAAAAAGGCATAGTCCGCTCTGAATTCCGTTATGGCAAATTTGAGCGACTTATTCCACTACCTGCACACGTTCAAAACGACAAAGCGCAAGCCGAATACAAAAACGGCATTCTTATCCTTACCATCCCGAAAGTTGAAGGGGAAAAGAAAAAATCCGTCAAGATTAACGTTGCTTAGTCTGTTGTAAAAGCAAAGGGACAGATAGGGGAGAAGTAAAAAATCTTTAACTCAAAACTCAGTCATAAATTTGTAGTTAATTGTTCAGGGAAGTACTCTGCGTTTAAATACGAATTGATGTAAACGTTAAAAACTTACTTCATCCCCTTCCTGATAAAAAACTTTATTCGCCAGAGCCTATGGCAAAGTCCGTCACTTTAGCATTTATCGGTGATGTCATGCTGGGTCGGGGTGTCAACGAAGAGATTCCCCGGAGGTCAGCAGAGTCTTTTTGGGGAGATGTTTTGCCGATTTTGCGCGGTGCGGATGCTGTCATCGCTAATTTGGAATGTGCCATTACTCAAAATACTCAAGAGTGTAGGAGAACGCCAAAAGTTTTTCACTTTCGCGCTGACCCCGCCGCAGTAGAAGTACTTCGTGCTGCTAATATTCAGTGTGTCAATCTCGCCAACAACCACATCCTTGACTTTGATGACCAGGGTTTACTAGATACGCTGAAATATCTTGATGCGGTGGGGATTCACCATGCTGGGGCGGGGCGGGATATCAGTCAGGCTACAACTCCCGTCATCATGGATATTGCAGGTTTGCGTGTTGGTATCATTGCCCTCACAGATAACGAGCCTGATTGTGCGGCGACTAAAGATTCTCCAGGGACTAATTATCTAGAAATTAGTCCCAATTTGTTAACTCTATCACTGATAGAATCTGCGATCGCTCAGTTACGTCAAGCTGGGGCAGAGTTAATTATCTTCTCTGCTCACTGGGGGCCGAATATGGTCATCTCACCGCCGCTTCACTTTCGCCAGTTTGCTCGCGCACTCGTGGATAGGGGTGTAGATATCTTTCACGGTCATTCTGCTCACCTTTTCCAAGGTGTAGAACAGTACAAACAGGGGTTAATCCTTTATGACACAGGGGATTTTCTGGATGATTATGCAGTTGATCCTGTGTTGCGTAATGATTGGTCTTTTGTGTTTCTGGTGGAAGTGAGCGATCACGGCTTATATAAGTTGCGTTTGATACCTGTATTTTTAAGTTATACGCGAGTTGACCTAGCTAAAGGCGGAGAATTTACTGCTATCTGTCAGCGTATGCAATTTCTTTGTACAAATTTCAATACCAATATCATACAAACAACAGAAGGATTAGAAGTCAACTTGGAAGTTGGGAAAAACACCACTATCAGTTCTACCCCTTCTCTGTAAACACAGGAGGTAAATTAATGAAATTACTCTCTCTTGCAGAACTCGAAACACTAGCAAAACAACCTAGAGAAGTCTGTGTATCGATTTTTATCCCAACTTGCCATGCTGGGATAGACACGCAACAAAACCCAATCCGGTTTAAGAACTTAATTCGAGAAGCTGAAGAACGCTTGATTGAGCATGGTTGGCATTCTGAAGATGCAAAAAACTTACTCGAACCAGTCAGAGAGCTAGATGAGTATGAATTTTGGCAACATCAAAGTAATGGTTTAGCAGTCTTCTGCTCACAAGATTTTTTCCAATATTACTCTCTACCTATAGATTTTGCAGAACTAGTATCTGTAAGTAACCATTTTTACCTTAAACCTCTATTCCCCTTATTCCAGAGCGATGGACATTTCTATATCCTGGCTCTCAGCCATAATCTGATTCGGCTATTAGAAGGCACTCACCATCATATTGAAGAGATTGATTTAACTGGTGTACTACCAAGTCTGGAAGAAGTACTACGGTTTGAAGAACCAGAACGGCAAACCCCTTCGCATACAGGCACTCCAGGCGCAACAGGTGGACGAAGCGCCGCTCCTGGTGGAGTCACGGTATTTCACGGTCATGGTGCTGGTGATGAAGATGAGAAGAAAAACCTCAGCATATACTTCCATCGGGTCAATGAAGCGTTGCAGGAGTTACTCAAAGCAGAACACGCTCCCTTAGTGCTGACTGGAGTAGAGTATCTTTTGCCGATTTACCGAGAAGCAAATACTTATCCTGATCTCGTGGATGCTGGAATAACAGGTAATCCAGAACTACTATCACCAGAAGAATTACACGCCCAAGCTTGGGAAATAGTAGAACCATTATTTTTGCAAGCACAGCAAGACGCAATAAATCAATACAGGAAACTGCTAGGAACTGGAAAAGCTTCCAGCCAAATTACGGAAACTATTCCGGCTGCTTGTCAGGGACGGGTTGACAAGTTAATTGTTGCCCTCGGTCAACAGCAGTGGGGTACTTTTGACTCAGATACCCAAACAGTTCAGGTACATCCCGACGCAGAACCCAACGACGAGGAATTATTAGATTTCGCTGCAACTCAAACTATTTTAAATGGCGGTATTGTCTATGCAGTTGAGTCGGCAAAGATGCCAGATAATACACCATTAGCTGCGGTATTTCGCTATTGATAGGTAAATTATGAACCTTAAGCAGAGAGGCATTCTAATAATCATCTTGATTGTAATTGTTGGTTTGTCTTTATCCAAAACACTAGTGCATATTTTGACCGAAGCATGGTGGTTTGATACTGTTGGTTTTTCCGAAGTATTTTGGACAAGGTTGACTTGGCAAATCCTTATCTGGATTGTCACCTTTGCGTTCTACACCATGTTTCTCTGGAGAAACTATCAGATTGCGATACACCATACGCGGCATAGTTCCTTTCACTTGTTTGAAGACAGCGCATTGGCAGACTATACCGATAAATTTATCAATTTCTTCGCTTTAGCGTTGATTTTGTTTATTGGGTTTGGTGCAGCGAGTGCTAGTATCCCAATGTGGGAAATTATTCTTAAGTATCTGCATCCTACTAGTTTTGGTAATAGCGATCCGATATTTCAACAAGATATTAGCTTTTATGTCTTCCAGTTACCGCTTTACGAAGCGATTTGGAACTGGTTGTTATTTGCTTTTCTCTGGGGGCTAATAGTATCTATTCTGGTTTATTTTCTCAAAGGCAGTTTTACACTACGGTGGCGTAACGGACGAAATACCCTAAATGGCACAGCGAAAAGCCATTTAAGTTGGCTATTTGCAGCTATCGCTGGATTAGTAGCTGTTGATTTCTGGCTGAAACGTTACAGCCTACTTTACTCAACTAATGGTGTTGTGTATGGTGCTGGTTACACTGATGTCCATGCGCAATTATTTGCTTATTGGGTGACAAGTATCATTGCGTTAGTAGTTGCCGTTCTGTTGGTTCTCTCAATGAGGCGAAGAAGTTATGCTGTACCAATGTTGGGGATTGTACTATTTTTCATAGCTTTCGTGTTACTCAACGGTGTTTACCCTTTGTTTGTGCAACAATTCATCGTTGAACCCAACGAATTAACTAAAGAAAAGTACTATATCGCCAACAATATCAAATTCACCCAAAATGCCTATCATTTGCATGATGTACAACGGCAAAACTATACAGCCGCAGCCCAATTAAATCGCCAAGTTTTGCAGTCGAACCAGCCAACCATCCGCAACATTCGCTTATGGGACTATCGCCCGCTTCTCAGTACCTACCGCCAAATTCAGGAGATTCGACTTTATTACCAATTTCATAGCGTGGATGTAGACCGCTATACCGTGAATGGCAATTATCAACAGGTGATGCTATCAGGAAGGGAACTGGCTTATTCTCAGTTACCCCAAGAAGCAAAAACTTGGGTTAACCAACGCTTGAAGTATACCCACGGCTACGGTTTGGTGATGAGTCCAGTTAACCAAGTTACCTCTGATGGTTTACCCCAACTATATATCAAAGATATTCCTCCTGTTTCTGGGGTGAATCAACAGATAAACCAACCAGCAATTTATTATGGAGAAAAAACCGATAACTATATTTTTACTGGGACAAAAACCCAAGAGTTTGACTATCCTTTAGGGGATGGGAATGCTTATACTACTTACAACGGTAAAGGTGGCGTACCCATACCAACGATATGGCAAAGGTTAGCTTATGCTTACGACTTGGGTAGCATTCAGATATTAATTTCTAATTACTTTCATCAACAATCACGTATCCATTACTACCGATTGCTTCAGGAAAGGGTGAGTCACGTTGCACCATTTCTGCATTTGGATAGCGACCCCTACTTAGTGATAATTAATGGTAGATTACAGTGGATTGTGGATGCTTATACAGTGAGCGATCGCTATCCCTATTCTGAACCAGTAGCTCAGACTCAAAAAGCTGCCGAAATTCTCAATGGCAGAAATCTTGAACAATTTTTACACCGCGATATCAACTATATCCGTAACTCAGTTAAAGTATTAGTTGATGCTTACGACGGCACGATGCAGTTTTTTATAGTTGATGAAACTGACCCCGTACTCCGTACCTACCAAAAGATTTTTCCTCACCTATTTACACCCAACTCTGGAATTCCATCTGAAGTAAAAGCGCATTTTCGCTATCCCCAAGACCTTTTCAAAATTCAGGCACAGATGTATCTTGTCTACCACATGAACGACCCAGAATTGTTCTACAACCGGGAAGACTTGTGGCGCTTACCCATCGAAACCTATGAAGGCAATGAACATATCATGCAGCCTTACTACATGATTATGCGCTTACCAGGAGCAGCGAAGGAAGAATTTATTCAGATTTTACCGTTCACCCCTGCCAACAAAGACAACATGATTGCCTGGATGGC
This sequence comes from Nostoc sp. FACHB-133, assembly GCF_014698055.1. Lineage (NCBI taxonomy): Bacteria > Bacillati > Cyanobacteriota > Cyanophyceae > Nostocales > Nostocaceae > Nostoc > Nostoc sp. FACHB-133. The sequence goes on from NZ_JACJSH010000040.1 coordinate 38,728, forward strand.
GGCACGTTCCAATAGTAAGGAGTACGGTAAGTTACTACTGTACGAGTTTCCCAAACAAAAACTTATCTTTGGCCCTCGACAAATTGAAGCGCGAATTGACCAAGAACCCCAAATTTCCCAGCAGTTTACTTTATGGAGTCAAGCAGGTTCTAAAGTAATTCGTGGAGATTTGTTAGTGATTCCGATTGACCAGTCTTTACTCTACGTTGAACCAGTATATTTGCGAGCAGAACAGGGTGAGTTACCGGAACTGAAACGGGTAATTGTTGCCTATGATAAAGCTGTGGTGATGGAAGAAACTTTAGAACAATCTCTAGCAGTAATCTTTGGTGGCGTTCAAGAACAGAAGCAAGTACCCAGTCATATCAAGGGAGAAGTTCTAAACCTGGCTAAATCTGCATTGACAACTTATCAAAAAGCGCATGAAGCACTGCGGCAAGGAAATTGGGCTGAGTATGGACGTTACCAGCAAGAGTTGGAGGATATTTTGCAGAAGTTGAATCAGAATAGTAATACTCAGTAAACCAAAAAGTTTTTCCTCTAGTAGTTCGCCAACCCAAAATTGCTGGGTGGAGGTCGGCGCTTGTGCAGGGGAGCAGAGGAGAGGCAAATAGCAAGTTCTTTCCCCTCTGCCCCTCTGCTAACCACCTTTGCATTGTTTCCTTGGCAGACTACTAGAGCGATCGTTAATCCAGCTTACGTACTTTAAAGTAGTATATACTACTAAATACACAATTAATCCTTATGCTGCTGTGAAAGGTTTCAAAAAATTTCGGCAGGTATTGAGTTCAAGTTAGAGATTTTGTGAGAAGATGACCATCCAAAACCAGGCTAAGTTGACCATTGGCAAGAATGCTAGTTCCTTGGATATAAGCAGGAACAGGGATTGCTTCACCCAGAGGATGGATCGCAGAAGATTGTTTGCCGATGATGCAATCTACTTCTAAAGCACATCGTTTGTCTAAGTAACGAAATACTAATAAAGGCTTATCCTGCTTGAAAGCATTTAGTGTGTCTGTGCTGTAAGTAGTAACTGAGGTGGGAAGCTGGTTAGGACAAGTCAGCAGATCAGTCAATAAGTGGATAGGGACGAGCATTTCTGTTGTTAGATGCTCGTCAGCGCAACCAAGGAAGCCACTGGTGCCAGAAGACTGCAAAAATAACATGCGTCCCGCTTGAGTTTGGATAATTTGTTCGGACTGGGATAGACAAATCTGCTCTACAGAATCGGCAATAAATGCATAGACTCTGGAGTTAGCTTGACAGACGATAAGTTGAGCAATTTTTTGATCGAGGGGAATTTGGAGCGAGAAGGCTGTACCATGTCCAGCTTTAGACTTCAATACTATTCTTCCCTGAATAGCTGTTAATTGCTTGCAAACTTCAGTTAATTCTGCTCCTAACTCTAAGGCAGCGCGATCGCATAAAACAGATGAAACCTCTGGTTCAAGTACCAGTTCTTGTAAAATATCCCCTGGTTTTGTCAGGGCGAGTCCTTGGGCTGAAGCTTGTTGATAGATTTGAGATAAGTTAAGTCCTGCGCCATCATCACAGCCATCAATAATCAGTTGATTTCCTTGCTGATAAACTTGAATTTCGATGATACCGCTGCTATTTTTACCTAGCTGTTGGCGTGTTTGGCTAGACTCAATACTTTGCTCTAGTAAATAGCAACTTATATGTAACAGGAGAGCATGGAGGCGATCGCTAAGTGCCCGATCGACTTGGATATCGCTAATTTGTAAATGTAGTCTAGCAGACTTATCTTGTAGAGCTTGTAATTGAGACCAAAGCCGATGCAACGGTTCTAAGGCTACTTTTAAAGGAATAGTTGTAACTTTTTTGACTAAATTGGCAGAATGGTTAAGTAACTTTTGCTGCTGTATCAGTTCTTGTTTGAGTTGATGATGATTATTATTCAGCGAATCAACAGTTGATGCCACCTGAGACGCTTCAGCCAAAACAGATTGCAGAGTACTGTATAATTGCTGAGAACGAGAAGCAGCTAGAGGAGAAAGGGTATCTGAAATTGCTGCTAAACGTCCTGACCATTCCTGTAGGTTATCGAGCAGGTGTTGTAATCGTTGAACTTGTCGGAGCAACCGCCCGATCGTATGTTGCTGTTGTTCTTCTTGACAGGCTTGCTGATTATACGTAGTTAATAATGTTGCAATTAGCGCGTTTAGTTGTTCGAGATGCTTAATATTGATGGGTGTGGCGGTTGGAATACTTGTTGCAAGAATGGTAGAAATCGATTCTTGCAAAGAGAGTGGATGGCGATCGCGAACAGATTTAACTAGGGATGCTTCAGTAGGCAGGGAAAAATCCCCCAACCAAGCATGAAAATCTTCTTCCCCATACTCCTCCGGGTTTGCTAGTTTCCCTACATTGATGGGAAGTTGCTCGGTATCTACGCGAACAAGGCTGCCAGACTGGCGGCTAGTTTCATCTATTAGTTCCCTGTCAAGACTTTCCTTGTCTTGAACGATAACTTGCTCCGCAGAAGATTCTACCTTGGCCAAGCGATCGCCAAATTGAATAACTGGTTGATATTCCTGCGGTTGCTCTATCGATGTCTCAAGGTTTGTTTCCTGGGAATCGCCAAACTCTGCTTGTAGACGAGCAACAATGGCAGACATCCGCTCCAGAATTTCTACTTCGTCAATTTGCGAGGCTGTTAAAAATGCCATCAATAGCATCTGTAGGCAATCTAATCCTTCCGACAACAGGGAGGCAATTGGGGCGTTGACAGTTGCCCGATACTGATGCAGAAGCTGAAAAATCTCTTCTAGTGCAGCCGCAACTATGGCAATGGCATCTAACTCAGCTGCTATGGCAATCGAATGCAGAGAGCGAGCAGCTTCCATGAGAGCCAAAGCTGTACCAGGGTTACTGTCTTTTGTATAGTTAGGCAACTCCTGTTCCAAGAACAGTAACAGATCGATCGCTTCTTCTAGAAAGCGATCGTCGTTCTGCGGTTGGGGGACAAAATCGGTACTCATGAAAACAACTCTCAGTTTCTATGGGGTTTGTGACAATTCTATGGCTTCGACATTAGACTTCTTGCAGAAGTGGGGAAAAGGGTAAAGGGTAAAGGGGAAAGGGCTAATAAAAACCCTTTTCCCTTTAACCTTTTCCCTTTCCCCCCTATGAGCAAAAGTTACTTTTGCTCATAGGTCTATTGATTTGAGGGTACAAGCAGCGATGTCGGCGATCGCTCTAAATTGCTCGTGGATTTGCGCGATTGACTCCAGCCCAGCACTGATTTGGCGATCGCACGGTTCGATAGCAGAAGCAACATCTCCTGCTGCCACCTGTAGTTCCTGGAACCATTCCTCTATATTTAGCGTGCTGTCGCGGGCTTGACGGGCGAGAATTTCCACCTGTTCGGCAGCAGCTAGCAAACCTCGTTCCTGCTCACTAGCTTTTGTTGCTTCAATGGCTGTATTCAGGGACAAAACCTGAATTTTGGTACTCAAGCCTTCCACAAGATGAACAAAGCCAGAAGCTTGCTGGCAAAATTCACCAAGGTATTGTAGCTGTTTATTAGTAATAGCAACAGTATCTTGAATAGACATTAAATGCTCGTTGGCAAGCTCGGTGATTCTTACTCCTTCTTGTACGGACTGGCTCACCTGCTGAAATGGCACTAGTAACTGTGAGCGATCGCCGGATTCAGCCTTTTGCTGTTTAGCAGGTGGAGCTATTATTTCAGCCCAGCGCAAGTTAATTGTCAACATCATTCCTACTTGTTGTAGCAAACTGCGCTCTGCTTCTTGCCATTGTCGGGGTTGAAGGCAATGATGAATAACTAACAAACCCCAAGGCTGTTGTTTGACAATCAAGGGCAAGCACAGGCTAGCTTGCACTTGAAAGCGTTGCCAAAATTGCTGTTGGCGCGGAGTTAATTCTAATACTTCAGTGAGGTTGTTGAGCAAGTTTTGTCCGTCGCCAGCATTGGTAGTAACAAATACATTTATCGGTAGGGATTGGTTGAGCAGGGATGTCCAACCTGCTTGTATAGCTTCAGCGATCGCTCGACTGCGATTATCTTCCTCAAAACGATAAATCAGGACGCGATCGGCGTTGAGAACATCTCGAAGGGCGGTGACTGTAACCTCCAAAAGTGCAGTTTGACCTTTTGCCTGTTGCATTTGCCGATCGATGGCCGCAAGTTGTTCTCGCTGGAGCTGAAAAGCCCCTTGAACATTTTGATCATTGTCACTGGGCGAATCCTTAGCCAAAGCTTGGATAAAAGCTTCGATTTGACTTACCTTCTGCTGCAATTGAGCGACCTTTGGCCCCTTAGCAGATTGAAAGACTGCTTTGATTACAGCCACATTAGCTAAAATTTCTTCTATCTGGATTTCATTTTCAACAGGCTGGATTTCAGAATTAGGGTCTAAGGTTGCGATCGTCACAGAAAACTCCTTGGCAGCATCAAGTTAAATCAGTGGGTTTGCCATTGCAATGTCTGGGCGATCGCTCTGGTGTCTAAAATCCAGCGATCGTCTGGCAGAATACCTCGAACAAAATTTAGCAGTTTGTTTGGGGAAAAGTCGGTTGGTGCCGATTGTGCTTGCTGTAAATCCTGCCACTCTACATCGTAGACATGAGCCACCAAAAACCCGACTACCTGATTTTGCAATTCGAGAACCAGAACCATTGGCTTTTCTGGTCGTGACTGCCGCTTCAAAAGTGGCGCATAACCAAGCAAATGCTCCAAGTCAACCAGCCGCAGCATCTGTCCTTGCCAATTATAGAAACCTAAAATCCAAGTTGGTAAGGCCGGGGCTGGAGAAATTTCTTGGCTAGCGAGATCAATAATGTCAACTATTGAGTCAAATGGTAGCAATCCACTTCCTTGATTCCCCAAGGGAAAACGAAGAAATCTTTGCCGTTGTTCGCCTGATGTCAATCCAGGAGCCAAGGTTGGGGTTGTTCCGGGCAGCCCCAACTTATCAGCCAATATCTGGCTCATGCCTAGAAGAAGTACTTTGAGTGGTTCCTCGTTTGGTGCTACAGGCAAAACAGCCATGTGGCTCACACAGCTTAACTCCGCCACTTGCCGATAAGACCACGGCACCGGACGCACAGCTTCCAAAGGAATATCAATTAAGGCGGGGGGCTTGTTCACAGGAATGCCACAAATTTCCCCAGTCCGGGTTTGAGTCAGAAGTAAGAAGCGCCCTGAAGTGTCAACCGCAGAGAGAACTTGATCCGCCTGTTGGCCTTGTACTTGCTGAATGAACTTCTGGCGCAAGTCCACAATTGTGATCGTTTGCGCTCCCAAATCAACCATCCCGATACCACTTTCAACCGTACTGCTAATAGGAGGACAAGCCATCACCTTGAGAACTGCACCAACTGGCAGGGCAAATAAATAGTCTGCGATCGCAAAAACAACGACTCGTAATGAGTCGCGCTCGCTCACAGCACCAGATAATCGCTTAAACGGAAAGGGAGTGTTAAGCATAAATACTAATTCGTAATTTGTAATTCATGAAGAAGGGGAAAGGGGAAAGATTTTATTATTTTGATGACTGATTTATAGATTGAATTTGATTAGATAGCATACGGCTCAACTCCATAGCTTGATTAGAAAGTTGTGTATAAGTTGGTTGGTCTAGATAGCCTACTTCTAACGCTACTCTTAAAAGACTGCGAACTTCACCAGCAGACCCTTTAGCAATATTTAGAAAGTTTAAGTATTCTTTGCGAGAATATCGTTCAAATCCTTCTGCAATATTTGTAGGTATTGATACGGATGCACGTCTTAACTGATCTCTTAAACCAAAGTTTCGTCTCTACTCAGTTCACCTTCCTTAGTCCTTAAGTATATTTGCTTAACTAAGTCAATACCTTTTTGCCATACTTTTAAATCCTCAAAAGTTTCAATTTTTTTCCTTTCCATTCCTTCCCTTCCCCGTTCCCCTTTACCCTTTCCCCTTTACCCATTAACCAGTTCAGCGATCGCCGCGAGGAAGTTCTGTTCTGAATAGGGTTTGGTCAGGTAAGCTTTCGCCCCTAGAGCTAAAGCTAATTGGCGGTGCTTCTGTCCGCTACGAGTAGTCAGCATCACCACAGGAATGCCGGACAAACGCTCGTCTTGGCGATGGTGTTCTAAAAACTCAAATCCATTCATACGGGGCATTTCAATGTCACAAATCACTAAATCAACATCACTGTGTTGCACCAATTGAGCGATCGCCTCTCGACCATCGCCTGCTTGCAACACTTGATAATCGGCTTTCTGGAGCGTCTGCACCAAACTTTGTCTTTGTACAACCGAATCTTCCACCACTAACACCATCAGTCGGTTAGGTTGAGCAACGGCTGTATTGACTTCCATCGGCTGTTGCTGCGGTTGCGTAGTTAGCTCGGATTGCTGCCCCTCTAGAGTAAGAACAGGCTCAGGCGCAGGCAATAGCTTAGTTGTAAGACTTGATGTCGGGGAAGTCGGCATCATATCTGTCTCCCAGGTTTGCCGAACTAACTCCAACGGGTCAACGATTAGGGTAAGACTACCATTGCCCAACACGCTGTAGCCTTGGATGTAACTAGGTAAAGTCAGGACTCTGCCGAGGGATTTAATTACTAATTCCTGCTCAACTAAAATCTGATCGACTTGCAAACACAGGTATTGATGCTCTGTTTCCAATAGCAGCAGAGGTTCGACGGTGTTCCGTTGTTTGACTGGAAAAGGACTGAGGTTTAAATTGTGGTCTTGGGTGAATAAAGGGTATTTGTAATCCAGCAAATTTGCAAGCGAGCAGATGGGAACTAGTTGCAGACTTTGCCCTTCTCCCCACTGCCAGAATTTTTGGCTGCCTTGCCCGTGTAAAGATTGCTGAACTTGAATCTGCTCTGGCTGCGGTAATAAAACCTGGCTAACTCCTTCAGACAGTAAGCCATAGGTAATACCTTGAGATTGACAAACGAGCAGGCGTGCCGTTGTCAAGCTCAGAGGCAATTGCAAGGTAAAGGTGGTTCCCTGCCCTGAAAGCGATCGCACCACAATCGAACCTTGTAAAGCTTGCAATTGAGTGCGAACGACATCTAAGCCGATACCACGACCAGATAACTCACCAACCTGCTTGGCGGTAGAAAAGCCTGGTTCAAATAATAAATCTGCCAGTTGGTCTTCTGAGGCGTAGGCGGCTTGTTCGGGAGTCAGCAGGTGTTTTTCTATACCGCGCTGACGAATGGATTCCCAGTTAAAGCCTTGACCATCATCCCGTACCTCAATAGTAGTGCGGTTGCCTTGATGATAGGCTTTAATTGTAATCGTTCCGGTTTCTGGTTTACCCTGCTGGCGGCGGATTTCTATCGGTTCAATGCCGTGATCGAAGGCATTGCGAATCATGTGCAGCAAGGGATCGTACAGCTGCTCAGAAATGGCTTTATCCACCAGTACCTTCGTACCGCCAAGCTTGAGTTCAACAGGTTTATGATAAGTTGCTACCATCTGTTGCAGCAGCCGGGGTAATCGATTCAACACTGTTCCCAGTGGAACCATTCTGGCTTGCAGCAAATCTTCCTGCGCTCCTGAAAGCAGTTGCTTGCGCTTTCCGAGACTGAAGCGAGATTGCTGAACTAAGCCATTAACAGCCTCAATCCGTTCTCCTAATTGCACCATGTCTTCTGTAAGATTTTGCAGGAGAATGTGCAACTCGCTATAGTTATCCATTTCTAAGGCATCAAAATTGGATTGTGCCTCGGTAGCAGAGATAACTCGTGGAGAGCCATATATATGTCGCTGCTTGCGTTCAGGAAGCAGCAGATGTCGATCCGACCAAGTAAAAACTTTACTAAGTTGTTGTTGACAGTACAAAAACTGTAGTAGAGTGTCCTGGGCTGCTTTGTGGATGTGGTTAGATTGCAGGTTTTGTTGGTTTTCGCTGATTAGCAATTCCCCAATTGTATGGCTGAGGCGATCGAGCTGTTCTATCGCTACTCGGATACTGGGAAGTGATGCCGATGACTGAGCCTGGAGGCTTGGTGCTGGTTGTGGAGAGGCTGGCCGATCTGAGTCTGAGTATCGGCAGGATGTCTGTGGATCTCCGATCCAAATTGACTGTAAAATCCGATCTATGGCAGAGGGGGCTACTACCGAATCCTGAGAAATAGGTGCCAGTACCTCCGGTGTTTTCGGTAGGGAGTTATCAGTCCGCCTCGGAAAAAACGACCAAATTGATTCCGCTTCGCTGGCACTGAGGAGAGGGGATGGCTTATTCTCAGTTGTAGTCGTTTGTGTTGGTTGGGCAGCGATCGCAACTGGTTGCCCTTGCGGTTCTAGGACAGGAGTAGTTAGTTCTGCCCATTTTCGCAATTGTGGAAATATCTCTCCCCCTTGAATGCGATCGCCTGCCAGTACTGCTACTTGAGCCGCTTTAAAATTTTCTAAAGCCACCTGAGCGATTTGCAGTACTTTCTCTGGATGTGCTTTGAGCGCGTTTAGGGTCGCCTGGGCAATTTCTTCCAATCCAGATAAGCCATAAGATGCTGCGAGTTCGACAAAAAATTCTGCTTGGGAGTTGAGTGTTGTTTGAATTTGTTGCGGATCTTGGCTTTGGATGTCAGCTTCCAGTTGTTGCAAATCCTGGAGTACACTCCCGGAAAAGATTGACTCTACGACATCAAAGCCAAGTTCTTCCGAACTGGGAAGCGGAGCCTCACGACCAAAAAAGTCGCCTAGTTTATGTTGGAGTTGGGCAAAGATTGAGGCAGTTCGATCGAGTATTTCTGCCTCATTGCAGGATAAGCCCATCAAGGCTGCACTCAATGGAGTTCGCAGGCACTCATAAGCATCTAGAAGCAAAGCACCCAATTCTGGATCGATTTCCAATTCTGGAGCGTATAACGCCTGGAAAACATCTTCCAAATGATGGGCAATTGTCTGAATAGTTTCTTGCCCAACACTGGCAGCACTCCCTTTGATAGTATGGGCGCTTCGCATCAACGCATGAACTTTTTCTATTGTTTTTTCATCAAGTAGACCGATCAGATTCTGCTCAATGGTTTGCAATAACTCTGCCGCTTCCGCAAGAAAAGCCTGCTCTTGATTATTGGGATCGAGGTTCATAACACGTTTTGCGAGATTAGTCAACTTTGAACTGGCTAACGCTGGTTTCCAGTTGTTGTGAAGTCATCCGTAGTTCCTCAAAAGACTCGGAAATGTGGATGGCACTTTCTGAAGTCTTACGGGCGATCGCCGAAACATCCATCATTGCCTCTGTCAACATCTGAGATTGCTGACTTTGATGGGAAACTGCTTGGGTAATTCCTTGTACCAGTCCACCAATTTCGTTGGTAGCTACCACGATCGCACTTAGGGAATGACGAGTCTCATCGATCAAGTTCGAGCCTTGGACAACTTGGGTAATCCCCACTTCCATTGCTTCGGTAACTTCGTTGGTGCCAGTTTGAATTTCTTGCACGAGTCGCTCAATTTCTGTGGTGGCACTAGCAGACTGATAAGCCAGGGAACGAACTTCATCGGCAACCACCGCAAAGCCTTTGCCATACTCTCCGGCGCGGGTAGCCTCGATCGCAGCATTGAGTGCCAGCAAATTGGTTTGAGTGGCAAAGTTTTCAATCAAACTCACTACTTTCGAGATTTTCTGAGAAGCTTCACCGAGGCGTTTAATCTTCTTCGCTGTTTCCGACACGGTTTCCCGAATCTCCAAAATGCCATCTACAGTTCTTTCCATCAGGGAATCGCCAGCTTGGACGGTGTTATTAGCTCTTTGAACCGCCTGTCCGACTTTTTGGGCATCAGCAGCGACTATCTGGGTGGAAGTTACCATCATTTGTAATTGTTCCAGAGCGTGTTCGAGCCGTTCTGCCTGCTGTTGAGCTTGGTCAGATAGTTTTACTACTGAGGTAGTGTTATTGCTGGAATTTTCACTCACCTTGCCAGCAGCAATCTGCACTTGTCGCACTAAATCTCGCAAACTTTGGATCGTAGTGTTGTAACCATCGGCGATCGTCCCAATTTCATCTTCAGATAGGGGCGCTCGAACGGTAAGATCGCCTCTGAAGGATGGTTCCAAAGCCATGAGAACGCGTATTGCTCCTTGTTGGAGTTTTTCGCGGGCGGTGCGTTCGCGCTCTGCGGCTTCTGCTAGTTGCTGCTCTTGAATACGCACCTGTGTTAGGTAATCTGCAAGATTGAGGGCAAGGCCAATCTGGACGCTGGCTTGGTTGAGAACATCCTCCTCGGATTGCTCCCACTGGCGCGGTGCGCTATTTTGATAAACTCCCATCAACCCCCAGAGCCGATTTTCTTGAAAAATCGGAGAAATCATGTAGGCTTTAGTTCCCCACAGTTCTAACAATTGGATGTGACATTCGTCATGACCGACTGTATATATATTGTCAACCCGCAAACTTTCTTTGCGGGCATAACGCCCTCCTTGGTTGTACTGGAGATAGGTATCTCTAACTCTGGCCAGGCTGGTTCCCACAAGTTTAGGCCAATCCCCAGTCACAGACTCAACTACAAATTCTCCAGACCAATCAGGCTCAAAACGGTAAACTCCAACTCGATCTACTTTCAGCAGTTGACGAAGTTCGTGGGTGGCAAACTGGACAAATTCCAGAACATTACTATGACTTTGGGCCATCTCTGTTAACCGACTTGGCAAGCGATAAGAAAATCGGGCGTTTGCTACTTCCCGTTCTGCCAGTTTGATCAGTTCCTCATTCTTGGTTAAGGTTTGTTGTAAGTATTGCGATTGCTGGACAGCAACCCCAAACTGCGTGCCGATTTTCGTTACCAAGTTAATTTCATTATCTTGCCATTGCCGCGGCCCGCTATTCTGATATGCTCCTAACAAACCCCAGAGCTTGTTTCCGGCAATAATCGGGGTGATGATATAGGCTCTAATCTGGAATTGCTCTAGAATTTTCAAGTGGCACTGGGCATGACCAGCAGTGTAAACGTCATTAATCACAAACGTCTCGTTGTTGCGATAGCGTCCACCTTGGGTTTGTTGTAGGTGTTCGTCTTCCCATACAGTCCTGATATCGGGACCAACCAAAGCCACCCATTCACGACTTACGGATTCGGCAATAAACTCCCCGCCCCAATCTGGATTGAAGCGATACACGGCTAGACGATCGCATTCCAAATGCGATCGCAATTCTGGTAGGGCATTGCGGAAAATCGTATCTAGCTCTTGAACTTGGCGAATTTTTTCTGACAGCCGTGTCAATGCTCGTTGCCCTTCTGCGGCTCTGGCTAACTCTGCATTCTTCTTCTTGAGCTGTTCGATATACCTAACCTGTTGCAAGCCTATACCCATTTGCACAGCTACTTTTCGCAACAGTTGCACATCCTTAGATTTCCACTCACGAGGGCCAGTATTTTGGTATGCTCCTAAAAAGCCCCAGAGTTTGTTTCCAATAAAGATCGGAGCGATCGCGTAAGCTTTGGCCTGGATTTTTTCTAATATCTCTAGGTAGCACTGAACGTGACCGACAGTGTAGATATCATTGACAACAAAGGTTTCATGATTGCGATAGCGTCCGCCCTGAGTTTCTTGTAAGTGATCGTCCATCCAAATCGTTTTGATGTCGGAACCAGCTAAAGAAAGCCATTGATCTTTTACAGATTCAGCAACAAACTCCACACTCCAGTCGGGATGAAAGTGAAATACTGCTAGGCGATCACACTGTAGTTGTTTGCGTAAACTTGGCAGCACATTCAGAAAAATTGTATCTGCCTCTTGAGCTTGGCGAATTTTTTCCACCATCCCTGTCAGCACTTGTTCCTCTTCTGCTGCCCGCGCCAACTCTGCATTTTTCGTTTTCAGTTCTCCGATATACTCGGCTTGCTGCACGCTTAACCCCAACTGAATGCCCAATTTGGTCAGCAATCGCACCTCTTCGGAATTCCACTGGCGCGGGCCGCTATTTTGGTAAGCTCCTAACAAACCCCAAAGTTTGTTTCCAGCAAAAATCGGAGCGATGGTGTAGGCTTTAGCCTGGAACTGCTCTAACAGGTCGATGTGGCACTGGGCATGACCAACAGTATAGATGTCATTAACGGCAAAAGTTTCATTGTTGCGATAGCGCCCGCCTTGGGTTTGCTGTAGGTGTTCGTCTTCGTATACGGTCTTGATATCGGGGCCAACCAGAGGCACCCAGTCACTTCCTACAGATTCAGCCATAAATTCACCACTCCAGTCAGAGTTGAAGCGATATATTGCTAGGCGATCGCATTTTAACAACTGCCGCAATTCTGCCAAGGTAGTGCGGTAAATCGTTTCTGGCTGTTGGGAATTACGCATTCTATCCGCCATGCGCGCGATCGCGTTTTCTACTTCAGCTACTTGTGTCATTTCTAGATTTTTTAACCGTAGCTGTTCGATATATTCAGCTTGCTGGAGGGCAATGCTCAACGGTTCCCCGATCTGCAACAAAGCACCGATCTCTTCCTCAGTCCATTTCCGAACATCAGAATTTTGATAGGCTGCTAACAAACCCCAAAGATTACCAGCGCGGAAGATGGGAACATTAATGTATGCTTTGGCTTGGAACTTCTCTAATGTTTCTAAATAACAAGGTGAAAAACCAGCAGCAGAAATATCGTTGACTTTACGGAAGCGCGTTCCTTTGGCGTAAATTCCACCCTGGGTTTCTTTCAGATAGGTATCGGCATCAGGTTTAACAGGGGAGCCATAATCCTTAACATTGCAACGCTCTGAAGACATTAGACCTGTTTTTAAAATGCCGTCTTGTTCCTGCATCTCCAACAGTGACGACCAACCAGCAGCCACAGATTCAGCAATAACTTCTCCACTCCAGTCTGGATAAAATTGATAAATGACAACGCGATCGCATTTTAAAAATCGCCGCAATTCTTGGGTTGTAGTGCGGAAAAGGTTGCGAAGCTCCGTTGCTTGCCCAATCTTTTCAATGATGCCGAAAACAGTACGTTCTCGTTCAACAAGTTTGGCTGACTCCTCAGAGCGATTATAAAGTTGTTGCTGATATTGCACCTGTTGAATAGCAATACTAGATAGAGATGCAACCTGCACCATTAGGCGAATTTCACTATCTTTCCACTGACGAGGCTGAGAATTTTGATAGGCAGCCAGCAAGCCCCACAACTTTTCTCCCTGGAAGATGGCAACAATAATGTATGCTTTGGCTTGATAGGTTTCTAAAATTTTGATATAGCAATCAGAAAAACCAGCACTGTAGATATCATTGGTGACTCGATAGACCTGTCCGCGATGGAAATTTTTGCCTTGGGTGTGCTGAATGTAGCTATCTGCACTGTGCGATCGCCCTGTTGTCCCAACCAATCCCCCTTCGTCTGCAAGGTTCCTAACACTACAATAGTTAACGTTATTGACAATTGCTGGATTGTTTCGCTGTTCTTCTAATAGAGAAACCCACTCAGATCCAGCAGATTCAGCGACAAATTCCCCACTCCAATCTGGCTGGAAACGATAGATTGCGACGCGATCGCATTTTAGTGACTGTCTTACTTCTTGGGTGGCAACACGAAAGATGGTATCCAAATCTTTGGACTGGAGAATTTTATTTGCTACACCGGCCAGGATTTGGTCTTTTTCCACTTCTTGTTGCAACGTAGCCTGAATCACGGCAACTTGCAGTTGCGCTTCTAATTCCTGCTCAATTAATTTTAGTAACTGAATTTCAGCATTCTGCCACTGGCGAGCAGCAGTGCATTGCTGCACTACCAACAAACCCCAAACCCCATCTTTTGCTAAGATCGGCAAACTCAAACAAGCTCTTACCTGAAACCGCTCCATTAACTGCTTTTGGTAAGGAGACAAGCTTGCAGTGTAGGTATCCGCGATCGCAACTAATTTTTCTTGTTGATAAACCTTGGCAGAACCCAACCCAAAAGTGACGGCGGGCAGTTTTTCCTTCAGCATTGGCGTAAAGCCATCCCTCATCGCCTCCGCAACAACTATCCCCTGTGTTGGATTCGTAAACTCATACAGCACCACGCGATCGGCTTGCAGTGCGCTTTGTATCTCCATGACAGCAGTAGCCAGCAAGGTATCTAGATCGGAAAATTGGCGGATTTTGCTGGCGATCGCCTGTACTTGCTCTACCTCTAATCCATCTCCTCCATCTTGATATGGCAACACACTTAGCAGTTCTTTTAACTTGCGGATTCTCTCTCGCAATGGCCCTGTTTCCACCCAATCAGCTTGATCCAGTTCTGTTCGCAATTCTTCTAGAGCGGAGGTGATTTGCTGTTTTGCTGGTACATCAACGGTATGCCCGTTATCGGTTTCTTTATAACCGTTGCTGGAATTTGAGCGAGGTTGGCTGGGTGTAAGATTGTGTTGCGCTACCATGATCTTTCTTGCTATGAAGGTTGTCGGAGTTAAGAAGTAAACTTCTTGCAGAAGTCGGGAAAAGGGTAAGGGGGAAAGGGTAAAGGGATAAGAAATAGGGTTAAAGGTTAAAGGGAAAAGGAATGAACAAGTCGCTCACGTTAGCGTAGCGGCATGAAGTGCGGGGCGAGGTTTTTACCTCCCAATAATACAAGGATTATTTCGCACACGAGGGCGAGGTTTTTACCTTTTCCCCTTCCCCTTCTTGATAAAAAAAACCCTTTCCCCCAAGAGTGCAAAACTATTTTTGCAAGAGGTCTAGTGTTAAAGAGGCTGAAGGGCTTGAATCACAACTTGGGTGTCAAGTAACATCAAAGGGCTACCTTGAGAATCCACAAAGTAACCCTGTAAGAATGAGCCTAGTCGGCTAGGTAACATCGATGTCGAAATTGCTAACCGCTCTTGGGGATCATGAACTTCAATAGTATTGACTTGCTCCACCAACAGCCCGACGGTTTGATTCTGGACTTGAACAAGCATCGCCATGCCAGAGTTACGCACACTTTCCCGCCGACACCAGTGTGTTGCTCCCAACAAACCTGCTAAATCAAGAATCCAGATCGCTTCTCCCCGCCAATTCATGATGCCTAACAAGAATTCTGCTACCTGCGGTACTGGTAAAATCTCGGTCAGTGCAACTTGAATTACTCCCCGCAAATCAGCTAATGGGAGTAACCCATTTACCTTTCCATTCAATGGAAATCTTAAAAACCTCTGGTTGTTTCCTTGAGAAGAGTTTTCAAGTCTAAATTGGCTATTCATGGGTAGCTCTCTAAAGCTATCATTGCCCTGTAGCATTGCCCTAGTTCCCTTTAGCGAATAAATTTATTAACAGTCTGGAGCAAGGTATTTTCATCTACAGGTTTGACTAAATAACCATCGGCACCACTCATATTGCCCCAAGTTCTATCAACATCTGTGTTTTTAGTTGAGCAAATCACTACCGGGATTCCTTTTGTTGTCGGATCGGCTTTCAACTTGCGGCAGAACTCAAATCCACTTTGGCCTGGCAAAATCAAATCTAGTAGAATCAAGTCAGGTTTTTGTTGTTTTAACCTGAGTTGAGCCTCTTCACCACTGCGAACTTCATAAACTGAATATCCTCCTTGCTCTAGGTAACGTGTCATCTTTTCGGATTCTGTAAGGCTATCTTCAACTAAAAGAACTTTTTTCATTTTTTTCCTAACTATTTAATTCAGAATTTGAAAAATAATGGCGACAAATAAATTAACACCAAACCAGATGTAGAAAGCAATTTCCAATGCAAAATCTGTTTTGAAAATGGATGTAAGGGAGCCACTGACATGACTACCGCTTCAATCTAAACTGTTAAATACTTGTGAAGCATATTCAGTACTTTCTCTGATTCTACGGGTTTACCCAAAAAGTCAGTTGCCCCTACTAATTTTGCTCGCATCCGATCTACTATTCCATCTTTCCCCGTTAAGATGACAACCGGCACATTTTTGAGACTTGGAGTTTTACGGATTTGAGAACAAATTTCATAGCCATTTACTTTTGGCATCAAAAGATCCAAAAAAATGAAGTCTGGCTTGTTTTTAATTAGATTTAAAACTGCCGTCAAGGAATCTTGAATGCCAACAAAGCGATAACCTTGATGGGTGAGAATTTCCTCCAGATTGCGACAGATCATCGGACTATCATCCACACAGGCTACTAAAGGTCTTGAGACATCAATAATTGCTTTACTAGCCGATGGGGGGGCAACTTGTATAACAGTGTTCTCTTCTTTCTTCAGTGAAGAATTGAAATTATTAACTGCACTGGACGGACTGACAATTTCTTTACTAGTCGCAGGGGGAGCAACTTTGTTGAAATTGGGTGCAACTTGTATAACAGTGTCCTCTTCTCCCGATATCTTTAGTGAAGAATTGGAATTATTAACTGCACTGGATGGGTTGCCAGTTTCTTTATTAATCCCAAGCTGCCTGAGTTTTGGGGTGGGTGAAAAAGCGATCGCCCCTGTTTTTACCAATGTCATCAATAACCGAGTCAAAGCTAAGACATCCCGACCGCTTTTTTGCCCTAGACCTCGTAAAGTTTTTGTTCCATCAACTAGAGCAATAATCTGTTTAGAGGATGCTTGTCCTTGGAGTAGCTCAATTTGTTGAATGATCGGAAATAAATTGGGCGAGTAGCTTGCCAGTCCTGCATCTCGCCATTCTTGCCAGGCTTGTGTAGCCCGTTTCAAAACTTCCTCAGTTGGTATTACAGCTAAAAGAACCCCAGGAACTTCACCAACAACGGTAGTATGTGACAACTGCCCTGCTGGATTGTTGCCATTTCTTTTGGCTTCAATGTACTGCATTATATCAAACAGGACTTCAGCTATTGAGCTTGCAATCAGGCTAACAAGTTGTTGTTGTTCGATTAATTTTTGTTCTCGCAACTTAGCAAGAATGGAATACTCGCGATAATTTTCCTGGGGAGAGACAAGCTGCTCCAACTGTGTCACATCCACATTAGAACAGTACCGCAACAAGTGTCGTCGCCATCGCTCATCGGCATTAGAACCGCCAGCCTGCCAAATTAATCGTCCTAAACGAAAATATAGCGTCCAAGTCGGCCCATCTCTTGCTTCAAGATTTAGCCTGCCTGTAAATAATTTAGTTTGAAGTTGCTCGATCAATTGATTCACAATGGATCGCACCTCCTTATATATCTTGAGTTTTGCATTTACATTAGAATTGCTCAAACAATCCAGCTTACTAACTTTATCGTGCGATCGCCAATAGCACAGTTCAAAACCTTGATTGAGCTATACCAGCTTGTTATATCCCTTTCCAATCTGGATATTTTTAAAGTTCAAAGCCGGAAACTTGAACAAAGATTTAAGCTCTTTTTCTAATTATTAATAGGTTAACTAATTATTAATAGGTTAACTTGTTGCCATGTTACATCTACTGAGCAAATTGCTTGTATAGATGTAGTTGCAATACAGACCGGAAAAAGATGGAAATGTTGAATACTACAAAACATAGACCAGCTTTAATGCTTATCAATTTTGTACTCTGCTGCTTAAGGCAACAGACACAAGCGATCGCATTCTGCTAGTCTGCAAATACAAAAAATGAGCTTGAATTAAGTTTGTCAAGAAATTGCTTGTTGCCGAATAAAGTATTGGCGATCGCGTTGTTCTAGCACCCCTTGCTTGATCAAGGAGCGCAGAATATCTATCGTTTGCACCCGGCTTAAGCCTATCACCTCTTCAATTTCTATCAGAGTAGCTCCTTCAGCTTGCTGAATGTATTGCTGCACTTTAGATTTAGCAGTATCCGCATTCAAGGCAGGCACTTTCTTAGCGATCATATTGGCGGAAGGACGAAAACCAGTGGCTTTAATTGCAGAACGGGAGATTGACCATTTTGGAACTGTTACAACTGATTTCTCTTCTTTAGCAGGAGTCGGGGAAGCTGGTTGTTCGGGGCTGTAATCGTCCCAAACACTGTTATGTAAGATTGCCCGGAAATTTTGCAAGTTTTGGAATAATGCCTGAGCCTTTGCTGACCGCTGTTGGCGGTATTCTTGTTGGCGTTGCCAGACATCTGTTTTTATTTGCAATATTTCCAATTGGCGCTCTAGAATCTCTTGCTGAAATTGCTGCTGTTGTAACTTTCTGTTGTTGTCAAGGCTGGTAACAAAACTGCTCAATTCTTGATGAAGCATATCTGCTTGCATCTGCAATTCTTGTTGAGTTAGCTGTTTCCACTGGTTAACTTGTTGACGGCGTTCAGCAGTTATTTGCAATCGCTGCGATCGCTCTTGTTCCCATAAATTCTTGAGAGCCATCAGCTGAAATCTCCTATTTTGTTAACTAGAAATATTAGATAAGCTGTTACGCATGTATGCACATTTACCTGATGACTGATGACAGATGATTGTTAACAGTCAATAGTCATCTGTCAACGACCATCAAGAGTGTTTATATACTTTAGACGCGCATCAGCTTAGAAGCCATAAAGACTCGCTTTTTCTAATGTGGTGTTAAGCAGCAGATGGAACAGCAGCCTGAGATGTTAAACCAACTGCCTCGGCATATCTTAAGTAAGTTTCAACTGAAGCAATCACAATCCGAGCTTCTATTGATAGCAGTTCAATACCAACTAAAGAAACACGTACCCAAGCATCAACTACAATTCCTTTGTCCAAAATGCGGTCAATAACTTCAGCCAGACTTGAAGATGAGTTAACTTTTTCAACAGCCATTTTCTTTTACTCTCACAACTCTAATTATTGATTTCATCCTGCTCTGATTGAGCAGTAGGTAAAACTTACACAATGTGTTTTATTCTTCCTGAGTTTAGTGTTCCCAAAAATATAAGATAAATATAAGAAAATAAAAAAATATTAAAAAGTTAACAATATTTTTTTAGACAAAAATTCAAGAAAAAATCATCTAATCTTGATTTTTTCTGGGAAGGTTATAAATATTATTTTTTATGAATTTATATGAGAGTGTTTTTGAGAAAATGATAGGGTGGCAGAGGTTCGCTGAGTGCTAATTGCCAGTGCGAGCATTGTACCTGCCAAAGGGAAAACTGCTGCGTACTGACCGTTGAATCGTTGCGTTGTGTTAAAAAGTGGATTTGCCGCACATCTGACTGTCGAGTTTCACAGATAACATTTGTATATGTTTTGAGAATTAACTGGTTCAAGAGTTCCCACTGTTCGCATTGTTGTGCTTGAAATGCTTGCTGTGTTTGGTAGCGTTGTTTTTTAGCTAATAAATAGGCTTTTCCCTTGGCATCAATATTGTCAGAATCGTCAAGTAAATCACAGGGTGTCAATTTTAAAGTGTACTCAACTTTGTCTGCTAGCTGAGTTAGGGTTTCTAGATATTGCTCTTGGTGCTGTTCTAAATGATTCAGCAGTTTTTCTTGCGAGGTAAAACCCCTCCCAAAGCGTAGAGGAAGAAGGGGAGTTTGTTGAAAAAGTTCTCGAATCACGCGATCGTGGTTTAATACAGCTTGAAGTAAACGCTCATCCTTTGCCTGTATTGCCTCCAGTGAGATTTCCGGTTCTACGATCGCGCCTAAACCAGAAGAGTAAACTAGTTCAATATTCCTTTCCATCCCTAAAGGTAGAACAAGCGGTGATGCGATCGGGACTAGAAGAGCATAAACGTATATTGACATAAGTAAAACGGCGTAAATATTTGTAGCTGGGATGAGGCCGGAAGACTCCTGCCTCCTGCCCTCTATTCAGATTGATGCTGATTAGCAAGCATTTGGTATGTAACTTGGAAATCATCATTTGTAATCTGAATCAAACTGGAGTCAGTCAATCCTTGGGCGCGGTATCGACGAATCGCGCTTAAAGCGGCTTGATTGCTCAATAAAGCCAAATCTGCCCCATTCCAACCTTCGGTAAGTGTCGCCCAGGTTTCTAAATCAACATCAATCAAGGGACGATCTAGATTGTGAACTCGTAAAATCGCTAATCGGCTTGCTCGATCTGGTAGATCGATTTTTATTTGTAAGTCCAATCTTCCGGCTCTGAGCAAGGCAGGATCGAGCGCTTCTGGACGATTGGTTGCTCCTACTAACAGTACTTTAGGGCATTCATGCAACCCATCCAGTTCAGTGAGCAGTTGACCGACAACGCGATCGCTAACTCCAGAATCACCAGTGAATCGTCCCCGTGCTGGTGCCAGGGTGTCAATTTCATCTATAAACACAACGCAAGGAGCTGCTTGCCGAGCTTTGCGAAAGAGTTCTCTGACTGCCTGTTCTGCTGCACCTACCCATCGACTGAGTAATTCCGGGCCATTCACAGCAATAAAGTTGGCTCTAGCCTGGGAAGCGATCGCTTTTGCAAGTAATGTTTTTCCCGTTCCCGGCGGCCCCCACAACAGAATCCCACGGGGAGGCTTGGCTTTGGTTTGTTCGTATAGTTCGGGATATAGAAGTGCGCCCTCTACAGATTCTTGAAGTTTTTGTTTCACATCATCCAAACCACCAATGTCATCCCAACTTACATTTGGTGCTTCAACTGCTACAGACCTGAGAACTGAGGGTTTTATCTCCTTAATGGCTTCGAGAAAATCTTGCTGCGTGACAGTCATGTTCTCAGGAATGGGACTGTTGAGCGAGGGGACTTGACGGCGAAGGGCAATGTAGGCTGCTTTTTGACAAAGTGCTTTGATATCCGCACCAACAAAACCGACAGCCAAATCGGCGATCGCTCCTAAATTAATTGAAGTCTCCAAGGGCATGGCACTTGTCAAAATCGTGAGAATTTCCAATCGTCCATCGCGATCAGGAACTTGAAAATGAACTTCGCGATCGAAGCGTCCTGGACGACGCAGCGCCGGATCGAGATAATCGGGACGATTTGTTGCCGCTAATACAATTACGCCCTCGGTTTTGGCAAACCCATCCATTAACCCAAGCAACTGCGCCACTAGTCTTTTTTCAACTTCACCTTCCACTTGGCTGCGATCTGGGGCAAGGCTGTCAATTTCATCAATAAATATCAGGCAGGGAGCAGAACGAGTTGCTTTCTCAAAAATGCTTCGCAAACGAGCTTCTGCTTCCCCGTAATACTTGCTCATCACCTCTGGGCCATTGATGGCAATGTAGTTTAACTCTAACTCTTCTGCCAAAACACGGGCTGTTAAAGTTTTTCCCGTACCGGGCGGGCCAACGAGCAAAACCCCACGCGGAGGCTCTAACCCTAATTTCACCAATAAATCTGGACGTTTAAGTGGAATTTCGACTAATTCTCTGATTTCTTGGAGAACATCAGCCAAGCCGCCGACATCTTGCCAAGCAGCTTTTGAGTTCGTCCGAGCTGATGGGGGGGTGATATCAGCATCATCCGTTGGTGTAGCTGCATCGGTGGAATTGGATCTGACTCGGCTGGAACTCCTTGTTCTCGGAATATTGCCTTGCCGGGGAATACTACTAAGATTATGAGAGCGAATTTGAATAGAAGTTTTTAACTCCCCTTTCTCCACTTTTTCTTCTAAAGCTTTGGCAATTTCTAATAGGTGTTCAAATCCTTTAAATATGTCGTCCATTGATTTTACTTAAATAAAAGGCAGAGAAAAATTTAATTTCTAAAAAATTCAACAGTTTCAATTTTTATTGCTGTTCATACCAATTCTCTATGAAATGCCTCTAAATATTTTTGAACATAGCGAATTAACTTAAGAAAATCTCTGCGTACCTTTGCGCTAACCTCCGCGTACCTTTGCGTTAAAAAAAAACTATGATTTGGCACAGAAGATAAACTAGACTAAAATCCTCTTCCCTCGTGCATCATCCCAACTACAAATATTTACACCGTTGTACTTAATCGAAGACGAGCAAAGTTATACGGGGCAGTGAAATTGTTATAACGAATTCGCAAACGGTTTTCAAATTGACGATCGAGTGCTTCAACGTGTTCGCTAAATTGTGATTCTGCTTCCCAAGGAATTAGGTAGGCTGAATTGTAGATCATTGTGTCCATTTGGGGAGTATTTTCCACCACCTCGATCGCAATGGAGTTGAGCGTGCTTTGAAATACATCTATGATGCCTTGCTTGCGATCGCTCATTCCCTGTTCGATGGTTTGCCCTATTTGGATTACCCGCTCCATACTCAGAGGTTGACCCACTAGTTTATCCCTTTCGGTTTTGAGATTTGGGTGTTCTGCCAATAGTCCCTGAATTTCTGCCTCGGTATCCCAAAAAACTTTGACGCTAACTTCTCGGCAACCCGATAACTTCGCAAGCAATTGCGTCAATTCTTCTTGATGAGGACGAATTAATTGCTGTGCAACCGTTTCCCAGCTTGAAACCAAAAGTCCAAATTGCACCGGCAGTAAATAGCGATCGCCTCCTTGCATGATCTCCTCAAGGACTTTTTCATGACTTAGCAGGTTACGACGGCTGGCCAAATAACGCTCTTGCTGTGCTTCCGAGTAGATTACTGCAAAATCATCCAAAATTTTAATTTGTACGGGTTGCCGATCTAAGCCCTGTAAATTTAAGTTTTCAGGAGCAGGCAAGGTCAAAATTCCATAAATGTAAAAGCCATAACTCATAAAAATGTCTTACCAAGAAGAATGTAGATAAAAAAGTTACACCAAAATAAGATAGCAAGTATTGTTTGAAATTTTTGGAACACCTTCCTAGCAAAGGCTTTTAATCCAAAATCCAAAACTTGTACTGAGCGAAGTCGAAGTATCTAAAATCCAAAATTGGTATTACAGGGGTTTAGAGGTGAGTACTAGTCTTAACTTGGCATGAACTAAGCTTAATTGAGCCAGTCCTAAGTCCAAGTCACCTTCAACCACAACGCCGGTATTTAGTAGGCGATCGAGGAGTTCTAAAATAGAGGGTTGACTAGAGGTTTCACCGGGGTAGTATCCTCCAGATTGGGGAAGTAAATTTCCCATTTCACCCAAGTTAATATTTAGATCGGCTGGGTCAACATCAAATATCTCGCAAAGTTTAACAACCTGTTGTTCAAGCTGTTGCAGGCTTTCGGCAGCTCGATCTAGCTCATGGTCGTTGAGGGTGCCAGCATCCATTCGCCGAATCACCTGAGCTTCCATGAGTTGGCGTATCAGTTCAACAACCGTCAGTAACAACGGTGCTAAACCGGAATCGGAACCTTTTGATTTGCTAATCGCCTGCATTCTGATGATTATTAGGATTGAGTACTTTAAGCGATTGCAGTTCTGTTTCTAGACTGGCAAGACGCTCTTGAAGTTGTTGATTAGTTGCTAATAAGGTGCGAGTTTGACTATTAAGATAGGGGTCGCTCTCCCACCAGTTAATTCCAATCTCTTTGGCTTTATCAACAGAAGAAATCAACAAACGAATCCGAATGTTGAGCAGTTCTGTGGAACCTACGGAAATAGAAATATCTCCTGCGATAACAATGCCTTTATCCAGAACCCGTTCTAGAATATCTGCCAAGGTAGAACCTTGAGTTGATGTGGTGATAGCTCCCCGGTTAGTATTAGTACTCATTTGTTTATTAAATGGCCAGAATCAAAAGCAACTGTTTGTGATATGCTCGGCGACTCGGCATTGCCCTGCATTTGGACTAATACTCCCTGCTCCCTGAGAGACTTGAGTGCAGCGACAATTTGACTGCGATCGATCCCTAACTCTACTGCCAATTCAGAGAAACGCCTTCCTGGAGAATTACACAGGTAGCTGTAGACTTCATGCTCGTAAGGTACTCGTTGTTCCAATACAATCTGATTTTGATTGTTTGGTATTATCTCTGACGACTGAGATTGAGTATTTATACTACGATTCAATTCACTTAAAACCTCTTCCAGTAGTCGAGTTGCTTCCATGAGAGGTTGATTCGTGCGAGAAAGCAGGATATCGGCACAAATATCTTGGAAGCTAGGATCTCCAGGGTTTACAGAAATTTCGTGTTCGTGGCAGATTTTGGCAATCATCAAACAGGAACGCAATCCACCACCCTGTCCAGAGCCAGATCGACTCCAAAACGTCCGTACTATGCGGACAATTACTTCTGCTTTCTCAGAATCTATACCTGTTTTATGAACTACAATTTCCTGCTGACTCAGTTCATCAGGTGTAGGCATATCGATGGTAATAACACGATCCATCAAAGCATCCTGAGTTGCATGAACTCCACAATACTCTTGAGGATTTGATGTTAAGATTGCCCGAAACTGAGGATGAACCCGGATATACTCGGCTCGATGTTGGTTTGTTGGTAATACTAACAACCTCTCCTCAAGTACGGAGAGTAAAACGTTATTTACCTCCGGGTGCGATCGATTGAATTCGTCGTAAACCAGCGTAAATCCTTCTTTACAAGCTAGGGTTAATCGTGCATCAACCCAATGTTGTCGGAGTTCATCCTCAACTTTGACAACGCTGTGGATGAAGTTATCAACAACCTTTTTACGGGTATAACCTAATTGATTACCAATCAAGTCTGAGGTTTTAAACTCATCATCTCCAAATAAGAGAATGATCGGCTGGTTGAGCAAATCAGCGAGATGCATTGCCAGAGTAGTTTTTCCGACTCCGGCTGCACCACGCAAATGTATTGAAAAACCTGACTGTAGATAGCGCAAAGCACGTTGAGCGACCCGTTGAACAGCAGGTGTATTGACAAATCGTTGGGGAGATGCATTTAATACTGTTGTCAAACTCTAAGTACCTCGTAAATAGTAATGTGTCATACAAAAGTAATTTTTTTTACATTGCAAATATAAAATACAGATGTCAATCAGCTTTAACTGGACTCAAATCCAACGCATTTTGGCATCAACACAAGACTAGTAATGTTTAATATTTATGTCATCAGCATGATTACGGTCTTGAGAGGATACCTTTAATAAGTCCACACAGGGTAAAGCAATATGGTTCTGCGCTTTTTACTATTACCGATTACTGGCCCATTAATGGGGGTAACGTGGCTTGGGGAAAAAATTTTAGAACAGGCGAGTACTGAAATTGATGATAAAGAAAATCTCAGCAAGCAACTTCTTGCACTCCAACTCGCTTTTGATATGGGGGAAATTCCTGAAGAAGAGTTTGAAATTCAGGAAGAAGCTCTTTTATTAGCAATTCTGGAAGCAGAACAGGAGGAACGCGATCAAACACAAGAGTATTGAAATTCTTTCCTAGCTTGTGTGATTTATTGCTTTAACTAACGTGAGTCTCCAACGGAGGCGCACGTTAATTTTAAAAATGTTGTTAGCTATTATACTTAAGTAAATTATGCTTCTACTATATTAAGTATTAATTTAATGAAAGCTTTACCCGATAATTGGGCAGATATTCAGCCTGATAGTGTATACCTTTCAATCAGTGGTCTGCTAGTTTCATTTGGCAGTGAACAAATAAAGCTGGGATTAAAATATGATCGGAAGGGGAAATATTTAAAAGCCATTGAGAAAGGGCTTGTGCCTCCTCGCGGTAATGTTGGGTTGGTGGCTTCCCAAGAATCTGGCTACGATTTGAAATCTAAAGTCTTAGGTAAAGGTGGCGACCGCCGATTTCATGCAAAATTCATTGATGGTATATTGCACTTCTCTGGTTTTGTAACAGAACATTAAACCCACATAACTATGACAAGGCTCAAATTAAAAAATCATCAAGTTTGGCAAGATTTAACTGAAATATTACAAAGTTTAGATTCTAATCTTCTTGTTCAAGAACATCTTGACCAATGTGATTATAAAGTGTGTGGCTATTGGGATGAACAAGATGAATATTATGAGAAAATTACGTTACCTCGTACCCTAAAAGCCGAATTAGTTAGCAGTTCAATAGGCGTTACTCATAAAGAACGTTTTTTACAACTAAAGTTTTTGCTCATAGCTGATACTGTTGATAATACGAAAACTGCAAGTAGCAATGCTCAAAAACTTGGTGAATTGGTTCTTGTTTATGATGAAAATCTAGAATTTATTGATGAGAATTGGCTTTTAGATGTCGATTCTTCATTCCTTGTGAAGCGATCTGGCTAATTTTAGGCAATTGAGTATAAGTAAGAAATAACTAAGCAACGAATTTTCGTACCTAAATTTATTTGTTAAAAATGACCTGTCCTAGTATCTAAAGAATTCATGTATTGCGCATACTACCAGATATTCAATCAGCACAAGATGCTATTTGTTGGGTAAATTGGGGTATTGCTCCTGAAGAATTTAGTGTGCAAACTTAAACATCTTTTTAGTAAAGTGGCAATGAAGGCTTACTTTAACCTAAAAGCTTATACTAGCTGCCTCTACCACAATGTCGGTTAACCCTACAATTCCCACATAACAGAAGGCGATCGCTCGTAACTTGGGCAAGGAGAGAATATTATGGACACCAATTTGTTAACGCAAGAAATCAAACAGGCTATCGAAAATAGCGATCAGTGCAAGTTAGAAAGCCTATTTGCTTCTGATCCATTCCAAATTAATGCAACAACTGTATTTGGAAATTGGCTACATTTTGCCGTTTCTTTTAATGCCAGTATAGAAACTATAAAGTATCTTGTTGAAAAAGGAGTAGATTTTAATGAAAAAGCAGGAATTTTGAAAGGAAATATCTTGAATATTGCTGCCGCAGAAAGGCGAATAGATGTTGTTAACTATTTGTTAGAAAAGGGGGCAGAGATAGATATATCTGAACCAGAAAGGAATCCTTTGTTTAGCGCAATTTACAGTGGCAATATAGACATCGTAGAGGTTTTAATCAAGCATAAAATTGATTTCAAGATAAAATATTCAGGTGATAATATGAACAATATGGACGCATTAGAGTTTGCTAAAGAAAGAGGACAAATAGAAATAGCAGAAATGCTTTCCGCATTATATGGATAACAATATTATTGACAAAGTTAATAGATATAGATTACATTTTTTCTATAATTTAGATTAAAAACAAGTCTTCTCTATTTTAGTGAGAATAACAGTCTTTTCGGTAAAGATGAGATTGTATTATATTAGGCTGATCAAAGCCAGCTTAAAAGTTTAATTCAAAAAATTTGATTTTTTGAGCTACGACCGGACAAGGAAGTTGCGAAGAATAGGCAAGCTGAAATCTTAGTACTTAGTATTCCAATGTTATGGTTTTAAATTTTGGTGTATTGTCCTCCAAGCCAGTATTTGCTTGCTGATGGGTCATGTCTCCTTCAGGAATTGGTTGACTATTTAAAATGGCAAGACGCTGCTGAATCTGATGTCGGCGTGCTTCGAGTTTCTCTAGTTCCTCCTCTAAACGCTCTTTCTCTAACATCATTTTGTAAGCATTTAAGTAAGCTGTTGCTTGAGAACGTTGAGGAGGCATGGTGCTAAGTTTGGCTTGGATTTGTCTGCGGTTTGGAGTGCGATGCATAATAAATTTCTCTTTGGGTATGAAAGTATTTAGTCTAATTAGCCGTTAAAATAAACAGCTGGCGGCTGCTTGGATGCGTTCTAAAGGCTGAACTGATCGAGGAAGCATTGGTAAGCGAACTATTGTCAAACCTGGAAAATTTGTCTCGCAGTCATCGCAATTAATGGTTGCTGTAGAATTAAAGCGGTTGAGAACAAGGTAATTCTGACTTACACCTATTTCTTGCATAGATTTGAACAAGCGTTGTTGTTCGGCAAGTACACTAGTCTGGTTAAGTGTAACCCCAATGAACTCTGCTTGTTGTGGGTCTTTTAGCACTTTTTGGGCTTTGACCACGCGCTGTCGCAAAGTTCGTAAACGCCCCATAAACTCTGTACGACCAAGGACATTCTGATACTTGATCCAGAGTTTGAAAATCCAACCTAGCCAGTCTGCTAGTGCAGTTGGCATTTCTAGAAAACGCAGAAGATGACCTGTAGGAGCAGTGTCTAAAATAATCAAGTCTTCTTCTTGTTGCTCTAGCAATTCCATTACTGTTAACAGGGAAAGTATTTCATCAATCCCTGGTAAAGCTTGATCGACAATTTTGCGCCAAGCAAGAGGAGCATAGGCCATTTCGATAGATTCGCTTGTTTGGGTTTCGCCACTCATCATTTGGGCCAGTTCCCATAGGTAATCGGCTCTGAATTGATCGACAATGCGATCGCCATTCACTTCCTGACCTCGAAGATTGGCAGTTATTTGATATGGTTCGTGTCCTAAACTCAGACCAAAGGCATCACCCAAGGAGTGGGCTGGATCGATGGAAACCATACGAATTTTGCGATCAGGATGTTGTTGAGCCATAGCCCAACCAATTGCAGCTGCTACTGTGGTCTTTCCTACTCCACCCTTACCGCCAATTAGTAACAGGCGACGACCTTTGGTCAGAAAATCTCCAAAGCTAGGAGGAATTTTTTCAGGCCATTGAATTGGGAGTAGATGAACAGGAGATAGCGGTTCAAGCTGAGGAATATGGATTTGGTTGATGAGATGGCTGAGGGCTACAATTCCCAAAGGCTCCTCATCTTGCTGTGGCACAATAAACATCGGCTTTCCGTTAGCAAGAGCCGTATACTGGCTGATAAGCGGTTGTTGTTCTTGGTAACGATCTGGGTCAGTTGCACTGGCAAGGACTTGGTTAACAAACAATCCTCCGCAAGGAACCTGCATGGTTTGTAAGGCTTCTAGGAATCGTTTTGACTCCAACCAACTCATTGGTTCAGCGATCGCAACTAACAAACAAGCTGTATGGGTAGGATCTTGAAGCAGACGACGACCTTGTGAAAGTTCAGCTTTCAGGGTTTGCAAAAACTCATCAGCGCGATCGGGTGTGTAACTCCCGGCAAAGGTCTTGCTAATATACCGATGCTTTTCTTGAAACAGTTCCAGAGAGTGGAGGAAAGTGTCTAAAAAGTCCATCAATCCAAACAAGTTGAGAGTATGACCGCTAGGAGCCATATCCACTACTACTCGATCTACCTGCTGCTCGTTAAAAAGGCGTTGGATTTCTAACAAGCCCATCAACTCGTCCAGTCCAGGCCAATTTAAATCCCAAACTGGAAGCAAGTCTTCTCCTTCAACAAAACTACCGCGCTCCACTAACAGTTCTAACACCTGACCATAACGTTCTTTAAACTCTTGTAGCAGACGCTTTGCATCTAACGCCCTTACTCGTAGATTTGGTAGTTCTGCTATGGGACGAGGAATGTCATCAACGCTAACTTGTAAGACATCTCCAAGAGAGTGAGCCGGATCGGTTGAGATTAAAAGAATTTGCTCATTGGCAAATTTCTGCGCCCAACGACATGCAAAGGTGCAGGAGATTGTCGTTTTTCCGACTCCACCTTTGCCGCTAAACATAGCAAGGTGTAGGTTATCAAAAAGTTCCATCCCGTTTGTCATTTCCGGCATTTTAGGATAAAGTTACTACATATTTTTGAAAGTTACTTAAGTAATTTTGCTGAATAAATCTATTTAAAACCTTAATCTTTCACGCATAGGATTTACAAAACTTCTATCCTATAAGCTACCGTGTACACACAAGTTGGAAATAATTGACAAATCCGGGTTTTACCCCACCCTAACCCTCCCCTTGTAAAGGGGAGGGAACTAGATTTCTTTTTTCCCCCCTTTACAAGGGGGGATTAAGGGGGGTAATTCGACTTGTGATCCTATAGAGCGGCGACAGGGAAAGCTTCACAAGAAAATGTGTAATTAATTTTGTTGAGTTACTTACAAAGATTAGCCGAGGAACTATAACTGAGGTAAAGATTTAGCCAGAGATGTCCAAAGGTAAGGAGATAAGATGGTTAACAGTTCTAAAGGCGATATAAATATTGGGTGTAATGTCCAAGATATTTCTGAATACGACTTTTTTTCTGACAGTAATTTTGAGGACATTCATGGTCGTCCACTCAAAACAGACTCTCCCTACTTAGGATTAAAAACTTTTGAAATTAAAGATAAAGACAAATTTTTTGGTCGGGAGAAGTGGATTGATAATCTGGGCGATCGCTTAAAAAAAGATAATGTACTCTTGCTTTTAGGAGCATCAGACACTGGCAAATCATCATTGATTCGGGCAGGTTTAATTCCTTATTTAGGATCTAATAAAAAATCATTAATTAATATCAGTTTTTGCCCAGATAAAAATCCTTTTAAATCTCTTTATCAGTGTCTCGCTTCTACTTATGGTAAAAAATCGCAAATAGCGGATATTGCTAGAGAAATAAGAGAAAATACGCTAATTCAAATTGTCACATTCCTCAAACAAGATTATCAGTTCGTTCTGATTTTTATTGACCAATTTGAAGAACTGTTTACAAAAACTCAAAAGCCGGAACGCGATAAATTTGTTGCTAGTCTATTTCAACTGTTCCAGCAGCAGGAAAGCTCTGTCAAAATTGTTTTAACAATGCGGTCTGATTTTCTGGATAAATTTAGTGAGTATCCCCAACTTGCAAAGATTCACGATCGCTATAGTCGTATACTCACTAGAATGAACGATGGAGAATTAAAGTTAGCGATCGCTGAACCTGCTGCGAGAAATGGCGTTACCTTTGAACAAGGTCTAGTTGAGCAAATTATTCATGATTTTCACCAACAAGATGATTCTTTACCACTTCTGGCATACACCCTGAATGTATTGTGGGAAAGTGAAGATATTGCAAACGGGGTTCTGAAGATAAAGACTTATCAAGAACTAAAAGAGCAAACGTTTGGTTATTTAAGAGAACAAGCTAATCAATTTATTAATCCTAGTGTTGGATGGCACGATCGCCATCAACAGGAGATTCAAAAGTTACACCTTGCACTGACTGAATCAAAACTGCGCGAGCAATCCGCCAGGGTTTTGAATTTACTTCCTGTCCAACCGCTAGAGGGTTTGGTGCTGGCAATTCAAACAATGGGTGAGAATCTAGAGAAATACCCAAACCAGCTTCTAGCTCCTGTTTTGGGAAGCTTAAAAGAAGCAATGAACACACCCACAGAGGCAAATAGCTTGCGCGGACACGAGCAAGAGGTTAATTGTGTAGCCTTTAGTCCTGATGGCAAGTTTATTGCCAGTGGTAGTAGCGATTCTACGGTGTGCTTATGGAATATCATTGGCAATCCTACTGCTCAATTTTTGTTGGGGCACGAGCAAGAGGTTAATTGTATAGCCTTTAGTCCTGATGGCAAGTTGATTGTTAGTGGCAGTATTGACGGAATTTTGTGTTTATGGGATCTACAAGGTAATCTCATTACTCAACCGTGGCAGGGACATGAGGAAGGAGTTATTTCCGTCGCCTTTAGCTCAAATGGCGATTGCATTGTCAGTGTT
The DNA here is from genome assembly GCF_014698055.1 of Nostoc sp. FACHB-133. NCBI lineage: Bacteria > Bacillati > Cyanobacteriota > Cyanophyceae > Nostocales > Nostocaceae > Nostoc > Nostoc sp. FACHB-133. Next base: position 69,818 of record NZ_JACJSH010000040.1, read on the forward strand.
GGTTTTGATGGAACAGTATGTTTGTGGGATTTACAAGGTAACGCCATTACTCAACCTTGGCGCGGACATAAGGAAGGAGTTATTTCCGTCGCCTTTAGCCCCAATGGCGATTCTATTATCAGTGTTGGTTTTGACGGAACGGTGTGTTTGTGGGATTTACAAGGTAACACCATTACTCAACCCTGGCACAAACATGAGGCAAAAATTATTTGCGTTGCCTTTAGCCCCGATCGCAAGTTTATTGTCAGTGGTAGTAGTGATTCGACAGTGCGGTTGTGGGACATCCAAGGTAATCCCATCGGTCAACCTTGGCACGGGCATGAAGGACATGTAAATTCTGTAGCGTTTAGCCCTGATGGCAAGTTTATTATTAGTGGTAGCTGCGATCGCACAATCCGCTTGTGGAATATTAATGGCAACCCCATCACACAACCTTGGCGCGGACATGAAGGAGAGGTTAATTCCCTAGCCTTTAGCCCCGATGGCAAGCTGATTATCAGTGGTGGCGATCGCACTGTGCGTTTGTGGGAGCTACATCAAATACTACAAGATCGGGTCATCGGGCGATCGCAGCGCAAATATGAGAATTGGGTCAATTCTGTCGCCTTTAGTCCTGATGGTCAGTGGATTATCAGTGCCAGCAATGATTCGACAATCCGCTTGTGGGATATTGAGGGCAATCCCATTGGTCAACCTTGGCACGGACATGAAAAAGAAGTCAATTCTGTTGCCTTTAGCCCCGATGGTAAGTGGATTATTAGTGCTAGCAATGATTTAACAATCCGTTTGTGGGATATTGAGGGCAACACCATTGGTCAACCTTGGCACGGACATGAAAAAGAAGTCAATTCTGTTGCCTTTAGCTCTGATGGTCAGTGGATTGTCAGTGCCAGCAATGATTTGACAGTGCGCTTGTGGGATATTCACGGCAATCCCATTGGTCAACCTTGGCGCGGACATGAAAAAGAAGTTAATTCTATCGCCTTTAGTCCAGATGGCAAGTTGATTATCAGTGCCAGTAATGATTCAACAATCCGTTTGTGGGATATTCACGGCAATCCTATTGGTCAACCTTGGCACGGACATGAAAAAGAAGTTAATTCTGTCGCCTTTAGTCCAGATGGCAAGTTGATTGTCAGCGCCAGCAATGATTCGACAATCCGCTTGTGGGATATTGAGGGCAACCCCATTGGTCAACCTTGGCACGGACATGAAAAAGAAGTTAATTCTGTCGCCTTTAGCCCTGATGGTCAGTGGATTGTCAGTGCCAGCAATGATTTGACAGTGCGCTTGTGGGATATTGAGGGCAACTCCATTGGTAGACCTTGGTGCGGGCATGAATATTGGGTAAATTCCGCAGCTTTTAGCCCTGATGGTAAACTGATTGTCAGTGGTAGTCTTGATGGAACAGTCCGCTTGTGGCAATGTGGATGGCAAGAATGGTTGCAAGTTTGCTGCAACAGGTTACATTATCATCCCGTCTTTCAAAATCCTGAAAATGGCAGTGATGTAGAAATTGCCTACCAAACTTGTCAAAAATATGTATGGAATCCACAATTCCCTAAACAGTTGCACAACCAAGGTGCAGCCAAGCTAAAAGAGAAAGCTTTTTCAGCAGCTTTGGAGGACTTTAAGCAAGTAGTTCAAGTTAATTTCACATCGCACTGGAAAGATCGCCTTGCTTGGCAATCAGTACCCACAGAGAACCAATAACTCGGATTACGGTTGACAACTGCAATAAAAGTTTTGAATGCATCCTGCGCCGCTTCTAAAGAGGTTGATGTCACCTCATTTGTATTGGCATTAATTGCTTCTACTTGTAGCGACCTGCAATGCTAATCGCTCAGACCTGCAATCAAGACATTTTCCAGCCAGGATTAAGGGTCTTGTCCACTTTTGATACTGCTGGCGAAATATTGCTTAACAAATAAGTTGGCTCCATCAAGAGTTATTTAGGATCTAAAAAGCGATCGCTTGAGGTATGATTCGATGTCACTGA